>JBKPSV010000198.1:0-13483 GCA_046735215.1 Pseudomonadota bacterium | reverse complement strand
AGCCGAGTACGCTCCTCGGCGGTAAGCTTGACGATGTACTTCTTGACGGCAGGTTGTTGCGCGGTCACGACACATCTCCGGAATTGCCGGAGAGATCGATTCAGAGATCGGCCGCAGTATCAACGACGGGGGGTACTAGAGGAGGTGGCATGGCAAAGCGACGGCAGGCACCTGAACTTCTCGCGGACAAGACGTATGATGCGCCATCGGTATTCCAGCCGGGGAACCTGCTTCGGGAGGCGCGTCGCCAGCGCGGCCTGCCGGAATCTTCCGTGCCGGCTGTCTGCGCGCTGGACCCGGACGGCGACATCGTACGCATGCTGCGTGCCAGCGGGCAATCGCGTCGCACAGCAGCGTGGGCGTGCTATCACACCGACATGGACGTGACCGAACATAACGGACTCACGCTCGGCATCGTCGGCCTGGCCGTTGGCGCCCCATTCGCAGTGCTAGTGGCCGAACAACTGTTTGTGTCAGGCTGCCAACTGCTGATCAGTGTGACCTCGGCCGGACAGATCACTGCAGTCGGCTCGACTCCGTATTTCGTACTGATTGACCGCGCACTGCGTGACGAAGGGACCAGCCATCATTACCTTGCGCCTGCGCTGTATGCCGAGGCTGATGCAGCTCTTGCGGACACTGCGTGGCCCGCTCTGGCGGCGTTGCCGATGGTGGTGCAACGCGGCACGGCCTGGACCACCGATGCGCCGTATCGCGAGACCGAAGACGCGATCGCCGCGGCGCGCGCGCATTGTGCACTCGCAGTCGAGATGGAGGCCGCGGCGCTCTATGCCTTCGCTCGGGCGCGTGGCCGCCGGGTACTCTGCTTTGCGCACGTGACCAACAAGATGGCCGTGCTCGAGGGCGACTTCGAAAAAGGCGAAGCCGATGGGGCTAGAGCCTCGCTCGACGTCATCACCGCCGCGGCACGCGCCTGCGGGCCAGACTAACGGGGCGGTCAGGAGCACGCGGCAAGCTTGCGCTATTACTCGGCGGGTAACGGCGCCGACACCCATCTGCCTCAGCATTACCACGGGCTGGATTTGCTCGCATTGCGCCTATCCGCTTGCTGATGGTGTTGACGTAGCTCTGTGGCGGGGCACACTTATGGGGCGCGGAGGATTCGCATCTTCCGATATCAGCGACCTCGAGAAACTACATAAAATCTAAGCAGGCGTCACGGATCCTCTTCTGACGCCATGGCAGCTGCAATGAGCAGGAAGTTACTCAGATGGGCACGGCGTGTGCCTCCTTAATCAACACGATCCAATCCAGACAGCGAAGCGCGTCGCCTCGATCGTTGGGCTGAGTGTATGAGCGAGTTGGGCACAGGGTCTGTCTCTGAGTAGCTTGCAACCTCATGCCTGGTCAATTCGGCAGGTGTGATGATTCGCTGCAACCGCCCAGCGACGTCTACGCTATCTCAATGCTACACGTACCACATTGAGAACCCGGCGAAACTCCGGCGATTGAGTTTCCAGGTGCGGGATCACCATGAGCGTTTCGCTTTTGCTGCAGGAGGGTCGACATAACGATGAAACTCTACATCACACCAGGCTCGCCCTATGCTCGGATCGCCAGGATCTTTGTTCTCGAAAAGCAGTTAGAAGACCGAGTGGAGATTGTCGTTGCTCAAACACGATCCGTGGACAGTCCGTACTACAGGATCGCTCCGTCGGGCCGGGTTCCTTTTCTGGTGCGTGACGACGGGGTGGGGCTGGAGGAATCCTCGGTCATTTGCCGCTACCTGGATCACCTGGACGGCAAGCCGGAGTTCGATTTGCCGATGGACAAGGGAATGTGGGAGGCGCTTCGCCTCGGCGCTCTCGCGACCAGCTTGCTGGATGGCCTATCGGTCTGGCTTCGCGAAACAAGACGCCCCGCGCATGAGCAATCGCCTGAGATCATTCGGCACGAGACGGATCGCGCCAAGCGGTTGATCGACCTGTGGGAAACGGAAATCCATTGTCCAACAATGCAAGGTAAGCTCAATCTGGCGCAGATCGTGTTGGTCTGCGCGCTTGGGCTCGAAGCGCGAAATCACGATTTCCGCTGGCGCGAGGGGCACCCGAGACTTCGGGAATGGTTCGACCGCTTGGCTGCGCGTCCAACGATCGCGGCAACGGTCCCGCCCGAAGCCGGCTGACCTAAGCGGAAGCTGCCGCACAGGTTCCTTGCGCTCTCCTCCGCTTTTGCGGCTAGAGGAAATCGCGTCCCGCAGGACCCACGCCTTGGCGTCGAAGTCATGGCAATGATTAGGCGCAACCAGGTTCGGCTTTACGCTGCTGTTTACAAGCCGATAGCCGTCGCGGCGTAGTTCCGCCTCGAATTCGGCCTTGTCCAAAGTCCCTGCTCCTTGCATGCGGGACCTGCATGAAGCAGCGCGAGGCGGCTCGTTTTAGCTTGCGCGAACTGACGGCGCGCAGCCGCATTTCCTCTTCGCATGATTTCGGACGTCGAGGGCGGAACGAAGTCGTCGACCGTCACCACTGTGGTGCGGCTCGCTGAAGCGCTAGGGGGTCAGCGCTGCTGCTCTGATCGACGGCGGCACTAATCCGGCGCTCCGAATCCGCGTTCTACGCCGTGACCAGGGAGCTGGCGGTGAACATCCCGCCTCCTGGGACAGCCTTGGACCAGCAGGCCCCGGCAGCCGCATTGACTTTGTGCGCTATCAGATCCCTCCGTCCACCGTCCTGGGTCCGGCCGCTGCCCACGCACCCGGCACGGTCGAGCATATGCACGTGGCCACCGGTTCTTTCCCTGTCAACGTGAGCTACGAAACGGCTGACTCTCCGCAGGCGACAGCTGCAGCTCCCGGACCGACGCCCCGCAGGGGGTCGAGAACCTGGCCCCATCGATCGAGGCTCTGGTCTATCTGATCGTTGAGCGGTGCTTACTCTGCCCGCTTGCGGCCGACCCGAGAATGAGCGAGTGACCTCCGCAGTCTGTGATGTTCTACCGTAGCGAGCAGCGGGCCATGGGGCCAGCTGCTTCCGCTGATAGTGGATGAGTGCCGCACCGACACCCAGTCATTGTGACGCGCGGCCGGCCGTGAGCATACTTATGAAGAGACCTACGGGAGGACAAACATGTCACCGATCCCGACCCTTCGCCCCCTCGGGGAGCCTGTGGGGACCGAGGTTCTTGGTATCAACCTCGCCACAGCGCTTGACGCGCCCACGATCGCCTGGATCCATCAGACCTTCGCGAACCATCCGGTTCTGGTCTTTCGTGACCAAGATCTCGGCGCAAACGAGCTCGCGGCTTTTGGCCGCGTCTTTGGCGTCCCTCGTAAGCACTCACTGGTCAAGTATCGTCACGCCGACAATGAGGACGTCTCCTGGATCACCAACGTGGACGCCGACGGCAAAGTCGACTGGTTCGGCGTCAGGCGGGCGACCGATTGGCACACTGATTCGACCTTCGAGGATGAACTACCGTTGCTCGCGATCCTGCATGCCAAGGAGGTTCCGTCGGAGAAGGGCGGTACGCTGTTTGCCGACATGCGCGCCGCCTATGCGCGTCTGCCGGAGCCACGGCAACGTCAGCTTGCCGCGATGACGGCGTTGCACGGCCGACAGAGCGGTCCCGCCGGCGACCGGCTTTATGGTGGCGACAAGGGGACCACCGACAAGAAATACGAGGAACAACGGCGGCCGGCGATCACGCGCCATCCAGTGACCGGGGTGCCCATCCTGTTTGTTAACCCAATGCACACCCATGGTTTCGATGGCATGACCCAGGAGGACGCCTGGCCGCTGATCGATGAGCTGACCACGATTGCCACCGACGACCGATTTGTTTACTATCATCACTGGCGGGTTGGTGATGTGCTCATGTGGGATGAGCGCGCCACGATGCATCGCGGCGCCGGAGATGCTAGACCTGAAGAACGACGGGTGATGCTGCGGACGATCGTCTATCCGCAATGAACTGGCACGAGGTCGCCTTGGGGTGAGGCTGGCGGGCGGCGGACGACGCTGCCCGCCTCCGCATCAGCCAAGGCGTACTACATGCAGATCGGATCGGCCGGCCGCACGCTGAAACGTCTCCAACGAATTGGCGATGCGCTCAGGGTCGATCTCGCGGGTGATGAACACGAGATTGGAATGACGCTCGCCCGACGGCCGAGCGGGCAAGTGTTCTGGCGGATGTACCACGTGTTGCGCCACGTTCATCACCACCGGGCCGGCGTCGCCGATGTCCAGCAGCCCCTTTATGCGCAGCACGTTCGGCCCATGCACCTGCAGCAACATGCTCAGCCAGACGCCGAAGCTCATCCAGTCGAGCGGGGTGTCGAACGCCAGTGAAGTCGAGCGTACGGAAGAATGCGGCGGCGGCAGGACTGTCGAATCGCGCAGAACCGCCCGCGATTGTCGCTTGTCTTCCTGCCCCTCATCTGGCGCCAGGGTCTCGTAAGCCTCGCCGAAAGGCGACACGATGATGCGTGCGGTGGGATTGAGCGCCCGGATTGCAACGCGGCACCGCGCAACCTCCTGTCGGGTGGTGAGATCGGACTTTGTGATGACCACCCGGTCGGCCGCGATGATCTGCTTCCGGACCTCCTCATAGCGCCGGATCTGTGACTCCGCATCGATGGCGGCCAGGGTGACGACGACCAAAGGCACGTCGAACTGGTGCCGCAACACCGGGTCAGTTGCCAGCGAGAACATGACCGGTACCGGGTCAGCGAGCCCACTCGTCTCGATAACCACCCGGCGCACCGCACCCACGCAGCCTTGCTCTCGGTTTAGCAGGTCGCGCAGCGCGCCGACCAGTTCCTCGCGACGGCCACAGCAGACGCAGCCGCCCTGCAGCAGAATCGTTTGGTCCTCGACCATGCGCGCGAGATGATGGTCGATGCCGACGGCACCATATTCGTTGATGATAACGTGAATATCGCCGCTCGCTTGCTCTGTCAGATAGCGCCGCAGCAATGTCGTCTTGCCGCTGCCAAGGAAGCCGGTAAGGATCGTAATGGCGCGCCGTCCGCGTCGCGTCATGCGTTGCTCTCGATATTGCGCAGCCGCTCCAGCAGGCCCTCGTCCAGCGGGTCGAGCGGCTTGCCGGCCAACTGCTCGGCGACCCGCCACAACTCCCCCATTGATGCCGCGAGCTGTTGATCGCCCTTGCGATTGCCAACTACGTAGCTGGTGGCGCTCCCATCGTCGCCGACCTCCAGCCCGTACTGCGTCAATACCTTTCGTAGCAGGCGGATACGTGCGTGCCGTTCCTGCCGACGCCTGGTTTCGTTCAATCCATAGCTCACCTGTACTGGATCGAGCTGACGTTCCGACCAGTGAATCTCGCCGAACATCTGGCCGCAGAGCACGCACATGTGGCGCGACCTACGATGCCCGGAATGGCTGGCGTGCGCGGAAATCCTCCGCCATCTCTTCCATTGTCACCCAGCGCACGCCGTGATGCGCATTGATGTGCCCGATCAGCCGCTCCAGCATAAGCAGCACCTGCGGTCGGCCGCTCACATCGGGATGGATGGTGATGGGGAATACCGCGTAGTCCATTTCGCGATAGACCCAGTCGAATTCGTCCCGCCACATCTCCTCCAGATGTCGCGGATTGACGAAGCCATGGCTGTTCGGCGACTTCTTGATGAACATCATTGGCGGCAGATCGTCCACGTACCAGTTGGCGCCGATCTCCACCAGATCGACCTCCTTGCCACGCTGCAGCGGATGCATCCAATCGGCCGCCTGTTTTGAATAATCGATCTTGGTCCAGGAATCTCCGACCCGAGCATAGAACGGCAGGAAATCGTGATAGGCTTGGCTGTGGTCGTATCGAAACCCGTTTTGCAGCAAGAGCTCTGCGGTCACCGCCGACATCTCCCACCACGGCGCCACATAGCCGCGCGGCTTCTTGCCAGAGAATTTTTCGATCAGTTCGATCGACTTCTTCAGCACGTCCTCTTCCTGCCGACGCGTCATCGCCACGGGGTTCTCGTGAGAGTAGCCATGCGCGCCGATCTCGTGACCCGCAGTGACAATCATTGCGGTTTGCTCGGGGAAGGTTTCGATCGAATGGCCGGGAATGAACCAGCTCGCCTTGAGCTTGTACTTGTCGAACAGTTTCAGGAGCCGCGGCACGCCTACCTCGCCGGCGAACATACCGCGCTGGATGTCGGAGGGAGAATCCTCGCCGCCATAGGAGCCGAGCCAACCCGCGACCGCATCGATGTCCACGCCAAAGCCACAAAGAATCTGTTTCGCCACTCGCTTACTCCTTCCGGATCACCGCGTCGTCGACTGTATCACGCCACGCATTGGCATCAGACATGACAATTGATACGCATACCTGCGGCTCGAACAACCGCCCAATCAAAAGGCAGGACCGCCGTCCAGCGCAACGCCCGACCTTGATATTTATCGATGAGCCTTATAAGCGGAATGGGAGACCGATCGCCGGCGAGCAAGGTCCCCGAGAACCTCGCAGCGACGGTCTCTAATACCATGTGCGGCGTCGGACACGCGGCGAGGGAGGGTGCAAATGAGCTATCTCGACAAGACTGCGCTTCAGGTAGTCGGCACCCGGCCGATCCGCCCCGACGGCGTCGACAAGGTCACGGGCCGGGCCAATTTCGGCGCCGACATGACGATGCCAGGTATGCTGTGGGGGCGCATCAAGCGCAGCCCCCATGCTCACGCCCGGATCATATCGATCAATACCGAAAAGGCGCGGGCGCTGCCCGGAGTGAGGGCGGTCATCACCCGCGCCGATTTTCCCGATGTCACGCCCGATCGTGCGCATATTGGCGCCGCGCCGCACAATCTGCGCGACATGTCGCTGAATTGCATGGCGAAGGGGAAAGTTCTCTACGAGGGCCACGCGGTGGCCGCGGTCGCGGCGATCTCGCAGCTGATCGCCGAGCAGGCGCTCGACTTAATCGAGGTTGAATATGAAGTCCTGCCGCACGTGATGGATGTCGAAGCGGCAATGGCAGAAGACGCACCGCTGCTGCACGACAATATCTTTACTGCGGGGATCGAGCCGAAGCCCGAGAGGCCCTCCAACATCGCCAAGGTTGTGCGTTTCGCCAAGGGCGATGTCGAGGTCGGTTTCGAGGAAGCCGACGTGGTGATCGCACGGCGCTATACGACGAAGCCGGTACACCAAGCCTATATCGAGCCGCACGCCTGTCTGGTTTCGGTCGGGGCCGACGGCCAGACGACAATCTACAGTTCGAGCCAGGGTCAATTCATGGTGCGCGCCTACACCTCGCGCATCTGCGGCGCGGATATCGCGAATATCCGGGCCATCCCGGCCGAGATCGGCGGCGGCTTTGGTGGCAAGACGATCATCTATCTCGAACCGCTTGCCTATATGCTGTCGAAGAAGTCGGGGCGCCCGGTCAAGATCGTGATGAGCCGCGAAGAGGTGTTTCGCGCCACTGGTCCGACTTCTGGTGCCGTTGTCGAAGTCAAGCTCGGCGCCAAGAGAGACGGTCATATCGTCGCGGCACAAAGTATCCTCAAATACCAGGCTGGTGCATTCCCTGGATCACCGGTACAGCAGGGCTGCATCTGCGCGATGGCGGTTTACGACTTCCCGAACGCCCTGACCGTCGGCTACGACGTGGTGTGCAACAGGCCGAAGGTTGCGGCGTACCGTGCGCCGGGCGCGCCAATCGGGTCGTTCGCATTGGAAAGCTGCGTGAACGAACTGGCGCACGAATTGGGCATCGAACCGCTTCGGATGCGCGAAATCAACGGTGCCAAAGACGGCGTCAAGGCAACGCACGGCATCACCTGGGTCAATATCGGCTATCAAAAGACGCTGGAGGCCGCGCGTGCCAGCGACCATATGAAGATCGCGCTGAAGCCCAATCAGGGACGCGGTATTGCCTCGGGCTACTGGCACAATGCCGGCGGCGAATCGAGTGCCGCAGTGCATGTCAACGAGGACGGCACCGTCACCGTGACCGAGGGTCATCCCGATATCGGCGGCTCACGCGCCTCGATGGCGATGATGGTCGCTGAGGTGCTGAAGATCCCGTTCGAGCACGTCCGCCCGGTGGTTGGCGATACCACCGCGATCGGGTTCAGCGCCTCCACCGGCGGTAGCCGCGTGACCTTCGCCGGCGGCATGGCGGTGACGCAGGCGGCGGAGAATGTCATCGAGGTGTTGAAAAAGCGCGCTGCGATCATGTGGGAAATCAGCGCTGACGCAGTCGAGTGGAAGGACGGCAAGGTGTACCCGGCGGGGCTGAATGCCGGCACCTTCGAACCGCTTGATCTGGCCGCCATTGCCGCGCGGTCGGCCCGCACCGGCGGCCCAATCAGCGCAGAAGTGCAGATCAATGCACAAGGCCAGGCGCCCGGGTTCACGACGCATATTTGCGATGTCGAGGTCGACCCGGAAACCGGCCACGTCAAGATCCTACGCTACACGGCGATCCAGGATGTGGGCCGGGCCATACATCCCTCTTATGTTGAGGGCCAGATGCAGGGCGGTGTGGCGCAGGGCATTGGCTGGGCGCTCAATGAGGAATACGTCTACGACCAGGACGGCCGCTTGGAGAACCCCGGCTTCCTCGACTACCGCGTACCGGTTTGCTCCGACTTGCCGATGATCGACGCGATTCTGATCGAGGTGCCGAACCCGCGGCATCCGTTTGGCGCACGCGGCGTGGGCGAGGTCCCGATCGTGCCACCGATGGCCGCGGTTGCTAACGCGATTGCCGACGCGACGGGGCTGCGGTTGCGGGATCTGCCGATGTCGCCGCCGAAACTGCGTGCAGTGTTCGACGAGCGCTCGCCCCCGCGGATTGCTGCGGAATAACCCACAGTCCTCCTGCCGCCTTCGCGTTGGCGAACAGGATAGTCGAGCGACGCCCACCAGCTTGGCCGGACTGGGCCGGGCTCCGACGCGAGGCAAGAACTGCGCGACGGATAGCGTGATGTTCTTGCGGACGAGTGTCTATCTGAACAACCGGCTGGAGTAGGACCATCGCAGGATCAAAGGACAGATGGCGTCTATCCGCGGGTTTGATGAGCATCCGCAATGCTGACGCGCCAGGGCCTGATAGACCGGTTCGCCATCGTCTGGGCCATCGACGATGAAACTGATGAACTCGCCGTCGCATATCACCAGCCTATGCCTGAGCCCGCAATCGCTAGGACCTCAAGCCGAAGCCGGCCGCCCAAACCGCTCGGCCGCGCGCTGTCTCGCCTTGTCCACTTCCTCCTCTCGGTTGCGCGGTGAAGCGCTCGTTTCCAGCCTGTCGATGAGGCGGCGTGCCACTTCAAACACCTCTTCGACCGCGTCGCCAAAGGCGGCCTCATTGACCTTTGAAGGCGAGTTGAAGCCGCTCAGCTTGCGCACGAACTGGAGCGCGGCGGCGCGTATCTCCGCATCAGTCGCCGGAGGATCAAAGTTAAACAATGTCTTGATGCTGCGGCACATGATCTTGCTCCCAGGCAATCGCTTCGGCACAACCCTCTGCTCGCGCGAATCGTCAACGAGCCGTGGAATGATGTCCAACGCGGCCGATGTCTCGAGGCCGCCCGCAGGCCAGAATGCCGGCAGGGATACCATCCTATCAGGGCGCTGTCGAAGTAGGGTGACTATAGCCGGTATCTCTGCGCTGACGTTGCATCGCCGCCTGATCGGCCAGGTTTTGCCACTGCCCGCCGACTGGAAGGCTGCAGTCGCGGCTAGGATCATTCAGGGAGGCCGGACGATCAGCCGACGAGATCACGCAGCTTCCTGCTCTGGACGCAACGGCTCCAAGTCTTTCCTATCCGCGTCAGCTGATGGCACGCTCGGCGAACAGGTCTTCGACATCTCTGAGCCCAAGCGAGACACGGAGACAAACGACGGCGTCCTGAATTATCGTCAGCGTCTACCGATACCCGCGTAGGTCAGTTGCATCGTCAGACGCTACAAGCTGTGGTGACCCGAGCCACCGATGCCCGTCAGACATCAAGCTCTGACGGGCAGTTCGTTGTTCAATCCGGCCGTGTATGACAGAGGCATAGTGCGGCGTGCGCAGCGTGTGACTTGGTGGCTCTGGGGAAGCTGCCTTATCCTAGAGCGCAATCATCCATGCTCGAGGGAAAAGCCATGAACCCGCCCGAACGTCTGCGCGCTCATCTCGCCAAACCCGGTTTTGTCGTAATGCCGGCAGTATGGGACGGGCTCAGCGCCAAGCTGGCCGCATGCGCTGGCTTCAAGACCGCGTTCCTATCCGGTTCTTGTGTTGCAGCGAGCCGACTAGGTGGCCCCGACCTCGACTTGCTGTCGTTCGCCGAGATGTTTGATTCGTTCAACATGGTGCACAGCGCGGCACCCGATACCCTGGTGCTGGCCGATGGCGATCATGGCTACGGCAACGCGATGAACGTGCAGCGGACGGTACGAGCCTATGGCCGTGCCGGCGCCGCGGCGATCCTGATCGAGGACAAGATCACCCCCCGCGCGCTAACCTCAGCCGGCAAGCCTTGCCTGCCACGCGAGGAGGCAGGCATGAAGATTCGTGCGGCGGTGGAGGCAGCGAAAGAGTCGGGCATCCTGATCCTGGCGCGCACCGACTGCCGCCCCACCCAGGGATCGACGAAGCGATTGCGCGGATAGAAATGTATGTGAAGGAAGGCGCAGACATTCTCTTTCTCGTTTCACCCGCAGATGACAATGAGATTCATCGAGCCGTAGCCGCCGCTGATGGCCGACCGTCATTCGTCGTGTTGTCGCCGGGGGCACCGCGCGCCACGCCATCGCGCAAGCAGGCAGAGGCACTGGGTTTCAAGATCGGCACCTACCCGACCGGTCTGTTGTCGCCTGCGGCTGCGGGACTGAAAGCAGGGGTCGCGGCGCTGGTCGCCGGCGACGCTGAAGCGGAAAGTGCGCTGCCATCGTCGGAGCTGCGGGCGATGCTTGGTTATGCCGACTACGACACCCAGGCGAAACGCTTTATAGTGGATGGTTGACCGATCAGGGAAGAAGCGGTCTTGACGCAAGCATTCTGCGCTGGCGCGGATCAGCCGACGTCAGCGCGTTCGTGCCGCCGACAGCGGGCTTTGGTTCGGTCACTGATCTGTTCCCATCCCTCTGCGCCATGGCGGTGTAGATCCGCAACATCCGGTCGCCGGCACCCAGTGTATTGGTCGCATCGGGTTGATGGCGCAAGATAGGAGGAGAAAATGGTGGATCCGATGATACTGAAAGGGCGGGTGGCACTCGTGACGGGCTCCGGTCGGGGCATGGGGCAGGCGCACGCCGTGATCCTGGCGCAGCATGGCGCCGATGTGGTGGTGCACGACATTCTCCCGGATCGCGTCGCTGAATCCGCGAGCGTCGTGCGCCAGCACGGCACACGCGTGATGGAAGCGGTGTCCGATGTGGCCGATCCCGCCGCGATGAAAGCGCTGGTGGCGAAGGTCCAGGCGGAGCTGGGGCCAATTTCAATTTTGGTGAACAACGCCGGTATCGGCGCCGATCGTGCAGTGACGGAAGAAATCGACGAAGCCATGTACGACAGGATGTTCGATGTGCATGTGAAGGGCACGTTTTTCACCACACGCGCGGTGCTGCCCGGGATGAAATCCTGTGGCAGTGGCGCGATCGTCAACATCTCCTCGATCTGGGGCATGGTCGGACATCATTTTGGATCCACCTATTGCGCGGCGAAGGCGGCGATTCTGGGCTTTACGAAATCGTGGGCAAAGGAACTGGCACCGCACAAGATCACGGTGAATGCGATCGCGCCGGGTGGTGTGACCAGCCCAATGGCGATCGAGAAAGATGGTATCGATGCGGTGCGCGAGCGGATGAAGAGGATTCCCTTGCAACGTTGGGCGGAGCCGGAGGAGATCGCACAGGGCATGCTGTACTTGGTGACAGCGGGATTTGTCACCGGGCAGACGCTCAGTTTGAACGGCGGCGACACGATCGTCGGCATCTGACAGGGACGCGCGTCATGCATTTCGGTCTGTTCAGCCTGACGAGGCGGCGCGACCGTTCGATGTCGGCGCGGCAACTGTATCAGGAGATTGTCGAGCAGGTGCCGCGTGTTGATCGTGCCGTCGGCGGACTCGCGCGCATTGGCTACGCAACCTAGCGCCAACCCGCGCGCCATACAGCCGTGGACACAGGGACGCGGGTACGCGCTGCTGGCCGCGGTGCCATGCCTCTATCTGGCAGTATTTTTCGTCTGGCCGCTGGCGCGCGTGGCGCTGCGCAGCGTGATGGAGCCGCGTCCAGGGATCGGTAACTATACAAAGATCCTGTTCAGCGGCCCCTTTATGCAGATCCTGTTCAACACGCTGGAGATTGCGGCGATTGTCACTGCGGTTTCGCTGGTGATCGCCTATCCGGTTGCAGCGTTGACGGCACGCATGCAGGGGCTCGCGCTGCAGTTGATGACGGCGTTGATCGTCGGGTCGCTGTGGACCAGCGCGGTGATCCGCAGTTACGCGTGGATGATCCTGTTCCAGCGCTACGGCATTGCGAACGAGGTATTGATCGCACTTGGGTTCGCCGATTCGCCGGTGCGCATTTTGCAGACCACGACGGCGGTGGTAATCGGCATGGTGCATGTGCTGCTACCGTTCATGCTGCTACCGCTGATTGCGGCGATGCGGCGGATCGATCCGAACCTGTTGCGCGCGGGGCGTATCCTTGGCGCCAATCCGGTCCGACTGTTCCTACGCGTGTATTTTCCGTTGTCGCTGCCTGGCGTGCATGCGGGCACCGTACTTGTGTTCATCAGCTCCCTCGGTTTCTTTATCACGCCATCGCTGTTGGGCGGCGGACGCACGATGATGGCGGCGATGATCATCGAGCAGGAGGCAGATATCTATCTCGACTGGCCGATGGCCTCGGCAATTGCGACGGTGCTGTTGGCGGTCACGCTGGTGCTATACTTGGCATATGGGCGCCTCGCACGAGTCGATGTCACCCGAGGATTGCGATGACCGGAGCGGTGACGCGTGGGCTTAACCGGGGCGGCAGCGCGCTGCTGCTGACACTACTGGTGGTGTTCCTGCTCGCGCCGATCGTTGTGGTTGTGCTGATGTCGTTCACCAACCAGATCTATCTGACATTCCCGCCGACAGGTTTCGTGACGCGCTGGTATACCGCGGCCTGGAACGACTCACGCTGGTTCAATGCGGGCTGGAACAGCATGCAAATCGGCGCGGCAACGGCGGTCCTGTCGATGGCTCTAGGCACGCTGAGCGCCCTGGCGGTAATGCGTGGGGGACGGCGCTGGACCGGCTGGGTAGCATCGCTGGTGATCGCGCCGATGATGCTGCCGCATATCATCATCGCCATCGGGCTGTATCCGACGATGCTCGATCTGAAACTAGCGAACACGTATTTCGCCGTGATTCTGGGGCATGCGGTGGTGGCGATGCCGCTGGTATTCACCACGGTGTCGGCCAGCCTACGGAGCTATGATCCGGCGTTGGAATTCGCCGCGATGACACTGGGCGCAAATGGCTGGCAGGCGTTCCGCCATGTCACG
>JBKPSV010000197.1:0-8869 GCA_046735215.1 Pseudomonadota bacterium | reverse complement strand
TCGTCAAAGAAACGAGGCCGTTCGCTCATCGTCGCAATCCCTTCGCCGCTTTTGCGGACTCGTCCGCCAACCTATAACGCGCTGCATGATACTGGTCACGGGCGGCGCCGGCTTCATCGGCTCGAACCTGCACGCTGCACTGGTCGCTCGCGGTGTGGAGACCGCTGTCTCCGATCGGCTGGGCCGCGACGGCAAGTGGCGCAATCTGTTGAAGCATCCGCCGGCGCGGCTGATTCCGCCGGACGAGATAGAAGCGTTCCTGGACAGCCGACCACCCCTCGAGATGATTTACCATCTCGGCGCGATCAGCGACACCACGGCAACGGACGGGGATGTCGCCTGGGCCACGAATGTCGAGCTGTCGAGAACTATCTGGCACTGGTGCGCAAATCATGGGGTGCGGCTGGTCTACGCCTCATCGGCGGCCACCTACGGCGACGGCTCTGCAGGCTTCGACGATGACGTGTCGCCGGCCGCGCTGGAGAAGCTGCGTCCACTCAACCTGTATGGCTGGACCAAGCACGCGTTCGATCTTCGTGTCGCGCGCGCCATTGCCGAGCGGCGTCCGCATCCGCCGCAATGGGCGGGGCTCAAGTTCTTCAACGTCTACGGACCGAACGAGTACCACAAGGGCCGCATGATCTCGGTGGTCAAGGTCAAGTATGACGAGGTTGCGGCTGGCGGCGCGGCGCGGCTGTTTCGCTCAACAACGCCGGGGCTGGCGGATGGGGAGCAGCAGCGCGACTTCATCTGGGTTGGCGACGTTGTCGATGTCCTGCTCTGGCTGCTCGATTCTCCGAATGTGACCGGGTTGTTCAACGTCGGCAGTGGTCGGGCGCGCTCTTATATCGACCTGGCGAACGCGGTTTGCGACGCCGCAGGTGTGCTGCGAAAGATCGAGTTCATCGATATGCCCGAAGCCCTGCGCGGGCAGTATCAGTCGTTCACGGAAGCGTCCATCACCCGCCTTCGCGCCGCCGGATTTGCCGGGCAGTTCACACCGCTCGAGGAAGGCGTACGCCGCTACGTGCAGGACTACCTGAAGCAGTCCGATCCCTTCGTATGATTCCGGTTCTGCTGTTTCCCCAATTCGACCCGGTCATCGTCCAGATCGGGCCATTCGGCATCCGCTGGTACGCGCTGGCCTATATCGCGGGTCTGGTACTTGGCTGGCGGCTGCTGCGGATCATGGTGCGGCTGGCCCCAACTGTCGCCACTCCGACACAGGCCGATGATTTTTTGACCTGGGCCACACTCGGCGTCGTCCTCGGCGGACGCCTTGGCTACGTGCTGTTCTATCAGCCGGGCCTGTATTTCTCCCATCCGGCTATGATCCTTGCCGTCTGGGAAGGCGGCATGAGTTTTCATGGCGGCGCGCTGGGCGTCATCATCGCGATCATCTGGTTCTGTATACGCAACCAAATACCGATGCTGGGTTTTGCCGATCGTGTCGTGGTGTGCGTACCGATAGGATTGTTTTTCGGACGGATAGCTAATTTCATCAACGGCGAGCTGTGGGGACGGCTGGCACCGGACTGGCTTCCCTGGGCGATGATTTTTCCGAGCGGCGGCCCGGGCCCTCGGCATCCATCGCAACTCTACGAGGCGCTGCTGGAAGGCATGGTGCTGTTCGTGGTGATGTTGATGCTGGTACGAAAGGAAAGTGTCCGCGCGCGGTTCGGAGTCCTGAGCGGCGCCTTTCTAGTGGGTTATGCCATCGCGCGCAGCACCTGCGAGATCTTTCGCCAGCCGGACGTGTTCCTGGGCTATCTGATTGGTAGCGTCACGATGGGCCAGTTGCTCTGCATTCCGATGCTGATTGCTGGAGGCTGGCTGATCCTGCGGCGGCGCTGATGGAACGGCTCGACCGGTTCATGGCGCGCGCCAACGCCGCTTACTACGCGCGCCACGATCCGTTCCGCGACTTCACCACGTCGCCGGAGATCAGCCAGGTGTTCGGCGAGATCCTCGGACTTTGGGCGGCGGTGACCTGGGAGCTGATTGGGCGGCCCGACCCTGTGCTGTTGGTCGAGCTCGGCCCTGGCCGTGGCACCCTCATTGCCGACGCACTGCGCGCGACAGCAGCCGTGGCGCCCGCTTTTCATGCGGCACTGCAGTTGCATCTTGTGGAGAGCTCGCCGCGGTTGCGCACGATCCAAGAGGAGCGGCTGCCGGGTGCTACTTGGCACGAGACAATGGATACGGTGCCGCAGGAGCCGCTCCTGGTCCTGGCAAATGAATTCCTTGATGCACTGCCGATCCGACAGTTCGTACGGCGACAGGGCGGTTGGATGGAACGGTTTGTCGCGGACGGGCGATTTGTCGAGATTGAGAGTGAACCCCCTCCCCCCGCCCCCCTCCCGCAAGGGGAGGGGGAGGGCGTAGTCGTCGAGCGCAATGCAGCCAGCCTCGATCTGGCTGCACGCCTGGCGGCGCGCTTCGTTTCCCGTCCGGGGGCCGGACTGTTTCTGGATTACGGTCCGGAGGCCAGCGCTGCGGGTGACAGTTTGCAGGCGCTCAGTGGTGGCAGGCCAACGGATCCCTTGGCGGTGCCCGGCACCGCAGATCTGACGGCACATGTCGACTTCGCTGCGTTCAAGATGGCTGCCACGCACGCCGGCGCTGCAGCGTGGGGGTCCGTGCCGCAGGGCCTGTTTCTGGCACGTCTGGGTCTGTTCCAACGCACGGACCGACTCGCGCGTGGTCAGAGTCCGGCCCGCGCCGCGGCGCTGATCGAGGCTGCCCGCCGCCTCGCTGAACCCGATCGTATGGGGCGTCTGTTCAAGGCCCTTGCGATCGCAAGTCCGGCAGCGCCGGCGCTGCCGGGGTTCGAACCTTAAAGCGCAGCCTACGCCGCCACCTCACGCTGCCGGGTGGCAACCGCGACGGCCTCTGCCATCGTTTGCCGAGCGGCTTCCGTCTCAAACACAAACTGCAGGTGCGTGCCCGATTCGCTGGTGCCCGCAACCCGGACCGGGACGGGGGGCAGCCCGGTAATCGTCAGTCGGCCACGAGCGACGCCCGGGATGACGATGTCGAGCAGGGCGCCATCGGCCGAGAGATCGAAAACTTCGACCTGCGCAAGGCCAGCGTCGTGTTCCAGCCGTGCGGCCAGCCGCACCGGATGGCGCGCACTCGCCCGCCGGTCGAGCTCGACGATCCGGGTGTGCAGCAGCCGCGCCATGCGTTCCTGCAGCTCCGCCATGTGTTTCGAGACATCCAGGCTGATCGCATGCATGTTGACGGCGGCCTGGTTACACCGCGTGGCAGCCGCAGTGACGCCGCTTAAGCAGTCCGCCGTATTCTTGGCCGCTTGTGATGCGCCGCCGACCGCATCGGCGATCGAATTCGTCGCCGCCGATTGTTGTTCGACTGCAGCCCCCATCTGTACGGCGATCCCGTCCAGTTCGCCCACCGTGTCGACGATCCCGGCCAACGCCTGCTGTACCTCGCGCGTCGCAGCATCGATCGCATCCACCCGCGTCGCGATCTGCTCTGTGCTGCGCGCGGTCTGGCCGGCAAGCTGTTTCACTTCCGACGCAACCACCGCAAAGCCTTTGCCGGCCTCGCCGGCACGCGCCGCCTCGATCGTGGCGTTCAGTGCGAGCAGGTTGGTGCGGCTGGCGATTTCCGCGATGAGATGCGCCACCTCGCCAATCTCCGTCACGCTCGCGGTCAATGCCGCGAAGCTCCGGCGGGTGGCATCGGTGCGCTCCACTGCGCTGCGCGTGGTCTGTGTGGTGCGCACCATCTGGCGAGCGATTTCGGCGATCGATGCGGCAAGCTCCTGGGCACCGGTGGCCGCGGTATGACTGTCGTGCAATCCGTGCTCCGCCGCCTGTCCGGCTGCCGCGGCCGCGGATGTAATGTCCTGTGCACCATTATCCACGTCCGCCGACAGGTCACGCAGCCGGCCAGCGAGGCCGGCAACATCGCCCACAGCCTGCGCGCTTTCCCGCTCGATCAGTGCGCCGACCTCGCGGACCGCCTGTGTCCTCCCGTTTTCAGCTTCCTGCCGCAAGGTGGCCTGCTGCTCTTCCATGGCGCGATGCGAAAGTGCCGTACTCTGGAAGCCCCTGGTCGCGCGCAACAAGGCGGCAATCTCATCCTTGCCGTGCGGGGTAGGCACCGCCACTTCCAGATGGCCGGCCGTCAGCTCGGTGAGCGCCGTCACTATCCGGTTGAGCGGCCGCACCACGCGGAGCAACACATACCACAGCGCGGCAAGAGCTATGGCCACCGCACCACCGAGCAGCGCGAGCGCTACGACCAGGTTGTTGCGACTGGCTGCCCGTCGTTGCTGCACCACGCGCTCGATCATCTCGCCATCGCTCGCCTGCGCCTCTTGCAGGGCTGTGATGGCCTTGGTCGCGGCGGTAAACCAGCCGCCGGGCGTCGTCGGCCATGCCGACGATTGCACAGCTGCCGCCAGCACCGCATCGCGCGTCTGACGGAACCCGTCGAATACGGCAATACCGGCTGCACCGATTGCGTCAGCCACCGATGGCGGCAGGGTGGCTATCTGGGCCTGCACGCGCGCCCAAGCACCTTCCAGACGGCCGCGAAGGATGCCTAGCTCCGCCATATGAGCAGCGGTCAGCCGAGCGTCGGCGGCGATGGCACCGTTGATGCGGCCGCGTTCACGCCCGGCGAATTCCGCCATCTCCGCCAGCCCATCGCGCACCACCACGAGCTGCGCGATAACAGGGTCACCAGTGCCAATGGCTTCGATCAGGCGACGCACCCTGGTCAGCGCCTCGATTTCAGCGGTCGCCGCAACAAACCATGCTGCCTGAGATGGTGGTGCACCACCCTGGCCGCGCAACGCCTGATCGATGACCGACCGCATTGCGTCGAGCTGCGCCGCCGTCGCGCGTTCGGCTGCCAGCACCTCGGCCGCTGTTTGCTGGGGCAGCCGCAGGACATCAATTTGGTCCAACCCTGCGTTGCGGAAAGCGATCGCCTTTGTGCGCTGAGCCAGGAAGGCGTCGCGCGTCGCGGCATCGGCTGTCCCACTGGCCAAGGCGCCGTTCACCAAGCCGCGCTCGGCCGCGAACGCTCCGGCGGCGGCCAGCAATGACGTGCTGTGGGCATTCGAGGCGAGCATCGTCTCGGCATTTCGTGCCTCGCGCCAAGCCGCGACCGCGTCTAGCGTCAGTTTGACGCCAAGGGCGGCGGCCAAAAGCACGATTGCGGAAACAATACGCAGACCCAGTGACATTCGGGGCTCCGCCGCAGGGGCGCGAAGGACAATCCCCGGAAACCACTGCCATGCGGTTAAGCTGGCCTGGACATTGCTCTGCGAGGCGGCGAAAAGCCGCGACATGCCGCTGACCGCCGACTCGCTTCACGTGCCGCATGGCTTCTTTACCCGCCAGGGCGGCGTGTCGGAGGGACCCTACGCGAGCCTGAATTGCAGCCTGTCCGGAGGTGACAGACGTGAGGCGGTCCTGGAGAACCGCGCCCGCGCGGCGCACACCGTCGGCGCCAGGCCAGAACATCTTGTCGGTCTTATGCAGGTGCATGGCGCCGATGTGCTCGAGGTCACGACCGCTTGGTCGGCGGGACAGGGACCACGGGCGGATGCCATGGTGACGACAAGGCCCGACATCGCTCTCGGCGTCATCACCGCCGACTGCGCTCCGATCCTGTTCGCGGATGCCGCGGCAGGCGTGGTCGGCGCTGCCCATGCCGGATGGCGAGGCGCGGTTGCCGGCGTCGCCGAAGCTACAGTAGGCGCCATGATGCGGCTTGGTGCCACGCCGGCAACCATGGTCGCAGCCATCGGACCATGCATCGGGCAAGCATCCTACGAGGTGCGCGACGATCTGCGGGACGCCGTCCTGGCGCGCGACCGGACGCATGATCGGTTCTTCGCACCGGGTTGTCGCCAACGGCATTGGCAATTCGATCTGGCTGGCTATTGCGCCGACAGGTTGGCCGCAGCCGGGATTTGCCAAGTGGACGTTCTTGGCATCGATACCGCGGCCGACGAGGAGCGGTTCTTCAGCTACCGGCGACGAACGCTCGCAGGAGGGGGGCCCGTTGGCCACCAGATCTCGATCATCGCGCTCGATCGCCGCTAGCTGTGACGCTGCGCCTCGGTCCGTTAGTCCTGTTATTCCTGCTTGTTGCCTGTGGTGATCTGCCGCAGCCGTTCATCGGCAATCCCGGCAGCGCCGGGCGCCAGCTGGCGCAACCACCGACGCCGAGACTTGCAGTGCCAGCGCCCACAACGGCGCTGCTGTCGGATGCAGCTAGCCGGCACTTCGCCGTTTCGATCGCCGAGGGGCTGCAGGCGCAGGAGGTTCCCGCTGTCGCCGATAAGGCCCGGCCGAACGAATGGCAGCTGGTCGCCACCGCCGAACAGCGCGGTGTGACTGTGGTGCCGGTGTTCCGCGTGCTGAACCCCAAAGGCGAGGACAAAGGCAGTACCGAGGGAACACCTGTCCCGACCGCGGTCTGGGCGGCCGCACCATCCGACATGCTGAACAAAGAGGCGAGTGAGGCCGCACCGAAGATTGCCGCCCTGCTCGACGGGATCCAGACCGCGACAATGCGCGCCGACCCCAACAGCCTGTACAATCGTTTGGCCAAAGTGGATATTCCACCGGTGACGGGCGCCCCGGGGGACGGCAACGCCTCGCTGACGAAGCAGATCAGGGAGCGCCTTAAGGCACTGGGGCCCGTCATCCAGGACAGCGCCGACGGCGCCGACTTCATCGTGCAGGGCAACGTGCACATGGTGCCAATCGCCGGCCGTCAGCAGCGCGTGGAAATCGTCTGGTCGGTCAAGCTGCCGAGCGGCGATGAACGCGGCAAGGTGGTGCAGCTCAACAACATTCCGGCCGGATCGCTGGACCACTTCTGGGCAGACGTCGCGGTGATCGTGGCGACCGAGGCCGCCGGCGGGATCAACGACGTGATCGCGCGGCAGTCCGGCCGGCAGCCGGGGGAGCCGGTTCATGGACAGCCACAGAAGCCGTTGGTAGAAGGCCGCCAATCCGGCGGGGTAGAACTGGTCAGATGACGTTACTAGGCGGCCAGACACTATGAAAATTGTTGCCTGCAACAGCAATCGACCCCTTGCCGACGCTGTCGCCGCCACTCTGCAACTGCCCCTGACTCGCGCCTCGATACGCCGTTTCGCCGATATGGAGGTGTTCGTCGAGATCCACGAGAACGTCCGCGGTGAGGACGTGTTCGTAGTGCAGTCCACTTCGTATCCCGCCAATGACACGCTGATGGAATTGCTGGTCACGCTGGACGCGCTGCGACGCAGTTCTGCGCGGCGGGTGACCGCGGTCATCCCTTATTTCGGCTATGCACGGCAGGATCGCAAAACGGCGTCTCGCTCGCCGATCAGCGCAAAGCTGGTGGCCAACCTGATCACCACAGCCGGCGCCAACCGTGTTCTGACCATGGATCTGCACGCGGCGCAGATCCAGGGCTTTTTTGATATTCCAGTGGACAACCTGTATGCGGCCCCGCTGTTCAGCCGCGATATTCAGGAGCGCTTCAACGGGCGCGACCTGATGATCGTATCACCTGATGTCGGCGGCGTTCTACGCGCGCGGCTGCTCGCGACCCGGCTGAACCGCGATCTCGCCATCATCGACAAACGTCGCGAGCGCGCGGGCCATTCCGAGGTGATGAACGTGATCGGCGACGTGTCGGGGCGCGACTGCATCCTGGTCGACGATCTGGTTGACTCGGGCGGGACGCACTGCAATGCGGCCGATGCATTGATCCGGGCAGGTGCGCGCTCGGTCAGTGCCTATGTCACGCACGGTGTGCTGTCCGGCGGTGCCGTGGCGCGGATTTCTTCCTCGCCGATCGAGGCCATGGTGATCACCGACTCGATCCTTGCAACGGAGGCGGTGCGGCTGGCGCCCAATATCCGCCAGATCACCATCGCGCCGCTGATTGCGGAGGCGATGCGCCGGATCAATGACGAGAGCTCTGTGAGTTCGCTGTTCGATTGATTGGCCCTGCCCCGCTGATCACGGCTTGCGCGCGACGAACACTACGGCCCCTTCCCCGAGGATGCCGTATCGCGGCATGCGCAACCAGTTCTCCTCCATCATGAAACCAAGCTCGCGCAGTCGCATCAACATTTCCCGTGCGAAGTCGCATCGTCGAACGACAGGTTCTCCAGGTTCACGTGTCTGACGCCATTCACGCGCGAGCCGGGCGCATAATCCTCGCCCCAATATTCGGAGCAAACTTAGCCCGATGCATCCACCAGGGCCGCGTGTAGTGCGCCGTTTGACTCGGCGTTACACAGGCGACAGCCGGCGGGAAGGAAAGGCGACCATGTTCCGGAAGGCGCAGCTTCCTTCGCAATACCAGCGCCATCTGTCGCTGCCGGTTTGACGCGCCGCAGTGCGAACAGGCTCCGCTTTTTCTTAGGTTGGCCGTGAAGCCCTGTAATTGGACCCGACATGCACCACACGCCGGGCAACCGCCCTGAAGCGGATTGCCAGCCAGGGCGCGCCCCTCGGGCGAGAAGTGACACATCCAATGCCGCAACAGTTGCAACCACTCCGCGGCCGCGTGCTGGCACCGCATACGAAGCATGGCCGCCTCTAGGACGAGCGCCGGCTCAACGCAAGCAACATCGTCATGCCGGCTGGCATCGGCTTGATTGTGGCGTATCATCATGCAGGCACCGGACAGATCCGCGTGGAGAAGTATCGCATGCGCCAAATGACACTCGTCGCCTTTTTACAGGCGCAGAACTGTACGAATTTTGTCGGCTCCTGGCGGCATCCAGAGGCCTCGCCCGGCTTCATGACGGCCGACTACTACCGCCACATCGCCCGCGTGCTCGAGGCCGGCAAGTTTCATATCGGCTTTTTCGATGACC
>JBKPSV010000196.1:0-8849 GCA_046735215.1 Pseudomonadota bacterium | reverse complement strand
GGCCGATCGCATTGCGCACCGCATTCATGTTGTTGAATGGCACCTGGTCGAAGCCATCGACAACGGGACCAAAGCCTTCGAGGTATTTGGCGTTGCCGGTGGCAGCCAACGTTGCGAGCGTCCGGCCGTGGAAGGCGCCCTCGAATACGACGAAGCGGAAACGCTCGCCCTTACCGGCGTCGTACATTGCACGACGCATCATCTTGATCATGCCCTCGTTCGCTTCCGCGCCCGAGTTGCAGAAGAACACGCTGTCGGCAAACGTCGCATCGACCAGCCGCTGCGCCAGGCGCTCGGCCTGCGGGATCCGGTAGAGGTTCGATACGTGCATCACCTTGGCCGCCTGGTCGGCAATGGCCTTGGACAGATGCGGATGACCATGACCGAGCGAAGCGGTCGCGATGCCAGAGCCGAAATCCAGAAATCGTCGCCCGTCCACCGTCCACAGCCAGGCGCCTTCGCCCCGCTCGAAAGCGAGGTCGGCACGAGCGTAGTTCGGTAGCAGCGCGGAAATCATTGATTTGCGGCCTTCTTGTTGTCGTTCATTCGCCCAATGGATCTCCCACCCGCGACCATCCGGGGCGGGTCCAGAAGGAAGCGCGGATCATTGGCGGGTGCAGCGCACAGAGTCAAACCGGCCGTATCACTGACTGACAGCACTGCGCAGTTGGGTTTGGCCTTTGTCCCTGTGCGACCACATCCGGTCCGCGCTGGCGGACTTGCAGGCTGCGGCGGCTCGATGTCATTCTGGCAGCGGCCAACAAGAGGATAACGAGCATGATCCGCCTCGTCACCGCAGCCGTCCTATTGCTCGCAGCCGTGGCACCGGCCGTAGCATGCGAGTGGAATTCCGCATCAGGCAACGCGAATGAGACGGCGCAATCTTCGGGCGCGTCGCGAAACGCAGGCGCACAGGACCGGTCATAGGCGTAATCAGCCGCTGCGCACGCCTTCAGACCGGCGGCAGCAGAAACCAGGAAGCGATATTGTGCTCGTCATGAATATCTGCGGGCGCTGTATTGGCGGCGTCCGTCGTGGCCGGCTCGTCAGGTGTTGAACCGCCGCTCAGCAGACTGCGCAGCCAAGCAGCGAAGGCTGTAGATCGGGTCATGATGGGTGCTTTCCCGTGATGGGTGTCGCACGGGGAAGTGGGCGACCAGCGCTATTGCGACAAAGGATTCTTTGTCAGCCATTGCATGAAATCCTTTCACGCGTGATGCGGCAAATGGCTGTCCGTGCGGGGGTGCACTCGGGTTGCCGCTGCGTCCGCAAAGAGGTCAAATCGATGCTGGAGCTATGAGGTCGAGCGCGCTGGAGGCAGTAGCATGACACCCTTAACCGTGACGCACGGTGACGCAATCGATGGCAAGGCCTTTTGGATGGGCCTCGGCCAGCGCGCCACCGGGATGACGGTTGTCACTGCTGAAGGAGACGACGGCCCGACTGGCTTTCTGGGGCTTTCGGCGGCTCACGTAACGGCCAGCCCACCGACAATGCTGGTATCGGTTGACCACCGGACGAGTGCTCTGGCGGGCGTACTATCGCGCCGCCATTTCGCGGTGAACTTCCTGCCGGCGAACGCCACCGACGTCGCCGATGCGTTCAGTGGCAAGGGTGGGGTTTCCGGAGCGGCCCGATTCGCGCCTGGCCGATGGCGCCCCCTGGTCACGGGCGCTCCAGTCTTCTGCGACGCACTCGGAGCATTCGACTGCGTCGTCGATGACATCATCCCGCGCGGTGATGTTTCCATCGTTATAGGCATGGTGGTCGCCGTCGCTTCACGGTCAGACGGTGACCCGCTGATCTTCTTTCGCGGCAAGTCCTACTCGGGGATTGCCCCCATCGGATGAATGGAGGCCCTGTACCGGTTAGCCAGGCAAGGCAGCCGACCTACGACCGGCTGCTGTCTCACTCAACCGATCAGGCCCGGTTCTTGCAGCATCTGCTGTGAGTTGTAGACCGCCTGGGTGCGATTGGTAGCGCCCATCCTCCGCATGATGTTGCGGACGTGTACCTTCACCGTGCTCTCGCTCATGCCCAATTCGTAAGCGATGATCTTGTTGGCCTTGCCCTGACGCAGGTGGGCCAGCACGGTCATCTGTCGCGGCGTCAGTGCGGAAGATGTTTCGTCCGCTTCGGGGTCGGCACGCCGCGTACGGTTGGCCAGCAGCGCCTCGACAGGCGCGATGGTTCCGCCGTCCTTTACCAACCGGATGGCGGCGACCGCAGCCGGCATGGCGGTGTTGGCGGTGGGAATGAACCCCTGCGCACCGCTCCTGATCGCGTCGCGGATGCTCGTTGGCTGTGAGGCGACGTTCGCGTCGGAAAGCACAACGATCGGTATCGCGGGAAACGCCTGCCGAAGTGCATGGACCCGCTGCAGGACAGCCGCTTGCGACGAGCTCTCCTGATGCGAGTAATACAGGATCATGCGCAGATCTGACCGAGCGGCGTCGATGCACTCCTGGACGCTGCCGAAAGGCAGCATTGACAATTCGGGAGAATGGATGCGCAGCGCCTGGATCAGGCAGTCACGGCTGAAGCGAACGGAGTCAATCAGCCCGACGAGGATACTGTCCTGTGCCGGGCTGACTGGTGGTCCGCCGTCGTTTCTATCAAATCCTTGGCCCGCATCGTATCGATCAGGCAATATCTGATCTGCAAGCCTGTCATAACCAGCCATCATCGGTGCCTATCGAAAGAGTGAAAATATACTGCTTTAGAACTCGTGTTGAAAATTAAACAATTACTCATACCTCCGTATCAAGGTAAAAATATGGATCTTGTAAACTATTTTGTCACAACTTTAGATTGCAGAAGGTGGCTCGCGCCCTAAACCTGCCGGCATTCTGGCCCAGGAACGGGCTGCTGATCAGGAGGCTCATCATGCGCACTGCGCCGCGCTCTACCGCTCGACTGCTCGGTCTCGGGATCGCTGCGGTTGCCGCTAGCCTCGCTATAGCACCCGCGGCCCATGCCGACTGGCAGGGCCGCGGCTGGCACGGCGGAGGACCCGGCTGGCACGGCCGCGGCTGGGGCTGGCACGGGGGCGGCTGGAATTGCTGCTGGCGTGGCGGTGTTTTCGTAGGGGTGCCACCCGTCTACGCGCCGCCACCGGTGTATTACCCGCCGTATTACTATTCGCCACCGTATTACCCGCCCGCGCCTTACCCTTACGGCCATTAAGCCGCCGAAGCGGTAGCAGACGCGGCGCAGTCCGTTAATCTCGGAACAGCAAGCCAGGCCCCGCTTCACCGGCGGATGTCCGCTCCGATACATGACGACGCGAGCGGACTGAGAACCGCAATGGCTGCGCACGGAGCTACGAGTGTTCTGATCTCGTCGGCGACACTCTGTTCGCCCGCCAATGCTTGCCAGGTGCACCCGATCAGCCGAAGCTGACACTCGCCCGGACCGACTCATTTGGAGGGAACAGCAATGCGCTACAACCGTATCTCCGCTGACTGTCATCTCGACATGCCTTGGATGCCGCCGACGCTCTTTACCGAGAATGCTTCGCACGAACTGAAGGATCGAATGCCGTATGTGACCGATGGTCCGGATGGGCCGATGTGGGTGACCAAGAGCGGTGCGAATTTTGGTTTGAAGAACGGTGTTGGTCCGAGTGGCGCGAAGTTGGTGCCCGGCCAGAACCGGCGCGTGGATATCATGGCGGAGACCGGCCTGTTCGAGGACGGCAAGAAGGACATCCGCCGGGTCAGTGATCCGCATCTGCGCGCCAAGGACATGGATCGCGATGGCGTCGACGCCGAGGTCATCTTCGGCATTCTCGGCTCTGCTTCAAAGCTGCAGGATCATGCGGCCGCGGCGGAGATGTTCAGAATCTACAATGACTGGCTGAAGGATTTCTGCAGCCACTATCCCGATCGCCACATCGGCCTCGCCTGCCTGCCCTATGGCGATATTGAGTGGGCGGTGCAGGAGATCCACCGCTGCGCCAAGTTGGGCCTCAAGGGGCTGGAGTTGTCATGCTCGTGGGACATGGAGCCGATGTGGCATCCGTGCTGGGAGCCGCTGTGGAAGGCGGTCGATGAGGTGCAGTTGCCGCTGCACTTCCATACCTTCCCCACCACGCCGCCGCGTGCACGTGAGATGACATCGGGCCAGGTGCGCCGTGCGGCGATGTTCACCGGCGTCTCTGCTTTCCAGATGGGTCTCATTCACATCCTGGCAGCGATGATGGGTGCCGGCGTGTTCGAGCGCTACCCGCGTCTGCGCGTGTCGTTCGGCGAAAGCGGCATCGGCTGGATCCCGTATGCGCTCGATCGCATGGACTTCGAATTCGAGGATCGGTTTCGTGACCTGATGAAGCTGAAGCCGTCCGAATACTGGCAGCGGCAGTGCAAGGCGACGTTCCAGTTCGACCCGATCGGACCCAAGTTGCTCAATGTGAATAATCTGATGACCGTTGATACGCTGATGTGGGGTTCCGACTATCCGCACACAGACGGCATCTGGCCGGAATCGACCAAGTACATCGACGAGCAGTTCCAGGGGCTGTCGGCGGAGGACGTTCGTAAGATCACCTGCGACAATGCTGCCAAGTTCTACAATCTGACAAACTGAAACGTGCGGCCATCGGCCGGGTCATGACACCTCAGACAAGGGCGCGGTTACGGTTGCGTGGCCGCGCCGTCAATCATAACCGGCAGAGTAAGCTGGTCCGTTGTTCAAAAGATTCCGGCGGCGAGACCGGCGGCGAGTGTCGCACCGATCTCGCTGCATCGTTCTAGATCGTCGGCAGCAATCTGTTTGGGCGCCCAGATCGTCTCGGGCGCCTGCGCATGCGTGCACACGATCAGTGGATCGGCAACGGCCCGCAGCCGCCATCCAGTGACGATGCGTGCAATCTGACGTGCCGCATTCTCGCCATCGCTGCCCGCACAAATCAGAGTGACGTACGGACGTCCGTTAATTCGGTCGAGCGCGGCATAGTAGGTCCGGTCGAAGAACTCCTTCATCTGGCCGGCGAGCGCCGCGAGGTTCTCCGGGCTGGCGAAGATGTAGCCATCCGCCATGAGCAGGTCCGGACCATCGGCGTCGATCGCTTCGAGCAGGCGTACGTCAATCCCGGGTTCGCTGCGTGCTCCGTGCGCAGCGGCCTCGGCCATCAGGCGCGTGCCGCCCGTGCGCGAGTGCCAGACGATCAGCAGTGTCTTCACGCGAGACCCCACTGGAGCATCGCCGGGACAGGCAATGACGATAGGCGCATCGCGTTCAGTCTATGCCACGCAGCACACGCCCGCGAGGTCGGGAGTCAGGGACACTATGCGAGCGAGGTGAGCCTGGGGCGGCGATTCCGCCTTCGATCATCACGCTCTAGCGTGCAGCCTTGCCCGGTGGCACGGTGCCGACCATCGCATCGAGTTGCTGCATCCTTTGCGCAGACTCGAAATCGCCAAGCGCGGCGGCCCTGTCGTACCAGCTGGCAGCTATGGTCACGTCCGGTCGCATGCCGACGATACCGAGCTTGCCGACATAGTCAGGGTCGTAGGTCTGGGCCAGCCCTTTCGCCGCGGCGGCACTGCCGAGATTGGCGGCCTGCTCGTAAAGCTTGCGGGCGGCCGATATGTCCTTGATCGCCATCATCGCGTCACCGCGGCTGGTCAACAGTGCGGCCGTTTGATCCTGCGGCGCGGGGCGCGGCAGAGCCGGAGGTTTCGGCGTCGCCAAGGCGAACACGCTATCACCCGTCGGAGACTTGACCGGCGCCGCCGCGGGCTCGATCCGCGGCGGGGGGACATTGTTTTCCAGAGGTCCTGTAGTCGGCGTTGGACCCGCCTGCACTGCTACGGCCGCAGGTTTTGCATCTTGCGTTGCTGCCTGCAGCGCGCTGCGTTGCAGTAGCTCCTGAGCCATATCGGCGAATGCCCGCAGGTCGAATGCCGCCATCTCTCGTCCGGCCCCCCGCTCCTTTTCGGCACGCCTCTCGGACAGGCTGACAAAGTCTTGCAATGCACGCGTCATGCCCGGTGTCATCGGCTGCGACCGCTTGCGGACCGCCTCCCACGTTGTGAGCGCATTGTCTTCCAGTGGCGATACTGTACGGCCGGCGATGATCTGCTCCACAACCTTCAGCAACAGCGCTGCACTGTCCTGATCCGGCGCAACCCCGGGCTTAGCCAGCCGATCGTCCGCCAGAGCAGTCCTAGTCGTGACCACGGTGAGGCAGACCCACAGAGCGATCAGTAGGATCGCGCGGATCGGTATCACTGCTGCGCTCCCTGTCGCTGCTTCTCCCAGGTGAGAAACTGACGGAATAGCTCCTCCTTGGCAGAGTCGGACAGATTGCCGCCGACCTTGGCGTCCGACAGGAACACAGCGAACCGCGCCTGCGTTGTGGTCTGCGTCCCGGCCACGTTCGGCTTGGCATGTTGCGCCAGCCAATCCTGTGCGGCCTGGAAACGTGTCCAGCCGGGAACTTCCGCAGTCAGGTTGACTTCGCGCCACTTCGGGTGCCGCGGCGGCTGCAGGAACTGATCGAACTTGCTGAAGAATGCATCCACGAACCGCGCCACCTTGTTGTAGCGCTCGGTATGTGGCTGCCACGCGAACACGGCCATGACATCGCCAACCGCAAGCGTCGGGACCGTCTCTTCCACTGGCACCAGCGCGGGGTAGGTTTCGTGCTTGAACTGATCGGGCAGGTAGGTCTGCGCCAGCGTCTGGTTCAGCTCGATGGGCAGGAGATGCAGTCCACTCGCGGTGCCAAGACGCGCGAAGAGCGGAACCGGGGCGCCGGCAACCTGTATAATCGCGGCGATCTCGCCCTGCTTCAGTGCTTCCAGCCCGTCGACCTGCTTCCTGTGTTCGAGCTGCGCCTTGATGCCCAGCGCGTCGAGCACGATCTCGGCGGTCATCGCCGACCCGCTGCCAGCCACATCGACGTTCACCCGTTGGCCGTTTAAATCCTGAAGACTGGATATGTCCTTACGGGCAAGAACGTGGATTTCCTCATCGTAGAGCTTCGCGATGTAGCGGATACTTTGCGTAAGTGCCGGGTGTAGGTTGTGCTGTTTCGCATAGGTCAGTGCATCTGCCTGCACGAAGCCGACGTCGATACCCCGTAAATACAGAATGTCGCTGATATTCTGCAACGAACCCTTGCCGATGGTCGGCAATACTCGTAACGTTCCGTCATCGAGTATCGTCAGGTCGGCAGCGGTCTGCGCGTAGGTCCCACCTTCCATTCCGGTAATGACACCAATCGTGCCCTGATTGGCGCGATAAACTTCGCTTGCCGGTTGCTGCTGCGCACTGGCGCAAACTACAAAGCTGGCACACAGGACGATCGCCAGAATGACGTACCGCACACCCCACTCCCCTTGTCACCGTTCACTGCAGCCCAATCCAATCTTTGGCCAAGGACGCAGGGACTACCCGCTTTGACTTTGAGCCTTCTTATTTCAGCTCTAGGGGCTTGTTGCAATTACTATCGGCAGAAGGAGTGATACAACCAAGAGGCCAAAGGCCATCAGCAGGTCAGATCACGCTTTCCCGCCGCAGTGAAGCCATCTGATCCGCGCTGTAGCCAATTTCGCTGAGAATTTCGTCGGTATGGGCGCCGAGTGGCGAGGGCGCATGATCCAGCCTGCCGCCGCCATGCGCCATCTGAAAACCTGATCCCATCAGGCGCAGCTGACCGTATTCGGTCTCGACCGTTTGCATTGCACCGCGCGCGACGATCTGAGGATGCTCGATCACCTCCTCGATGCGCCAAATGCTGGCACATGGCGCACCGGCGTCGTTGAGGCGTTTCTCCCAGGTCTTGGCGTCAGCACTTGCCAGCGCTTCCTCGATGATCACGCGCAGGGCTGCTTCGTGCTCCTTGCGCTGGAACCAGTCGCCGAAACGCGGATCGTCCAGCACGTGCGCCAGGCCGAGCGCGGTCATCAGCGCCTCGTACTGGCGGTCGTTGTTGACCGCCAGCAGCAGCCAGCTGTCTTTGGCGCGGAACAGATTGGCGGTGACCTTGCGGCTGATCGCCTGGTTGCCGAACTGCTCCTGCCGGTGATTGGCAACCGTAAAGTCCGCAACCTGTGTGGACAGGAAGGCGAGGCTTGCCTCCAGCATGGACACGTCGATGAACTGGCCTTCGCCAGTGTGCGTGCGCTGGTACAGGGCTGAGGAGACGGCGAATGCGGCGGTCATGCCGGACAGGACGTCGCACACCGCGAAGCCGGCGCGCGTGGGCCCCATCTCCTTATGTCCGGTCAATGACATAATTCCGGATAGCGCCTGAATCTTGCCATCATAGCCTGCCTCGTTGCGATACGGGCCGGTCGCGCCGAAGCCGGAGATGGTGCAGTAGATCAGCTTCGGGTTGATGGCGCGCAGCTCCTGATATCCGATCCCCAGACGGTCCATGACCCCGGGCCGAAAATTCTCCATCACCACGTCGGTGCGGGCCACCAGGCGGGAAATGATCTCAATGGCGGCGGGCTTTTGCAGATCGAGCGTCAGGCTGCGCTTGTTGCCGTTGATCGCGAGCCAGGACGGCGCCATGCCGCGCGCGGCCCACTCACGCGAGAGGGGCGTGCGCCGCATGTCCTCGCCTTCGCGCCGCTCCACTTTGATGACGTCCGCGCCGAGTAGCGCGAGCTGATAGCTGCCGTAAGGGCCTGCCAGCACCTGGGTAAAGTCAAGGACGCGGACATTGGCAAACGGGCGCTCGCCAGGCGTCACGCGGCCTTCTCCACGCGCAGCGTACGGGCGATCGCCTTTTGCTCATCGAACTCGCGCCGCCGCCGCGCCAGCTCCTCGGGCGGAATGCGATCGAGGTTCAGGTAATCGAGCTTCCACGTCGCGTCGTCGCTCCAACGCAGCGG
>JBKPSV010000195.1:0-4370 GCA_046735215.1 Pseudomonadota bacterium | reverse complement strand
CCTTTCAGCCGTGCGATCTCCTCGCGTTGCTCGGCGCGACATGCTTGAGTTCGGCCACGTCTTCCAGCAGCTGTACCACGAGCCGCTGCAACTCCGCAGGCGATAGACCAGATATCTTTGGCGGGATACTCATACACAGGTTGAATCGAGCTACCCCGCGTCGCGGCAAGCAAAAAATCAGCCTCCGCCCGGACCTTTGCCCCGGTTACTAGACACACAGCTCTACCCGTAACTGTTACCCATAAATCTGAGGAAGGAACTGGGGAATTCTGCGGGGTTTTCAGCGCATTCAGCGCCAGAGGCATGGGCTGCCGCTGAGAGAAGAGGGCGGCCCCACTGCCAAGCCGCTCAGCCGCCCGAGGTTGGGAACAACCGCGCCCGGGGAAGCCGCAGCGCGGCATCACCACACTACTGCCGCAGCGGCTCGGGCACCAGCGGTCGAAGGGCGGCAACAAAGTGCGGGCGGCCGGAGCCGCCCGAGGTTGGGGTGTTATGCCGCGCCATATTAGTCTAGGCGCGGTAGCGGTGCGCATACCACTCGGTGGCGATTCGGGAGCAGCACAGCGGGAGGGCCAATTCAGGCAGCCGCCGGCGCCGATTGAATGCGCTCAGGGCGCCGCGACCTCGCGCTGTCAGGCCGGAACACCCGACAGCGCGGCCAGCACTGTCGCCGATCAACGCGGCCACGAACAGCGGGCGACGGGGTGCGTCCGTTGGAGAGTCACAGCCGATCAATGGTGGCGCGCGTTGGAAGTATTGGCTGACGATTTTATTAGCCGCGCGGTTTGGACTCGCTCTTGCCCGACGGCGATGCCATCCTGATTGCTGATGACGCCGACGCAGTGGTACGCCAGTTACGGGGCCTGGATGATGGAAGGCGGCTGCGCCTTGGCCGTTCGGCACGCGATATCGTGCTGGCAGGCCATACGGGCGCGGCCCGGGGGCGCGAACTGGAGCAAAATTTGTGAGCCTGTATCGATGAATCCCAGACGCAAGACTTTAGTAGCTATGCGAGCGACTTGATCGAGCAAGGCTACCGGTGATCTGTCTCCGCAATCTGTCTTTGTATCGGACCAGCCCGCAGGTAACACTTAGCCTCATGCGTCCTTGCATTCCTTGTCGCTGTCCAGCCGCGTAAGAGCCATGACCATGTCAGACACTGAAGCAAAATCGCGACACATGCATCTGCGTAAGCGCATTGAGGCGCTGGGTCCGTGGTTTCACAACTTGGATCTGGCCGGAATCCAGACCGCGCCCGACCATTTCCTGGGCGATTATCCCGCTTACAAATGGCGATGCATAGCTGATGCCGTCCCCGAAGATCTGGCCGGGTGGACGGTGTTGGATATCGGTTGCAACGCGGGGTTCTATGCACTGGAGATGAAACGCCGCCGCGCTGACCGGGTCGTCGCAATCGATTCCGATCAACGTTATCTGTGCCAAGCCGCGCTTGCAGCGGAGGTAACCGGACTACGGATTGAGCTGCGGAACATGTCTGTCTATGACGTCGCCTCTCTGCGGCAGCGCTTTGACCTCGTGCTGTTCATGGGCGTTCTTTACCACCTACGCCACCCGCTGCTGGCCCTGGACCTGATCCATACGCATGTCGTGGGCGATATGCTGATATGCCAATCGCTGCAGCGAGGCAGCGCAGCTATCGCCGATGTGGCTGAAGACTACCCGTTCGACGAGACGGCAGTCTTTGAACAACTGGGGGCGCCACGCATGCAGTTCGTGGAGCATCGCTTCGCTGGCGATCCGACGAACTGGTGGATTCCCAACCGCTCTTGCACGGAAGCCATGCTGCGCAGCGCGGGCTTTCGGATCGAGTGCCGGAGAGGTGCGGACTGCTACATCTGTCGCCGCGACGAACGCTGCGCCTCCGTAGAGCTGCCCCCGAAGTAGCGGCAACCGCCACCCACAAGAGAAGCCGTTGCCAGAAGTGGCCGCTACTGTTGCATTCGTGGCTGTCGGTCGACGGCGGTACGTGCCCATGGGGCATGCCACCTGGTGTAAAGGCGGGTCGGGCCTCGGCTGCACATTCACCTAGCAACCGCTTCCAGCCGCTATCGTTCAGGCCGCGCATTCAACGGAGGCTAACATGAGTACCGATCTTCCCCGACCCCCCTTCTCAGAACAACAACAAACCATGCCGGGCAGCAGCCGGGCCATGGATCCTCAGCCGGACCACGGCGAAACCAGCTATAGGGGCTCAGGCCGTCTAACCGGCAAAAAGGCGGTCATCACGGGTGCGGACAGTGGGATCGGCCGTGCTGTTGCGCTCGCGTTTGCACGCGAAGGTGCGGATGTCCTGGTGAGCTATTACGATGAACACGAAGATGCCGGTGAGACTCAGCGTCTAATCGAAGGCGCAGGCCGCAAATGCGTCCTGATGCCGGGCGACATCAAAGACCCACGGCATTGCGCTGCCATCGTGAATAAAGCTATTTCGGCTTTCGGGCAGATCGACCTTCTGGTGAACAACGCAGCCCATCAAGCCTCCTTCTCGTCGATTGACGACATCACCGACGAGGAGTGGGATATCACGTTCCGTACCAACATCTACGCGATGTTCTACCTAACCAAGGCGGCGATACCGCACATGAAGCGCGGCAGTGCCATCATCAACACAACCTCGGTCAATGCAGACACGCCAAGCCCACAATTGCTGGCTTACGCTACGACCAAAGGAGCGATACAGAACTTTACCGGCGGTCTGGCACAGCTGGTGGCCGAAAAGGGTATTCGCGTGAATTGTGTCGCGCCGGGTCCGATTTGGACGCCGCTCATTCCATCCACCATGCCGCCCCAAGAGGTGAAGGAATTCGGCAAGCAGGTGCCGATGCAACGTCCTGGCCAGCCGAAGGAGTTGGCCCCCGTCTACGTCATGCTTGCGTCCGATGAGGCAAGCTACGTCTCTGGCGCCACTGTGGCCGTGACCGGTGGCAAGCCTATCATCTGAATTTCATGAGCTGACACGCGAATAGAAATGATGCGATCGCCAGCGACAGGGACCTCCAACTCACCGCGACGTTCTCCGACAGCCGAAGGGAGGCGCGACCTCGCCGCCGGAGGAGGAAGTGAAGCTGCGGGTTCCCGGAAGGCCAGACACGGCGACGGCTATTCGCTGGCCTGCTGCGCTTCGATTTCATCGAGTACCGCCTCGGGGGCGATGTCCTTCTTGACCTCTTCCAGCTCTGGATCGTTGGGCGGAAGGTTCAGCCTCTCAGCAATCGCTGTTAACAAGCCGGTGAGCGTGGTTAGCTCATGTTCCGTTAGCAGCGAGATTTGCAGGTCGAGGTCGGCTCGCTTATCCGCCTCGGCGGCGGTCCGATTTTGGCTGATCAGGACAAAGGTGGACAGAAAGATCGCCTCGACCGAGGCCGCCATGGCTAGGATCACGAAGGATGGATCGAACGCCCGCAGTCCTGGAATGAGCCCGACGTTTATGGCAATCCAGGCGCCATACAGAGCCAGATGCAGATAAACGAATGGCATGCTGCCGGTGAACGCCGTAATGGCTGCGGCTAGATGCTCCTGCGGGGTGGACGACGCTGCCTCTTGGCGGCGCCGTTCCTGCAGCACCTCTATATTTCGCCGGAGAGAGGAGCTTAGGTGTTCGGGCCGCGGTGGCGGCAACGTAGGTTCATCTGCCATTGACCTCAGCCCGGATTGCCCAACATTCTGGTTCCACCGAACGAGCAACGCCCACGCTGGTTCCAAACACCATGGGCTCGCCCGACACATAGCGAATTACATCGATGTCCGCGGGCAAAGGAAATTCGTTAGACAACCTCCATACGGGCAGCCCGCAGCACCCGAGAAGCGGCCGAACATTAAGATCTCACACCGAACGGATCCCAGCCCCGATTTCCGTAGCGCATACGCGCGCGCCCGCGAGGCGCAAGCGGAGCGTTTTGTCGACGAAATACCGCTCATGGCGGACGACGGGCGGAACTCGGCAGGGCGTAGGAAGCCGCTCGCTCGATGGTTCCGCACAGACGTGCCTCCCTTGGCTGGTCCATGTCGCGCGTCGGCGTGTGGACCCCGCCGAACAAACCAGCGTCGCTTCGAGGCAAGGGTGATCAAGGTCTTCGTCATGGCAGGTTCCCCCATTCGCGTCAGCAACTGCTGACGCGAGGGAATCGATGTTCAATGCACATTACGATGAGCGCTGCTTCCTGCCCATCCACGTCTATGACACTGCGACCTCTCGGCCAGTGGCGGTGTTGCTGCGGCCCGGCAAGACCCCATCAGGACAGGAGATACGCGGTCATCTGCGACGCCTGCTGCGCGCCATCCGGGAACACTGGCCACACACCCGCATCACCTTTCGCGGCGACAGCCATTATGGGCGCCCCGAGGTGATG
>JBKPSV010000194.1:0-15706 GCA_046735215.1 Pseudomonadota bacterium | reverse complement strand
AATACTGGGAGAGACGAGTATGGCGAACATCGGCCGACGCCCACTTCTGCATGGCGTCTTGGGCGCGGCGGCTGGGACATTGGCGCGGCCATATATTGCCAACGCGCAGGCCAAGACGGCCGTGGTCTGGCAGAACCAGGGGTTCGTTCGCCAGGAAGACGAGGCGTTCAAGAAGACGGTTGCTGACTACGAGAAGACCACCGGCAATAAGATCGAACTAAGCGTCATGCCGTTCATGGCACTGAACCAGAAGGCGATCTCCGCGCTGACCAGTGGCGACGTGCCGGATCTGATGTTCTTCGATGCCCCGTCCGCCATCCTGCCGCAGAACGCGTGGGATGATAAGCTGATCGATGTCAGCGACGTGGTCGAGCCGCACAAGGCGCAGATGTCGGAAAGTGCTCTGCTCAACTCAACTTTCTACAACAAGACGACGAAGAAGCGCAGCTTCTACCTGGTGCCGATCAAGCAGGCAGCAACGCCAATCCACTTCTGGAACGATCTGGTTGAGAAGGCTGGATTCAAGGCAGCGGATATGCCCAACACGTGGAACGGCGTCTGGGAGTTCTTCAAGCCGGTGCAGACGGAGTTGCGCAAGAAGGGCATGCGCAAGATGTACGGCTGTGGCCTGCAGATCACCACCGTCGGTCCGAACGACGGCAACAACCTCATGGCGCATTTCCTGATCGCCAATGGCGGCAAGGACATCGTGACGCCCGATGGCAAGCTGCACACCGACGATCCACGGGTGCGCGAAGCGGCGGTGAAGTCGGTTGAATTCATGACCGGCCTTTACAAGGACGGTTTCGTCCCTCCCGAGGCGCTGAGTTGGAACGACGCCGACGACAACAACGGCTACCACGAAAAGCTGTTTGTCATGGACTTCGACGGGACGCTGTCCCCGGAGCTGGCGTGGATCAGCCACGAGAAGGAATACTACGAGCAAATGCGGGTGCGGTCGTTGCCGCTGATGAATGACGGCAAGACCCAGATGATCTGTCAGGTCGGCGCCGGCGGCGGGTTCATCCCAAAGGGCGCGAAGAACGTCGAAGCCGCCAAGGACTTCATGCGGTATTTCATCCAGCCCCAGGTCATGAACGAGAACCTGAAGAGTGGTCTTGGCCGCTGGTTCCCCAGCATGCCGCAGGTCGTAAAGGACGATCCTTGGTGGCTGGATGACTCGAAGGATCCGCACCGCAAGCCGTACATCACCGAAGGCGTGCTGCAGCCGACCATGGCCCAATGGTTAGGTTTCAATCCTGCCTGGGGGTTGTGCAACGCCGAACAACTCTGGGGCCGTGCCCATGCCGACGTCATCAAAGGCGGCATGAAACCGGCCGATGCCGTGGACAAGGCGTTCAAGCGCTTCGAGGAGATTTTCGCGAAAGTGTCCTTCACCTGAGAGCGGCGCTTCGGATCATTGTGCGACCAGCCTGGCGAACTGCGCCAGCTGGTCCACTTCGACATCCGAGACCGCATAATACCGGATGCCGTTCTGCCGCCAGGTGACGATGTTGAATCCCTGCCGCGCCTCATCGCGGAACGGCTCGTTTGGCCCCGATGAGGCCCATGCGAACAAGTTGATGGTGTGCCTGGCCCGCTGATACACCACCGCCGCGGCCGGATGCCCGTCGATGTAGTCTAGCCGTCCTCCGATCAGCGGAAACCCGTCCTCCTTCAGGTCGCGCACGGGCGGCGAGACGTCGAGGCGCGCGGACAGCCACGGTTTCACCGTGTGCTGGTCGCTGGTCTGAACATCGGTCAGATGTGCGGCCTGCATGGAACGGATGTGGCTGTCGATCACATCCTTCGCCTGGTCGCCCTGCCCGCCAGTCACAGCAACGGTAAGTGCCACTCCTGCCAGCGCCCCGGCCAGCCCCGTTCCAGCCAGGCTGAATGCTGGAATGGGGAACCAGCGACGCGGGCCCCTCGCCATGACAACCGGCGGAGGCTCTTCGCGCGGCAGCGCCGCGCCGATACGCGCCGCCAGGCCGGGTGGGGCTCGGTGATACGGCAGCTTGGTCTTCAACGCCGCCTGCATGGCGCGCAACTCCTCGAGCCTGGCCGCGCAGGCCTCGCAGCCGGCGACGTGATGGTGCACGCGGACGCGCGCAATCGGCCCCAATGCGCTGTCGATCAACCCCGACAGCAGTCGGGTGGCGCGCTTACACTCCATGCGCCGCCTCCGTCTCCTCCTGTTGCTGCCACAGCTTGCGCAGGCTGAGCCGCGCGCGTGACAGCCGCGACATCACGGTGCCGAGCGGCACCTGGGTGATGTCGGCAATCTCTCTGTAGGAGAGGTCCTCGACCTCCCGCAGCAGCAGAACCTCCCGATATTCCGCGGGCAGCTGTTCCATCAGCCGGCTCAACATCTGGCTGTCCACATTCTCGAGCAGCAGTGCCTCCGGATCACGCGGCGTTTCGCCCCACATCGCGTTGTCGCTTTCCGCCTTGTCGGCGATCGGCGTATCGGGAACGAACACCATCCGCCCGGAACGATTGTCCTTCACCCAGGTCAGGAAGGCATTGCGTACGATTGTCAGCAGCCACACGCGGAAGTTTCCTCCGTGATACGCGTCGAAATAGCGGTAGGCCCGCAGATACGCCTCCTGCACCACGTCCTCGGCGTCCGCCGTGTTGCCCGCAAGCCAGCGGGCCAGGTTGTAAGCGGCGTCGAGGTGCGGCAGAGCCAGCAGCTCGAAGCGTCGGCGACGATCGTCCTGGGGCAAGGGCCTTCATCCTGAGTGCTGACTGCCGTGTCGAAGACCCGGCGAGGGCCGATCTTATTCCCGAACAGGCTGGGAATAACCAAGCGGCGCCCCCGGTAGGGACGGCACAGCAAAAAGGAGACCCCATCCATGACCTTCGATCCCGACCTGCAGCGCCGCGGCTTCCTGAAGTGCATGACCTGGGCGGGCACCGCCATGGTCTGGACCGTGGCCGGAGGCGTGCCGCGTTCGCAGATGCTCGGCGCAGCTCAGGCTGCGACGAACGACTTCACCTTCGCGCAGATCAGCGATAGCCACCTGGGTTTCGACAAGGCCGCCAACCCCGACGTCACCGCGACCTTGAAAGAGGCGCTGGACGATGTCGGCAAGCTGAAACAGAGGCCGGCCTTCATGATCCACACTGGCGACATCACGCATCTGTCCAAGCCGGCGCAATTCGACGCAGCGGCTCAGCTCTGCGGCGCGACCAGGCTGACGATGCACACCGTGCCGGGCGAGCACGATATCCTGGAAGAAGAAGGAAAGAGCTATCTGAACCGCTTCGGCAAGGGGACCAAGGGCGACGGCTGGTACAGCTTCGACGACCATGGCGTCCACTTCGTTGGCCTGGTGAACGTGGTCAATCTGCAGGGCAACGGGCTGGGCAATCTTGGCCACGACCAGCTTGAATGGCTCGAGGATGATGTGAAGCACCTGTCCGCGAGCACGCCGATCGTGGTGTTCGCGCATGTGCCGCTGTGGATTGCGTATCAGGACTGGGGCTGGGGCACCGCCGATGGTGCACAGGCCTTATCATACTTAAAGAAGTTCGGCTCGGTGACAGTGCTGAACGGCCACATCCACCAGGTGATGCAGAAAGTGGAAGGCAACGTATCCTTCCACACCGCGCGCTCCACCGCGTTTCCGCAGCCGGCTCCAGGTACCGCCAAGGGCCCCGGGCCAATGGTGGTTCCGGCTGGGGAATTAAGGCGCTACCTGGGCATCGCCAATGTCAACCTGGTGTCGGCCAAGGCGCCGCTCGCCATCGTCGATTCGCCGCTCGCCAGCTAAAGGACGCTTCCATGTATCAGATGTTGGAGCCGGGCGACATCGCCCGGCGCCAGCTGCTGCGCCGCGCCCTCGGCGCTGGCGTGCTGGTCACAATACTTGGCAAGACGGCTCGTGCTACGGAGGCTGAAATCGTCATCGATAACTTTACGTTCTCGCCGACGCCTTTGAAGGTAAAGATCGGCACTTCAGTTAAGTGGGTGAATCATGACGATATCCCGCACAGCATCGTCTGCCCTGATCTTAAGATGAAGTCGCATCCGTTGGATACCGACGACAGCTTTGCCTACAAGTTCGAGCGGGTTGGAACGTACGAGTACATCTGCGGGTTACATCCGCACATGCATGGCCAGGTGGTCGTCGAGGCATAAATGGGGGTGGCGCGTGGCGGTGCGCGCGCCACCTACCCTCGCTACACTTGAATGAAGCTACTGGCGTTGAAAATCCAGGGGTGCGTGCCGTCTGTCGTGATAATGCCGATCAGCGTCCCGCCGCCCGCGAAGGAGCCGTTGCTGCTGTAATATAGTTGTCCATTATCCTGCTCAAATGCGAAACCGCCCTTGCCGTGGTTGGCAAGATTGGTCTTGAGGCGGGTTGTGGCGTTTGCAACGCAGACTATGTCAGCGTTGAGGGTCAGTGCCGCGCCGCCCAGATCGTAAGTGTTGTGCCCGAGAATATTGCTGCCTGTTGTATCAAGTGCAATCTTGTCACCGTTCATCGTACTGAAGTTCATCACCTTGGTGACGTTGCCGCTGCTGTTCTGGTCGAACACGAACGTATCAGCAGCGCTGCTCCCAGTGATAAAATTCATGCCGCCGCCGCCGATCACCAGGCCTGCGACCTTACCACTCAGCACGATTGTATCGTTGCCTTTGCCGCCAACGACGGTTTCCGTATTCATGACGGTGACGGAGTTGGTGGCATTGGCCAGCGTCAGCGTGTCGCTGCCGGCGCCGAGGTCGACCGATCCGTTGGTGATGGCGGTGCCAAGCGTGACCGCGTCGGCGCCCGTGCCGCCGATCAACGTGCCGACGTTCTTGATCGTGCCGGAGTTCCCGCCGTTGGCAAGGATAAGCTTGTTGCTGCCGGCGCCGAGGTCCACGGACATCGCAGGTGCAAGCGGCGTCGCCAACGTGATCGTGTCGTTACCGCTGCCACCGATGATGGTTTCGGTGTTGGCGACCGTCGCCATGTTGGTGAAGTTGGCAAATCGCAGCGTATCGCTGCCGGCGCGCAAGTCGATACTGGTGTTGACTGCCGCCGTGCTGAGGGTAACGGCATCCGCGCCGGCACCACCCACCACGGTCTCGGTATTGGCGACAGTCAGCGTATTCCCGCCGTCGGCCAGAACTATCCTGTCATTGCCGGCGCCAAGATTGATGTTCGCGCTCGAGAGCCCCGTTGCGAAGGTAATGTTGTCGTTGCTGGCGCCGCCGGTCAGGGTGCTCACATTGCTGATCGTACCGGTTCCGCCGACCGCGAGCGTCAGTCTGTTGTTGCCGCCGCCCAGATCCACCGACATCGCCGGGCCCAACAGGGTCGTCAGGGTGATCGTGTCGTCGCCCGTGCCGCCGAGAAGCGCCTCGATATTTGCGACCGACGCGCTGTTGTTGTCGTTTGCCAGCGTAAGCCTGTCAGTTCCGGCCCCCAGGTCCACGCTTCCGTTGATCAACGCGGTCGCCAGCGTAATCGTGTCGGCACCGCTGCCGCCGGTCAGCGTGTTGACATTGCGCAGAGTGCCCACGTTGGCGCCGGCCGCGAGCGCCAGCTTGTTGCCGCCTGCGCCCAGATCCACCTGCATCGCGCTGGTCAGCGCGCTCGCAAGGATGATGTTGTCGTTGCCGCTCCCGCCGATGAGCATTTCCACATTGGCCACGGTCGCAGTATTCGCGAAGTTGCCGAGGGTCAGCTTGTCGTTGCCACCGGCCAGATTGATGCTGGTGCTGATGGCCGCCGCGGACAGAACGATTGTGTCGTCGCCGGTCCCGCCGATGATCGTCTCGGTATTCGCCACCGTCGCCGAGTTCGTCCCGTTCGCCAGGATCAACGTGTCCTTCCCAGCGTACAGATCGACCGTGCCATTGACGATTGCGGCAGTGAGCGTCTTGGTATCATTGCCAACCCCACCGAGGATGACGTTGGTGTTGGCGATGGGGGTGCTGCTGACGAAGTGGCAGACGTCGATTTCGGCAATCCCGCACGAGAGCTGCGACAGCGGGATCAGGGACGGCTGGTTGAAGCCCCATGGGTTGGCCAACTGCACCATGGGCGTGCCACCGACCATCGTCAGGCTTTGGAACATGTAGGCGTGATTGGCGACGAGCCCATACGGAAGGCTGTTCGACGAGCCGGTGTCCATCACGATCAGGTCGCCAGCGGCGATGTGGCCCTGCAGCGCCTGCAGGGTCAGCGAGGAAGGCGATATCCAGGTGGCAGGCTGGCCGACCAGCTGTTGCATGGCGATCATCGGGTTGCCGCCGTAGGTGATCGCGCCGTATCCGCCATTCAGCGTCGCGACTGCCTTTTCGAGGACCTGGACCCAGATCTCCTTCTGTCCATTGAAGACATCCTGCGTCGCGCCATTGTTGACGGCATAGCTGGGAAAGTCATTGCTTACGGTAATGGATACTGGCTTGAACGAGGTCGTGCCGAAGGTCGGCAGACGTCCCCAGGCATCTAGATAGAGCGTGACGGTCTCGGTTCCGTTCGCATTCACGGTGATCATGTTCATGATCGCATCGGGGTGGAACAGCGCGAGCTCGCCGATTGCGGACAGCAGGAAGCAGTCGCCCATCTGGCCCTGGTGTATGTCGCGGACGCTGATCACCGAGGTGTCGCCCGCTTCCTGCAGGTACAATACTTGGGTGAGTGTGGCCGTGGCCTTTACGGTGGCGGGCAGCGCAGCGGCAAGGTAGGTGATCGGCGAAGCGCCAGCCATCACCGTGTGGACACCGGCCGTGCAGCTGAATGCAAAGAGCGGCGGCTCGTTGGCGATAGGCAGATTGGCTAACAGGTCATTACCGTCGGCATCGAGGGTGAGCCGTGATGTCTGGACCGAGCGGTATGTTTTCGCCATGGCAACCTCGCAGAGGGTCAAAAGACCGGCCCTGGAGTTCGCAGGGGCATCGGCCCGAGCGAATTTTTCGCCATGAGTGGGATCGTGAGGGGTTGGATCGTAGGGATCCGCTGTCGGACATATTAGGAACGGTAGGTAAATGAATTATGAACTTTCTCGGGTGCAGTTGGGTTTTTTGGAATTACCGATTGATGAACTTTCCCGGTGGGTGACGATGCGGCGCCGGCCCCAGCCAGGGTCGGAATTTCCTCATCAGCGACGGGGGCGCGTGACGCAACCACCATCTAATCGGTTGGGAAGCTATGCCATCCCGGTCGGCGCTTCTCGCGGAATGCCAACGTCCCTTCCCGACCCTCGGACGACTGCCGTTGCATCCATCCTTCATGTGCCAGGAGCATGACCTCTCGCTCATCCAGCAACATGCCATTCGCCCCGAGGAATGAGAGCTTGGTTTGCGCGATCGCCCCCGGCGCGCCAAGCAGGATGGCATCCAGCACCTCGCACAGGCGGGCTTCGATACGCTCGACCGCCACGACCTCATGCACCAATCCGATGCGCGCTGCCTCCTCGGCACCGAAGCGCTCGCCGGTTAGCGCATAGCGTCGCGTCTGTCGCAGTCCCAGCGCATTGACCATATGCGTCGAAATCGGCGTGGGTGCGATGCCATGCCGGACCTCGCTGATTGCGAACAGCGCGCCAGGCGTCGCAAGTGCCAAGTCGACGCAGCAGGCTATTCCCACACCTCCACCGAAGCAGCCGCCATGGATGACTGCAACGGTCGGTTTCGGGAGTTCGTTGAGTGTCTTGCTGAACCGCACCGTGACGAGCGAGGCGCGGTAGTTCTCCTCCGGCCCCTGGCGCGACAACCGGTTCAGCCAGTTGATGTCGGCGCCTGCCTGGAAATGCTTGCCCGCCCCACGGACCACCAGAGCACGCACTGACGCGTCGCGTGCCAAGCCATCCATAGCACGCGTCATGGCAAGCAACAGGTCCTCGTCATAGGCGTTCGCGACGTCCGGCCGATTTAACGTCAGCGTCGCGATCCCCCTCTCGTCGGTGGAGAGCAGGAAACGATCTTGGCTCATATCCGGGTGATCTTGGTGGGGTCGGTGTTTGCGCCGCACACCAGCACGCCGACCCGGGCCTTGTCCGGTGGCCTGAACGCGCCGCTCAGCAGCGCAGCGAGCGCGGTGGCGCCACCCGGTTCGGCAATAAGCCGCAGCCGATCCCAAATCAGCTGCTGCGCGGCGACAATCGCAGCGTCCGGCACCAGAACCGTGGTGGCGACCCATGCCTGGGCGATAGGAAACATCAGCCTGCCGACCTGACGCGCACCGAGACTATCGGCTGCCAGGCCACCAACGGCCGCCTCTACCGGCGCCCCTGCGCGAAGAGCGTCGTGCAAGGCGGGGCAGCCTTCCGGTTCAACGCTGATCACCTGAGTACTTCCCGCATACCAGGCGGCCATGCCACCGATCAGGCCGCCGCCGCCGGTTGCGACGAGTACATGCGACAGATCGGGCGCGTCATGTTCGAATTCCCGCCCAACGGTGCCTTGGCCGGCCAGCACGTCTGGATGATCGTAGGCATGCACTTCCAACGCGCCGGTCGTCGCCTGACGCTCGCGGGAGGCAGCAAGCGCCTCGGCATAGGTCGCGCCGGTCTGCACGACGCGGGCTCCATAGCTGGCAATCCGGGCTACCTTTAGTTCCGGCGTTACGGTTGGCACAAAGATCTCTGCTTCCACGCCCAGGGAGCGAGCCGCGTATGCCACGGCCATTCCGTGGTTCCCGCCTGAAGCCGCTATCACACCGGCTGCCGGCAGCGTCGCGGACAGCAGGCGATTGAACGCGCCGCGTGGTTTGAAACTCCCTGAGTGCTGCAGGAGTTCTAATTTCAAGGTGACGGGAAACCCGAGACCCAACTCTGTGGCACTGAGGTGAAGCAGCGGCGTATGCCGGACGTACTGACCGATACGGGCAGCCGCGACAGCTATATCGTTTCGGCTGATCATACCGGACCACGGTTGCACTTCCCCGGGTCCGGGACAAGCGCTTCCCCTCCGGCGCGTACCGGCTCACACTGCGCCCATGCAGATCCACGCGAGCTGCGCCAGCCGGAGAGGTGCCGGGGTGCTGCTGGTCGGACCGCCAGGCTCGGGCAAGTCCGACCTACTGCTGCGCCTGCTCGCCCGCGGTTTTGATCTGGTTTCAGATGACCGGACCGAGATCGCCGACGGCATCGCCCGGGCGGTGCCGACATTGGCCGGTTTGCTCGAAGTACGCGGACTTGGGATCGTCCGTTTGCCCCACGTAGCGTCAACACGTCTTGCATTGATCGCGCAACTGGGTCAGCCATTGGCGCGAATGCCGAGCCCCGCACGAGACGAGGACCTTGGTCTGCCCGTGGCGATGATTGACCCGCATGTCGCTTCGGCGCCGGAGCGCGTGACCCTGGCGCTCGATTGCGCCCTGGGCCAGGTGACACAGGTGGCCGGGGCATTCGCACCATGACCGGCAATCGTCAGCGCGTGGTGCTGGTGACTGGCGTGTCGGGTGGCGGCAAGCGCTCCGTCATGCACGAGCTGGAGGACCTCGGTTACGAGGCGGTGGACAATCCGCCGCTGCCGATGCTCGAGGAGATGGTCAGCCGCAGCGAACAACGGCTGGCAATCGGCGTCGATGCGCGCACGCGCGGGTTCGACGCCGGCGCAGTGCTGCAGACGCTAAAGCGCCTACAGATGGACCCGGCGCTGCGGCTTGAACTGGTTTACACCTGGGCCGACGAAACTACCCTGCTACGCCGCTTTACTGAGACGAGGCGGCGGCATCCGCTCGCGCCGCAGGGTCGGGTCACGGACGGCATCATCCAGGAACAGGCCGTCATCGAACCCCTGCGTGAGGCCGCCGATCTGGTGATTGACACTTCGGACCTGCCGCTGGCCTCGCTGCGGCGATTGATCGACGTCCACTTCGGAACCGGCAGCGAGGCTCAGGAAAGCCGCTTGGTGGTGTCGCTGATCTCATTTGCCTACAGACAAGGCCTGCCCCGGGAAGCAGATCTGGTATTCGACGCCCGCTTTTTGCGAAACCCTCACTACGATCCCATCTTAAGGCCACGAACCGGGCTCGATCCGGAAGTTGGTGCATACATCGAACAAGACCCCGACCTCCCGGCCTTCTTCGCCAAAATGGCTGATCTGATCGACTTGCTCTTGCCGAGATTTGTCCAAGAGAGCAAGAAATACGCGGCGATCACGATCGGCTGTACGGGTGGGCGGCATCGCTCCGTCTACCTGGTCGAAAAGCTGGCGCAACACCTGGCAGACAGGATCGCTGCGGCGGAGGTTCCGGGGGCAAATGGGCTCGGCTGGCGGTTGCACGTCACGCACCGCGAGCTGGCTCGCGAAGGGCATGAGGCAGCCTATCTGGCCGAGCGGCGCCCGCTGCGGTCGGCGAACGCCTCGGAGTTGCGCGACGCGGCCGCGACCGCCGCGACGGTTCAGGCACAGGAGGCCTGACACAGGTCATGAGTACACGAACGTCAGTTTCTGCCAGGGAAGCCTATTTCCGGCGATGATCGGAATGGTCCTGGTAACTCACGGCCGTCTGGCCGAGGAGCTGCGATCTGCCATGGAGCACGTGGTAGGATCGCAACGGAACGTCGACACCGTCTGTATCGGGCCGGAGGACGATATCGACAACTGCCGGGCTGAAATCGAGCAATGTATCACACGGTGTGACACGGGGGACGGTGTGGTCCTGCTGACGGACATGTTTGGCGGCACCCCCTCAAATCTGGCCATCTCCATGATGCAACGAGATGGTGTGGAGGTCATCGCCGGTGTGAATCTGCCGATGCTGGTGAAGCTCGCAAAGGTGCGCTCCAAGCAGCCACTGGCCGATGCCGTGAATTGTGCCGAAGAGGCGGGGCGCAAGTATATCGCCGCCGCCTCGCACGTGCTGCACGGATGCAGGCCCAACGGCAACGGCCGCTGTTGCGAATGACGCCGCAGGACGGCGACACACCATCCTCCGAATCCTCGCCGCCTGCGCCAGTCCTTAGTCGCAGCGTGGTCATTCCCAACAAGCGTGGCCTACACGCGCGTGCGGCTGCGAAGTTCGTCATGCTGGCGGAAAGGTTCGGCGCCTCGGTTGACGTGATCCGCGATGAGCAGTCGGTGCCGGCGCGTTCGATCATGGGACTGATGATGCTGGGCGCAGGAATGGGCGCAGTCATCGAGCTGCGTGCCGAAGGATGGGACGCCAAGGAAGCTCTCGACGCGCTGGCCGCGCTGGTCGAGTCCGGCTTCGATGAGCAAGGCTAGCCCGCCACCGCCCCAGCATAGGCGTCTGCAGCGGCAGCGATCCGAGCATGGCCGCGCAGAAACTCGTTTCGCTGGTATCGCCGTCTCCGCTGGCGTGGCCATCGGTCCGGTGTTTCGCGCCTCCGAGCCGACACCACAGGTCACCCGACAGCGGATTGCTGCCGCTGACTGCGCCGCCGAAGGCGCACGGTTCGATGCGGCCATCGCCCAGTCGCGCAATCAGCTTACCAAGCTGCGCAAACGGCTCAGCGTCTTGCCTGAGGAGAGCCAAGCCGAGCTGACTCCGTTGATCGAAGCCTACATCCGGATGCTGGGATCGACACGGATGATGCGAGGGGTACGACAGCGGATTGAAGAAAGGCTGGTATCGGCGGAACGCGCCGTGGTGGACGAGGCAGACGCAATCGCAGGAGCCATCCTGGCTCAGGCCGAGCCGGGTATGCCGGCAGACGACCGCGCCAGTCTGATGCGCCGTGCCGAAGAGGTGCGGGAGATTGGCCGGCGGCTGGTAAGAAACCTGACGCGCGCGCCTTTCCGCAGCTTCGCCGGACTACCGGAGGGTGCCGTCCTGGTCAGCGAATCCCTGCGGCCATCAGATGCCGCACTATTGGACCCGGCACGGTTGGCTGGCGTGGCCACCGAAGAGGGCGGCGCGGAAGGTCATACCTCGGTGATGCTGCGGGCACTGGGCGTTCCCGCTGTGCTCGGTGCTCCTGGCATTGCCCATGCCATCACGCGGGGCGACCTGGCCGTGGTCGATGGGTCGGCTGGCACCATTGTGGTCAACCCGACGGCGGAGACGTTGGCCGCGGCACGCCGTGCCGTCACCGCTTATGCGCGCGAACGGCAGCGCTTCGGCAAACTGCGCCGCTTACCAGCCGAGACCCTCGATGGTGAGACTGTCGAGTTGCAGGCGAACCTGGAGTTGCCGCTGGAATTGCCCCTGGTGGCCCAGTCGGGGGCACTTGGAATTGGCCTGCTGCGCACGGAATTCCTGTTCATGAACCGCGAGACGGTGCCTGACGAGGACACGCAGACCGAAACCTACCGCAGCATCATTGAGGCGATGGGCGGCGATCTTGTCGCCATCCGGGTGCTGGACTGGGGGGGCGAGAAGGATATCGAGGCTCTCTCCACCGCAGGGATCGTGCCGGAGGTAGCCGACCCCAACCCCGCGCTCGGTCTGCGAGGCATCCGGCTGCTGCTCCGCCACCACGATCTGCTGGAAACGCAGTTCGCCGCAATCCTCCGGGCGGCCCTTACGGGGCCCGTCCGCGTCATGCTGCCAATGGTGACCGCCGTCGGCGAAGTGCGTGCGGCGCGTGAGATCTACGAGCGTGTCGCGCGACGCCTGCGGCGCCGTGGGGAGCGGATTCCCGAGAAGCTGCCGCCGCTAGGTATTATGATCGAGACCCCTGGTGCGGCGCTGTCCGCCGACGCACTGGCACTCGAGGCAGACTTCTTCGCCATCGGCACCAATGACCTTACCGCATATACGTTGGCAGTTGATCGGGGCGAGACAGAGGTCGCCGATCTGTATGATCCGCTGCACCCAGCGGTGCTGCGGCTGGTACAGTTCGCTACCGAGGCAGCGCTGAGAATGCGGATGCCAGTGTCGGTTTGCGGCGAGATGGCGGCGAACCCGCGACTGACGCCTTTGCTGCTGGGACTTGGCCTCCGTAGCTTTTCGATGACCGCCTCAGCGGTACCGCGCGTCAAACAGGCAGTGCGCTCTGTTGCCATCGACGACTGCGCCCGCTTTGCCCGCCACATCATGGATCAATCGGACCCGGAAAAGATCGAGGAGCTGGTTGCCAACTTTCTGCCTGGCGCAGGGCATGGGTAAGCGCTCGCCAACGTCACCTAACGAGGATGCCCTCATCCCGCAGGAATGACAGCAACGGCAGAAGCGGAAGACCAAGCACGGCGGAATGTTCGCCTTCCACTGCCGAGAAGAGATGCACGCCTCGGCCCTCCAGCCGATAGGCGCCGACTGTTGTGGTAACCGTGTCCCCCTCCAGCGTAAGGTAATCGAACAGGAACTGATCGCTGAAGTCGCGCATCGTAAGGCGCGGCGAGACGACCGTTTCCCACCGAGGAGCAGTGCACCGGTGGCACGCGACGGCGGTCGCCAGGATATGGGTGCGTCCTCGCAAGGCCCGAAGTTGTGCGGCCGCCGCCGTCGGATCGGCCGGTTTGTCGAACCAGGCCCCGTCGCAAACCAGAATCTGGTCCGCTCCAATGACCATTGCTTCCGGTAGCCGGTGCGCAACCGCCGCCGCCTTCAGACCCGCGAGACGCAGGGCGGCTTCTTCGGCGGTTGCGCCTTGGGCTCGCGCTTCTCGCTTGACCGCTGCTTCATCGATGTCAGCCGGCGATATCGCGAAATCGAGCCCCGTCGCCGCCAGCAGGGCACGGCGGGATGGCGACGCGCTAGCGAGAATAAGGGATGGGTTTGGCCTTTGCAGCATCAGGCCGAGGTGCCGGCGTCATTGCGTCGACGGGTGTGCCAAGCGTCCATAAGCTGGAGTACGGTTGCCGCGGTCTCCTCAATTGACCGCCGCGTTACGTCGATCACCGGCCAGCCCCGCCGGTTGCATAGCCGACGTGCCCAGAGCAGTTCCGCCTTCACTGCATCATCATCGATGTAGTCGCTGCTGTTCTGACGGGCGATGGCCACGGCGTTTCCCGTTGCTATCAGGCGCAAGCGATGGCGGCGGATCTCGATCAGCGCTTCTGCTTCAAGGGTGAGGCCGATCACGGGACATTCGACGGTTTCCAGGCCGGGTGGCTCCGGCAAATTCGGCACCAGCGGGACATTGGCCGCTTTGATGCCACGGTTGGCCAGGTAGAAGCAGGTTGGCGTCTTCGAACTGCGCGACACGCCCACCAGCACCACGTCCGCTTCGGCCAGGCCGGGCTGCGCCTGGCCGTCGTCATGTGCCAGCACATAGTGCATGGCGTCGATGCGCCGAAAGTAGTCGGCATTCAACGCGTATTGGCGTCCGGGCCTAGCCGCCGCTTCCTCGCCGATATAGTCCTGCAGCAGGCTCATCACCGGCTCCAGCACGTTCACCACCGGCACATCGAGGCGCCGGCAGGTCGTCTCCAGCTCGCCGCGCAAGGCCCGATCGACGAGGGTGGACAACACCGGACCCGGCTCATGCTCGATGCCCTCGATCACCCGATGAAGCTGAAACCGGGTCCGGATCAAACTCCAGCGGTGATAGACGATGTCTGCGTGCTCGAACTGAACCGTTGTGGCGCGGGCTATCGCGTTCAGCGTCTCGCCGGTCGCGTCCGAGACGAGGTGCAGGTTGATGCGGACGTCGGACATGGCCTGAGGATAACGGGGAAAGCGAGGGCTGCCAGCACAATATAGTGCTCGCACAGGAGATCCGGGGATGAGTCACGCCAAACCGGGTACTGTGAGGGAATCCTGCTGTCGGGGTGAGGAGATTGGGATTGCGCGGAATAATCGGGCCGATTCAGACAGTTCCGCTCTCTGGTTAGCGTGGATATCGGCACAAAATGGGATGGGACAACTTGGTCCACACAATTCACATCCCCTTATCCCTCCTCCCCCATTTCTTTATCTTTTCTTCCTGTTAAAGCGATAGCTATGGAGAAGGCAGCGAAGCCGTTTCTTCGGGTGTTCGCCGGTGATCCGGTCTGGCCGCCGCCGATCTGGCTGATGCGCCAGGCCGGTCGATACCTGCCGGAGTATCGCGCTGTACGGGCGAAGGCTGGGAATTTCATTGCGCTGTGCACCACGCCGGAACTCGCCGTCGAAGCAACTCTCCAGCCTATCCGTCGCTATCGCTTCGATGCGGCCATCCTGTTCAGTGACATCCTGATGGTGCCCTGGGCACTCGGCCAAGGTTTGGATTATCGCGAAGGCGAGGGTCCGGTTCTGCCGCCGCTTCGTTCCGTGGCGGACATTGGGTCATTGCAACTGGAACGGCTGGAATCTGCAATCCAACCGATCCTTCAGACGGTCCGGGGCGTCGGGCTCGGGCTCGCCGAAGAAGGCTTTGCCGCATGTTCCTTGATCGGGTTCGCCGGCGCACCCTTCACCGTCGCCTGCTATATGGTCGAGGGGGGCGGCTCACGCGACTTCGCGGCGACGCGCACGATGGCATACGCCGAGCCCTCGCTGTTCGGGCAGTTGATGGAGCTGTTGACCGAGGCAACGGTGCAGTATCTTTCGGCGCAGATCGATGCCGGTGCCGAAGCAGTCATGCTGTTCGACACCTGGGCTGGCATCCTTCCGCCCGCGCAGTTCCGCCAGCACGTGGTTGAGCCGGCAAAGGCCATCCGGTTGCGGCTGAAGCAGTCCTATCCCAAGGTTCCGGTGATCGGTTTCCCCCGTCTCGCCGGCGTGCGGATCGGTGACTATGTGAGTGCCACCGGGATCGACGGGGTCGGGCTGGATAGCGGGATGGAGTTGCGCTTTGCCAAGCAGGTCATTCCAGCCCGGACGGTGATGCAAGGAAACCTCGACCCGTTGGCATTGGTCGCCGGTGG
>JBKPSV010000193.1:0-24797 GCA_046735215.1 Pseudomonadota bacterium | reverse complement strand
TCGCCGCTGTCGCGCTGGGCCTGGGCTACGGCGCGGCAGCGCCGGCCTCCACCCACCTGCTGGTGCCGCATACGCCGGCGCGCGTGTTCAACATGGTGATGTCGCTGCGGCAAATCGGCGTTCCGCTTGGGGGTGTGCTAGTGGTCAAAATCTGACGCTTGGTGCCCGGCGGCTACGGCTGGAATTCAGACCAATAGCAGACCCTCAGCCTTCCGGTGGGGCATTGACGGCTGTCATTCCGCGTGCAAATCTTTGCATGCAAGCTAGTTGGACCCAAGGCAGAGCACTATCGCAATAAATCTCCAGCGTGGGGGCGACCAAGCTTGGATCATCGAGGGTCCCCGCGTTGAGATTGATCTTTCCAGGCCGCGCGGTTGGCTCGTCGTAAATGGATGAGCCGCATTCTGGGCAGAAATAGCGCAGGATCGGATTACCGCTATCGCCGGGTTTGCTGAACGTCTTGACCGTTCCCTGGAGTTGGAGAGCCGTCTTCGGCAGGCGGACCATGATCGCAAATGCGCTGCCGGTGTGTTTTTGGCAGTCGGTACAATGGCACAGACCGACGAACTCCGGTGCTGCATTCGCTGCATAGCGCACCGCGCCACAGAGGCAACCGCCATTCAATTCAGACATTTGTTCCTCCCTCGGATTTGGCCGCTATTTCGCAAAAACGACTTCGAATTAGCATCGCAAGCGGAAGGCCCACAAATCTTCCAAACTTCATGAATGGTGGCTGTCGGGACAACCCCGCCATTCGGCGTGGGCACCAAGTGTTAGATTTGCTCCACTAGTACGCGGAATCGCTAAACTGCGGGACTTTCCAGCCGACTCGGTTCGTCTTTCCCGCGAAAGCGGGAATCCAGCGTCCAAAAAGCACCGGCTGATGGGGTGGATCCCCGCTTGCGCGGGGATGACCATGTTGGGAGATGCTATACGCAACGGCTCGCGGTTCAGCGACTGGCGGCTCGGATCCAACTATTGATTCCGTTGAGTTCGCGTCGCTGCATTTCGAGGGCGGGCGTCCCTCGATTGGATGAACGCCTATGGCGCCCAGCCGGTCAGGCACGCCAAGCGCAGCGTCACCCGCACCCGGCCATCGATCTCCGGTATTGCCGCCAGCGCCGCGGGGAAAAGTGCGCGTGGCGGCACTCGTCTATCACGCTCGCGCAGCGCGTTGGTCTCGCCCGCTGCTCGCAGATCGTGCAGCAGCCGAAGCGGGTCTGCATAGAGCAGCCGCAGTTCCTCGACATCGGCCACCGGCAACGCGAAGCCGGCACGCTGCAACAACGCGGCGCAGTCTCGCAGGTCGGGGAGTGGCGACACGCGAGGTGACGCACCTCCGGTCAGCACGATCTCTGCCTCGGTCAGCGCCTGTCGCAGTTCGGCGAGCGTTCCGAGCGCCGGCAGGCTCGCGAGCAACAGACCCCCCGGGCGCAGTGCGAGCCGAAGCTGGATCAGCGCCCCGGGCAGATCATTGACCCAGTGCAGCGAGAGGCTGGCCACCACAAGATCGAAGCTGCCGGGTGCGAACGGCAGAAACTCCTCGTCCGCGGCCACCGCAGCGCCGCCGTTCAGGGCGGCCATGGACGCTGACAGATCGCAACTCATCACCTCGATCCGGCGCGCCCGCAGCAGCGGCGCCACTGCGCCACGCCCGCCCACATCCAGCGCCTGGGAGAAGCGCTGCGTCGTATCCTCGACGCGATCGAGCAGCCTCTCGGCGGCGTCCTTCAGCACTTCCGCGACGCTATCGACCTGGTGGGCCGCACGGTCGCGATGCCATCGGACCGCCCGCCGGTCGAAGATCTCGATGGCCCCGCTCATCACCTCCCTGTGCGCCAGCCACTCTTCGTTGCCAAGCGTTCGTTCCCACGCCTACGCTCACGCGAGGAGGGGCCGCCATGAAACGCATTGATGCCAAGACGCTGCATGCCTGGCTGCTCGACGGTCACGAGCTTGCACTGCTTGATGCGCGCGAGGACGGCGAGTTCGGCACCTCGCATCTGTTCTGGGCGGTTCCCTGCCCAATGTCGAAACGCGAGATCCGCGCGCGCGCTCTGCTGCCCCGGCTTGCTGTACGCATCTGCTGTGTCGATGACGGCCGTGGTCTGGCGGAGAAACTTGCCTCCTGGCTGGAAGGTATCGGCTGCACCGATGTCGCCGTCCTGGATGGCGGCACCACGGCATGGGCGGCGGCGGGCTATGAGCTGTTCTCCGGCGTCAATGTTCCCTCGAAGGCGTTCGGCGAATGGGTCGAGCATCACTACGGCACTGAAAGCGTCGATCCGCCGGAGCTCAAGTCGTGGATCGATAGCGGCAAGAATATCGTGGTGCTCGACAGCCGCACCCACGAAGAGTTCGTGCGCATGTCGATCCCCAGCGGCGTCAGCGTTCCCGGCGGCGAACTGGTGTATCGCATCGGTGACATCGCGCCCGATCCGAACACTCTGGTAGTGGTGAACTGCGCCGGCCGTACGCGCAGCATCATGGGGGCCGAAAGTCTGCGTCGTGCCGGCATCCCGAACAAGGTGATGGCGCTGCGCAACGGCACCATGGGGTGGGAACTGGCGGGCTTCCGCTGCGACCGCGGCCGAACCGAGAAGTTTGCGCCCGGTACGCCGAAGACCGCTGCGACCGCGCTGCAGCGCGCGCAGGCCTTCGCCGAGGAATCCGGCGTCGGCGTTATCGGTGCGATCGATCTGGCGCGGTTCGAGGACGATGACGAACGGACCCTCTACGTGCTGGACGTGCGTGATCCGCCGGAATATCGCGCCGGCCACCGTCCCGGCAGCATCAGCGCGCCGGGTGGCCAGTTGGTGCAGGCAACGGATCAGTGGATCGGCGTGCGCAATGCGCGGATCGTGTTGGTGGACGATACCGGCGTGCGCGCAAGGATGGCCGGTGCATGGCTATGTCAGATGGGGCATCGCAACGTGTTCGTCGTCGAGGGCGGGCTAGAGGCGATTCGCACCAGCGGTCGCGAGAGGCTGCCGGTGCCAGAGCTCGGCACGAAGGCAGCGACGATCGATGTCACCCGCCTGGTCGGGCTGCTCGACAGCGGCGAGGGCACGGTGGTGATCGATCTCGCGCGCAGCATCGACTTTCGCGAAGGCCACATCCCCGGCGCGATCTGGGGTGTGCGTACCCGGCTGGACGCGCTGAAGCCACAGCTTGCCGGGGCGAAGCACGTGGTACTCACGTCGCCCGACGGCATCGCGGCGCGGCTGGCTGTGGACGAGGTGAAGACGCTGTGTCCGGCAGACGTGCGGGTATTGGAGGGCGGCACGGAAGCGTGGCACGCCTTTGGTCGTCCGCTGGTCAAGGACCGGAGAAACCCGCCCGACGAAGCGTGCATCGACAGCTACCTGCGCGCCTACGACCGGAACTCCGGCGTGGAGGAGGCGATGCAGGCCTATCTGACCTGGGAGATCGAACTGGCGAACCAGATCAAGCGGGACAACACGGTGGCATTCGGTGTTGGCGAGGCATCAGCCAGCCACTGATACAGCGGCGCGGGCTGTCCGCGCGCTGTTCGATGTGCTGCTGCCGCCCCGCTGTGCGATCTGCGGCGCGGAGGTGGACCGCCAGGGCCTGCTCTGTGCCGATTGCTTCCGCCAGACCGGCTTCATCAGTGAACCGTTCTGCACGCGATGCGGCGTTCCGTTCGGCAGTGCTGCGCTGGGTGGCGCCGAGCACTTGTGTCCCGCCTGTCGGGCTGAGCCGCCGGTGTTCGGTCGTGCCCGCGCCGCGCTGCGCTATGACGCACAGGGACGCCGGTTGGTTCTGCCGCTCAAACACGCTGACCGGACCGAGCTCACGGCCGTTCTTGCACCGCATATGGCGCGCGCGGGAGCGGAACTGCTGCGCGATGCCGATGTCATCGTGCCGGTGCCGTTGCATCGTTGGCGCCTGTTTCGTCGCCGCTACAACCAGGCGGCTTTGCTGGCAAAGGCGCTTGGGCGAAGTGCCAGGCGGCCATACATTTTGGATGCACTGCGGCGTACCCGAGCGACCGCGTCGCTGGGAGAGAAATCGGCAGCCGAACGCGCCGCCGAGGTCGCCCACGCGTTTGACGTGCGCCCGTCTCGCGCGCAGAGGATCCAGCAGCAAAAAGTCCTGCTGATCGACGATGTCATGACCTCGGGCGCCACCGCCAACGCCTGCGCCAGAGCTTTGCTTGCCGCGGGCGCCACTTCGGTTGATGTTCTGGTCGCGGCACGCGTGCCAGACCCACGACTGAACTGATCCAACAAGCAGGAGGAGCGCGACGATGGATGCAGTTGTTGGCCGTAGCTGGCCAGCTGGCCTCACACGCATTCCTTATTGGATTTACCAGGATCCAGACGTGCTCGCGCTGGAGCAGAAGCGCATCTTCGAAGGCCCGGTCTGGAACTACCTCTGCCTTGAAACCGAATTGCCGAATGTCGGCGACTACCGCACGACATTTATCGGCGCGATGCCGGTGGTGGTGGTGCGTGCCGAGGATGGCGAACTCGCCGGTTTCGAGAACCGCTGTGCGCATCGTGGCGCGCTGATCTGTCTCGACGATGGCGGCAGCGCGAAGGACTTTCAGTGCGTCTATCATTCGTGGCGCTACGATCTGCGCGGCAATCTGCGCTCGATCGCCTTTGCCCGCGGCGTCAACGGCAAGGGCGGTATGCCCGCTGATTTCGACATGTCGTGCCATGGTCCGCGCAAGCTGCGCGTGACCACGTTCTGCGGCATGGTGTTCGGCTCTCTGTCCGCCGATGCGCCCCAATTCGAAGCCTGGCTCGGTTCGGACATCGTCAACCGTGTGCGCCGTGTGCTGGGCAACCGGAGACTGGAGATCATTGGCCGCTTTACGCAGGCACTGCCGAACAACTGGAAGCTCTATTTCGAGAACGTGCGCGACACCTATCACGCCAGTCTGCTGCACCTGTTCTTCGCCACGTTCCGCATCACGCGCCTCAGCTCAGGCGGTGGTGTTCTGGTCAGCGAAACCGGCGAGCATCATGCATCGGCCACGCTCGCGCCTCCGCAGGGCAAGGACACCAGCTATCAGGGCCTGCGGGCGGAAAAAGAGAGTTTCCGCCTGGCGGATCCCAGCCTGCTTGCAATGCACGACGAATTCCACGACGATATCCAGTTGCAGATCCTGTCGATCTTCCCCGGCTTCATACTGCAGCAGGTACACAACGCACTGGCGATCCGTCAGATTGTGCCGCGCGGCGTCGACTCGACCGATCTCAACTGGACCTATCTCGGCTTTGCTGACGACACGCCGGAACTGCGTGCCCATCGGCTGAAGCAGAACAACCTGGTAGGACCGGCGGGCTACGTCTCGATGGAGGATGGCGCGGTTGGCGGCTTCGTGCAGCGAGGTATTGCCGCGGCCACCGATGAGTTGTCGGTGGTGGAGATGGGCGGCTCGGGTACCGAGACGCAGGAGACGCGCGCGACCGAGGCATCCGTACGGGGCTTTTGGAAAGCCTATCGCATGCATATGGCCTTGTGATGGGCGACGCGGAAACGCTGTTCCGCCTGGCGGCGCTCAACACGGACTACGCCATCTGCATCGACGCTGATCGATTGGAGGACTGGCCGGGGCTGTTCTTGGAGCAGTGCATCTACAAGATCACCAGCGCCGACAACCACCGCCGCGGCTATGCCGCCGGCCTGGTCTACGCAGATTCGCGCGCCATGCTGATCGACCGGGTCGCCTCGCTGCGTGAGGCCAACATCTACGAGCGACAAAGCTATCGCCACATCGTCGGCATGCCGTCGCTGCGCCCAGGCGCCGACATCGTGGCCGAGACGCCGTTCCTGGTGGTGCGCACCATGCGCGACGGCCGAATGGACCTGTTCGCCGCGGGCGTTTATCTGGATCGGGTGCGCGATGAAGGCGGAGCCCTGCGGTTTGCCGAACGCATCGTGGTCTGCGACAGCTCGCGCATCGATACGCTGCTGGCGATCCCGCTGTAGCGGTCAAGGAGCTCGGAATGCCCGACGTCGAAGTTTACACCCAGCCCTGGTGTCCGTTCTGTGCCAGGGCTCTCGCCCTGTTCGGGAAAAAGGGCGTGGCAGTCCGCGAGATCGACGCGCCGCACGGATCAGCGGCCCGGCAGGAGGCGGTTCGTCGCTCTGGTGGTCGTACCACCGTTCCACAGATCTTCATCGGCGGGCAGCACATCGGCGGTTGCGACGACCTGATGGCACTTGAAAGCACCGGGAAGTTAGATGCGCTGCTGCGCGCACATTAGCAGGATTGGTTAGCAACGTTGTGGCACAAATCATTGGCACTCACTTGCGGAGAGTGCCAAAATTGGCCATCTAAGGTGCGCCATGATCCATTATGACCTTCGTTGCAGTCAGGACCATGCATTTGACGGCTGGTTCAAGGACAGCGCGGCCTTCGACAGCCTGGCCAAGCGTGGGCTGGTGGAATGCCCGCATTGCGGCGACGGGAAAATCGAGCGCGCGCTGATGCGGCCCGCGGTTGCCAAGAATGCACGTGAGAGCCTGCCAGTGCCGGTGCCGGCTGCTAGTCCGCCGACACCTCCGGCTGCTGCCGTGGCAGGCATGCCGATGCCGGCGCAGATGCGTGCCATGCTGCAGCGGATGCGCGCCGAGGTCGAAAAGAACTGCGACTATGTCGGGCCGAATTTCGCCGAAGAGGCGCGGAAGATTCATCGCGGCGAGAGCGAGAAGCGCGGCATCTATGGCGAGACCAGCCCAGAGCAGGCCGAGTCACTCGCGGACGAGGGGATTGAATTCTCCCGCATTCCCTGGGTGCCCCCGGCGGACGCTTAGAGCGGCTAAGCCGTCGCCATCATCAGGTAGTTGACCGACAGGTCACGGCTTGTGGTCCAACGCCCGGTCAGCGGATTGGCGATCAGTCCGGCCAAGTCTACTACGCGCAACCCGACCTGACGCAGCATGCGTTCCAGTTCGGTCGGGCTGATGAACTTGCGCCAGTCATGGGTCCCGACCGGCAGCCAGCGCAGCAGATATTCGGCGCCGATCTTTGCCGCGACAAACGACTGCGGGGTGCGGTTGAGCGTGGAGAGAAACAGCCTGCCGCCCGGCGTGAGCAGGCGGGCAATTGTGCTCAAGAAGGCCGTTGGGTCGGGCACGTGTTCTATCACCTCAAGAGCCGTGATGACGGGGAACCGAGCGTCCTCCGCAACCAGGTCTTCTGGTGCGCCGCTTCGATAAGTGATGCGCAGTCCCGCACTTGCGGCATGCGCACGCGCCACCTCGATTGCTTCGCCGGCGGCGTCCAATCCGGTCACGCGGTAGCCTAGACGGGCGAATGATTCGGCGGCGAGGCCGGCACCGCAGCCGATATCGAGGAGCGCCCCCGCCCCCCTCGCCCCCGGATCAAGTCCGGGGCAGGCTCCTCCCGCGAGGGGAGGAGGAGCTTCTCCCAGGCGCTCGGCGATCCAGGCCACGCGCGCGGGGTTCATCCGGTGCAGCGGTCGCATCGGTCCATGGGGGTCCCACCATCGCGTTGCCAAGGCATCGAACTTCGCAACTTCAGCGTGTGAAACTGTCGAGCCTGGCATGGTTGCCCCTGCTGTTCTGCGTCAGTATGACCATCCAGAACGGATCACTGACAACCCGGTAAGATGTCACGTATCGTGATGAAGTTTGGCGGCACCTCCGTCGCCGACCTGGACCGCATTCGCAACGTCGCCGCTCGCGTCAAGCGCGAATGCGACGCCGGCAACGAGGTCGCCGTTGTGGTCTCGGCGATGGCCGGCGTGACCAACCAGCTGGTTGCCTGGTGCCAGGCGTTGTCACCGCTGCACGACGCACGCGAATACGACACGGTCGTGGCGACGGGCGAGCAGGTGACCACCGGTCTGCTGTCGATCGCTTTGCAGGAAATCGGCATCGAGGCGCGTTCCTGGCAAGGCTGGCAGATCCCGATCTGCACCGACAACGCGCATGGCAAGGCGCGCATCGCAGAAATCGACGGCGCGGAACTGATCCGCCGCATGCAGTTCGGCCAGGTCGCTGTCGTCTCCGGCTTTCAGGGCATGGGCAGCGACAATCGCATCACCACCCTGGGCCGCGGCGGGTCGGACACTTCGGCGGTGGCACTCGCCGCGGCGCTGAAGGCGGATCGCTGCGACATCTATACGGATGTAGACGGCGTCTACACCACCGACCCGCGCATCGTGCCGCAGGCACGCAAGCTTGCCCGCATCAGCTACGAAGAAATGCTGGAGCTGGCGTCGGTGGGTGCCAAGGTATTGCAGACCCGCAGCGTCGAGCTCGCGATGAATGAACGGGTGCGGGTCCAGGTGCTGTCGAGTTTTGCCGATGCGCCCGGCACATTGGTGGTGGATGAGGACGAAATCGTGGAAAAGCAGAACGTCTCCGGCATCGCCTATTCGCGCGAGGACGCAAAGATGACGCTCCGCAGCGTTCCCGATCGGCCCGGCATTGCCGCCGCGGTGTTCGGTGCGCTGGCGCAGCACAGCGTCAACGTCGACATGATCGTGCAGAACGTCTCGGCTGACGGCATGACCGACATGACGTTCACCGTCAGCAAGACCGACCTGGCACGCGCACAGGCGACGCTCGCCGAGGCGCAGTCCCAGATCGGCTTCAGCGAGGTCCTGTCCGATCCCAATGTGGCAAAGATCAGCGTTGTGGGCGTCGGCATGCGCAGCCATGCCGGCGTCGCCAACACGATGTTCCGTGCACTTGCCGACAAGGCGATCAACATCCAGGTCATATCAACCAGTGAAATCAAGGTGAGCGTATTGGTGGCAGCCGAATACACCGAGCTGGCAGTGCGCGCCCTGCACACGGCGTACGGGCTCGATGCTGCCTGAGGCTTACCTGGACCGGCTTTGGGCGCGCGGCACCGCCTTCCTCGGTTGTCGCTACGCCATCCTGGGCGGGGCGATGAGCTGGGTCAGCGAGCGCCACCTCGTGGCGGCAATCTCCAATGCCGGCGGCTTCGGTGTGATCGCGTGCGGCTCGATGGAGCCCGACATGCTGGCCGTGGAAATCGCCGGCACGCAGGCGCTGACAACACGCCCCTTCGGGGTGAACCTGATCACCATGCATCCGCGGCTCGACGACCTGATCCGGGTGTGTCTGGAGGCGCGGGTCGGTCACATCGTCCTGGCCGGCGGGATTCCACCAGGCGGCGCGGTGCGCGCGGTGAAGGACGGCGGGGCGAGGCTGATCGCTTTCACACCCGCGCTGGTGCTGGCGAAGCGGCTGGTCCGCTCTGGCGCGGACGCATTGGTCATCGAGGGATCCGAGGCAGGTGGCCATATCGGGCCGGTGTCGTTGATGGTCCTTGCCCAGGAAATTCTCCCGCAGATCACCGAGGTGCCGGTGTTCGTCGCCGGCGGTCTTGGCCATGGCGAGGCGGTCTTGGCGCTGCTGGAAATGGGAGCGTCCGGCGCGCAGTTGGGGACCCGCTTCGCGGCCGCCACCGAGTCGATCGCACACCCTAACTTCAAGCGCGCCTTCATCCGGGCTGCTGCACGTGACGCGGTTCCATCGGTGCAGTTGGACGAGCGGTTTCCGGTGATCCCGGTCCGCGGGCTCGCGAATGAAGGGGTCAGGCGCTTCCTGCGCTTCCAGGCCGAGACCCGCGATCGGTTCGAGAGCGGTGAGCTGACCAAGGACGCCGCCCAGCTTGCAATCGAGCACTTCTGGGCCGGAGCGCTGCGGCGTGCCGTCATCGAGGGCGATGTCGAGAACGGCTCGGTGATGGCAGGGCAATCGGTCGGCATGGTGACCGCCGAGCAGCCGACGGCGGAGATCATCCAGGAGCTGGTCGGACAGGCCGTGGCGGCTTTGGTCGCCCGAAACCACGTGTTTGCCTGACGCGGGCATGGCGACTCCACGCAGGCTGCTGGCCCGGTTGCGCGAGACGATGGCGCACGACGCTGCACCACTGCACGAACTGGCAGAACTGGTCGCCGCCGAGCTGGTCAGCGAGGTCTGCTCGATCTACGCCGGCCGTCCGGGCGAGATTCTCGAGCTTGTCGCCACCCAGGGGCTCAACCAGCAGGCAATCGGCCGCACCAGGCTGCGTGTGGGCGAAGGAATCGTCGGGCTCTGCGCGGCCACATCCAAGGTGCTGAACCTGCCGGACGCGCAGAACCACCCGGCGTTTGCCTATCGCCCGGAGACCGGCGAGGAGCCGTTTGCCTCCATGCTTGCGGTGCCGGTACGCCGGGGCGGGCACACGCTGGGCGTTGTCGCGGTGCAGAACCGCAATCCGCGCGGCTATTCGGACGAAGAGGTGGATGAGCTGGAGACCGTGGCCATGCTGTTGGCCGAGGTCCTGGCGTCACTCGGCGCGGCGGACGGTGCCGAGGAGGGTGTCGCGGCGACTGTGCCGCGGGTGTTTTCCGGCTCATCGCTGGTTCCTGGCATCGCAATCGGGCCGGTCGTCCTGCACGGCGCGCACAGCCGGCCTTCTCGGCTTCTGGCCGACGATCCGGACGCCGAGTTGACGCGGCTGCACGATGCCTCGCGTCGTATGCAACAGGGGCTGGATGAGCTGTTCTCCGGCGTGCCGGAAGGGGTGGCCGGGACCGCCTCACGCGAGGTGCTTGAGGCCTATCGCCTGATCGCGGCCGATGCCGGCTGGTTGCATCGGGTCTCTGACGTGATCAGGGGTGGCCTTTCTGCCGAAGCGGCCGTGCAGCGTGTCGCCGGCGAACTGCGTGATCGCATGCGCAGGATCAGCGATCCATATCTGCGCGAACGTCTTGCGGACCTGGAAGATCTCGCCGGACGGCTGTTGGGCGCCCTGGCCGGCAATGTGCCTCGGCCGCCCGTCCCACCCGGGGCGATCCTGCTTGCCCGCCGGTTGGGGCCGGCCGAACTGTTGGACTGGCACGCGGCCGGCATCGGTGGAGTGGCGGTCGAGGAGGGCAGCGCCGGCGGCCACGCCGCCATCCTTGCCCGTGCGCTGGGCCTGCCGTCGGTCGGCGGCACCAGGGGCATGCTGGACTCCGCTGAGCCGGGTGACGAGGCTGTGGTGGACGCCGATGACGGGCAGCTCGTGCTGCGGCCCGAGGCGGAGGTGCGAAGCGCGTACCTTCGGGAACTGGAGGCTAGACAGGCGCTTGCCGCGGGCTGGGCTCCGCTCCGCGGACGCCCGGCTATGACCTGCGACGGCGTTCACGTCAGCCTGATGCTTAACGTTGGGCTAACCATGGAGGTGGCACAGCTCGACACCACCGGGGCAGAGGGTATCGGGTTGTATCGCACCGAGATCGGCATGCTGGCGCGTGGCGAGATTGCGGACGTGGCCGAGCAGGCGGCGACCTATTCGCGCGTGCTGGATGCTGCGGCCGGACGTCCGGTGCTGTTCCGCACGCTCGACCTTGGAGCCGACAAACTGCTGCCCGGGGATGCGCCGGAGGAGGAAAACCCGGCAATGGGTTGGCGTTCGCTGCGCATCGGCCTGGATCGGCCGGCGCTGCTGCGGCGCCAGCTGCGTGCGCTGCTGCTGGCGGCTGGCGGCCGCAGTCTATCGATCATGTTCCCGATGGTCGCCACCGTGGGCGAGTTCCGGGCAGCGAAGTCGCTGCTGCTGGCAGAGGCCCGCCGGATGCGGCCGTCGCCCGAACGCCTGCAGATCGGCACCATGCTCGAGGTGCCGGCGCTGATGTGGCAGCTCAATGAATTGCTGCGCGAGGTAGATTTTGTCTCGGTCGGGTCCAATGACCTGCTGCAGTTCCTGTTTGCCGCCGACCGGGGCGCACCAGCCCTGTTCAACCGCTACGACCTGCTGTCGCAACCGGTTCTGGGACTGTTGGAGCAGCTCCTGGTCGCGGCAAAAGAGGCGAAGGGCGGTGCGGGCGTCCCCATCTCGCTCTGCGGTGAGGCTGCGTCTCGCCCGCTGGAGGCGCTGACACTGGTCGGGCTCGGCTTTACCAGCCTGTCGATGGCTGCGTCGGGCATCCTACCCGTCAAAGCCATGTTGGCAGAACTCGATCTGGCGGCCTTCCGGCCGGTGCTGGCATCGATCCGTCGCAATGCCTCGGGCGCTGCCAGCTTGCGGGAGCCGATTTCCGTCTGGGCGCGCGAGCATGGCCTCGCCCTTTGAGAGAGGGCGCTTAGCTGTCTGACGAGTAAAGAGACGATTCGACTGCGGACGAAAAGAGTAGCAATGTAAACACGTTGGAATTGCAACCTATCCGCGGTAACCAGGTAGGCGCGCTGCAGGAAAACAACCATGGCTAGCAGATAGCCAGAGCAGTATGTCGCCAGCGATGCAACCAAAGGATGTGGCACTGAGCGCCCCGCGGGCTGGTGGCGATCTCCGTACTGCGCGCGAGCGAGTGGGCTGGTGCCTCGAGGACCTCGCGCATTCACTGCATATCCGGCCATCGTATCTTGAGGCACTCGAGGCCGGTCGGATCGGCGATTTGCCCGGCAACGCTTACGCCCTCGCGTTCCTTCGCAGTTACGCGACCATGCTCGGTCTGGACCCGAACGACGTCGTGCGGCGGTTCAGGGCTGAGGCAGTGCAGGTGAACGCCCGCACGGAGTTGGATTTTCCGGTTCCCGCTCCCGGGCGGGCCGTGCCGGCGGGCGCGGTGGTGCTGCTGGGTATGGTGCTGGCGGTCGGTGTGTATGCCGGATGGTATCGTCTGTCGGGGGAGGGCCGGCTCCCCGCAGAGGCCATCATCCAGGTGCCGACACGTCTGGCATCGCGGGTGGAACAGGCGCCCCGGCCCGAAGCAGCGGCACCGGCGCAAACCGGCGCCACTGCGCCCGCTGCGCCGCCACCCGTGCAGCAGGCGGAAGCGCCGCCTGCGCCGGTGATCTCGCCCAGTTCCGCGGCGGCGGCGGTGCCACTCCCGCCACCGGATCACCCGCGCATCGTGCTGCGGGCCAGTGCCGACGCATGGCTACAGGTGCGCGACAGGTCGGGCCAGGTATTGCTGAGCCGGACCCTGCACGCCGGCGAAACCTGGGACGTGCCGGCCAGGTCCAATCTTTTGCTCACCACGGGCAACGCCGGAGGCACCGATCTGCTGGTGGATGGGGTGGCAACCGGCCCGCTTGGCGGCAATGGCGCGGTGCGGCGCGATCTGCCGCTCGATCCCGACCAGATGAAGGATGGAAAGCTGTTGGCGACCGGTCAGCGGCCTGGTCCCCAGTAGCGCATCAGCAGTGAAGGCCCCATTGTAAGGGCGCCACCGCATACGGAGAGTCATGGCATGAGCTATCGGCCGTACCAGGAGATCATCCGGCGGAAGTCCCGCCGCGTCTATGTCGGCCGAGTGCCGGTGGGTGACGGCGCGCCGATCAGCGTGCAGACGATGACCAACACGCTGACCACCGATGTGACCGGCACGGTGGCGCAGATCAGGCGTGCCGAGTTGGCCGGTGTCGATATCGTCCGCGTGTCGTGCCCGGACCAGGAGAGCGCACTGGCACTCAAGGACATCGTGCACGAGGTCAATGTGCCAATCGTCGCGGACATCCATTTCCACTACAAACGGGCGATCGAGGCCGCCGACAGCGGTGCGGCGTGCCTGCGCATCAATCCCGGCAACATCGGCAGCAGCGAGCGTGTGAAGGAGGTCATCAAGGCCGCGCGTGACCATGGCTGCTCGATGCGCATCGGCGTCAATGCCGGGTCGCTGGAGAAGCACCTGCTGGAAAAATACGGCGAACCGAACCCCGAGGCGCTGGTCGAGAGCGCGCTGTATCACGCCGACATCCTGCAGCAGCACGACTTCCATGACTTCAAGATCAGCGTGAAGGCGTCTGACGTGTTTCTGGCGGTCGCCGCGTATCAGCAACTGGCCGAGGTCTGCGACCATCCGCTGCATATCGGCATCACCGAGGCTGGCGGCCGGCGCATGGGCACGGTGAAGTCCTCGATCGGCCTGGGTTCGCTGCTATGGGCGGGCGTCGGCGATACGCTGCGCGTATCCTTGTCCGACGAACCCGAGGAGGAGGTCCGCGTCGGGTGGGATCTTCTGAAGGCGCTCGGCATCCGCCACCGCGGCGTGAAGGTCGTCTCCTGTCCATCGTGCGCGCGCCAGGGCTTCAACGTGATCCAGACGGTGCAGACACTGGAAGACCGGCTCGCCCATATCGAGACGCCAATCACGCTCTCCATCATCGGCTGCGTGGTGAACGGCCCCGGCGAGGCGCTGATGACCGATATCGGTCTGACCGGCGGCGGCAACGGCCGGCACATGGTGTATCGCGCCGGCAAGACGGACCATACGATCGAAGGCACGGCGATGATCGAGCACATCGTCGAACTGGTGGAGGCGAAGGCGGTGGAGCTTCAAGCGGCGAAGGAAGCAGAGAAGCTCGCTGCCGAGTAAGCGTTACGGCGGGACGAAAACCCATCGGGCGCCAATTGCAACATGTGACAGCATGCAGCGGTGGCGCCGAATACGCCGAGCGTCGCCGTCGGATGCCAGCGTTTCTGATAGTGATGAAAGTCGACCACCGGCGACGCGGGACCAATGTCAGGCCTCCGTCGGAAGTGCATCAAACCGTACGCTGGCAATCTGGTTGGCTTCCCCCGAGCGTGCCCCAGGAGCGCACAGCAGGACACGTGAGGCTGAGGAATCTGCCGTCGGCGGGACCGTGCCAGCCATAGCAGCGGAAGCGCCGCTTAAGTTACTCCGGCACGCCCTTCGTCGTCGAATACTCGAAGTGCAGCGCCTCCCCAGGGTGCACGACGCCGAAGATGGCATGGGCCGCGATCGCGGCCTCGCTGAATCCCTGCAGGATCAGCTTGAGCTTGCCGGGATAGCTGACAACGTCACCGATCGCGAAAACACCGGGCATCGAGGTTCGGCAGGTGGACGGATCGATCTTCACATGGTGCAGTTCGTGATCCAGTCCCCAGGCCGCGATCGGGCCTAGGTCCATCGACAGACCGAAGAACGGCAGCAGGACATCCGCCGCCAACAGACGGGTATCGCCCTGCAGCGTCGCCACCTCAACATTGCGCAGCTCGCCATCGGCGCCATGCAGCGCGTGAAGCTGATACGGCACCACCATCTCGATCTCGCCGTTCTGTGCCGCTGCATCCAGTTGCGCCGCGCTTTCCGGTGCTGCGCGAAACTTCGCCCGTCGATGCACCACGGCGACCCGCGCGATGTCACGGAGCGCCAGCGCCCAGTCCACCGCAGAATCGCCGCCGCCGGCAATGACGATGCGCTTGCCGCGCAGATCCTCTCGGCGCCGGACGTAATACTGCACCGCTCCTGACGCCTCAAATGCGGCCAGTCCCTCCAGCGGCGGCCGGTTCGGACCGAATGCGCCCACACCAGCCGCAACTAGCACCGCCTTGGCGCGCACGCGGTCTCCGTGATCGGTGGTCAGGACGAAGTCGCGCGGTTCCCCCGCCAGGCCTGTCACGCGGCGACCCAGCAGACGCGGCGCATGAAACGGCGCGATCTGGCGCTCGAGCTGCGCAATCAGCGCGCCGGCGTGAATCGTCGGATAGCCGGGGATGTCGTAGATTGGCTTCTCGGGATACAGCGCCGCGCATTGTCCCCCCACTTCGGACAATGCGTCGATCAGCACGCTGGAGAGTTTCAGCATACCGAGTTCGAACACCGCGAACAGCCCGACCGGGCCGGCGCCGACGATCGCCACGTCGATCTCGATCTCGTTTGCCATGCGAAGCCGTCATAGCGGACGAGGCCGTTGTCCGCGACTCCGGCGGTCGGGCAAATTGCCGACATGTCCGCCGCGTCCCGACTGATCGAGCTGCCGAGCCTTGCGGCGACAGAAGCGCTGGCGGGCAAGATCGCTGCGCTGGCGCGATCGGGAGACGTGATCCTGCTGGCCGGTCCCCTGGGCGCCGGCAAGAGCGCGTTCGCACGTGCGTTCCTGCGGGCAGCGAGCGGCGATCCGACGCTGGAGGTGCCAAGTCCTACGTTCACCCTGGTGCAGAGCTACGACACGCGCATCGGCACGGTGCATCACTTCGATCTCTGGCGACTGGATGGCCCTGGCGGCATGGCCGAACTAGGCTGGCAGGAGGCACGGGATGGTATCACGCTGGTGGAGTGGCCGGACAGGCTCGGTCCGCTGCGCCCCAATGATGCACTCAGCGTGAGATTCGATATTAACGGCGAGGAAACCCGCGACGCGCACCTGTCAGGTTGGGCGGATCGGTTGGAAAGGATCGCATGATTCGGCGTGCCATGCTGCTGGCTGCCGGCCTTGGGACCAGGATGCGGCCGCTCACCGATCGCATGCCGAAGCCGCTTCTGCCTCTGGGTCGGAAGGCGCTGATCGACCACGCGCTGGATCGGCTGGAGGAGGCAGGCGTCGAGACGGTGGTGGTCAACGCGCACTGGCAGGCCGACCAGCTGGCGGCATATCTGGCGCGTCGCAGTTGGCCGCGCACGGTGCTATTGCGGGAGCCGGCGCTGCTCGACACGGGCGGCAGTGTCAAAGCCGCGCTCAGCCTGCTTGGTACAGAGCCATTCTTCGTCGTCAACGGCGACGCGTTCTGGCTCGACGGGACGCGTTCTGCACTGCAGCGCCTGGCCGCCGCATTCGATCCGGCGAGCGCGGATGGCGTGCTGCTGGTGCACCGAACCTTTCAGGTCCACGCGGAGGTCGGTCTCGGCGACTTCGTGCTCGACGCCTGGGGCACATTGCGTCGCCGGCGGGAGCGCGAGGTGGCCCCGTATATCTACGCCGGCGTGCAGATGATCGCGCCGGCGCTGCTGGCCGAGACGCCGGATGATCGGTTCAGTATGAACTGGGCGTGGGATGCGGCGATCGGGCGCGGCCGGCTGCGTGGCGTGGTGCATGACGGTCTGTGGTTTCATCTCTCGACACCGGCTGATCTGTCGGAAGCAGAGAGCATCCTTCAGGCGCGACTGACGGGGGAGACGCGGTGAACCTGTTCACCATCCCGCCTGGCGTGGCGTTTCTGGATGCGATTGCCGAGGACTGGCTGCAGCGCGCCGGCCCCGACCCGCTTGCCATCGCACGTGGATTGATCCTGCTGCCGACCCGCCGCGCGGCGCGGGCGTTGGCCGAAGCATTCCTGCGCGCATCGAATGGCAGGCCGCTGCTGCTGCCGCGGATCACCGCCTTTGGCGGGTTGGACGAGGCGCCACTGGCACTTTCGGGCGCACTCGATCTGCCGCCCGCGGTCGAACCGGCGCGGCGGCTTGCAGCGTTGACCCGACTCATTTTGGAGATGCGCGGTGCCAGCGGGGCGCCCCGCACCGCTGATCGCGCCTGGCCGCTTGCCGCTGAACTGGCGGCGTTGATGGACGAGGCCGAGCGGGCGGAAATCGACCTGGCGGCAAAGCTACCGGATGCCGCAGATCCGGACTACGCAGCCCATTGGGCGCAGACTCTTGAGTTCCTGCACATCGTCACGGCGCATTGGCCTCAATGGCTGGCCGAGCAGGGGCTGATGAATCCGACGGCGCGTATGGTCGCGCTGTTGAACGCGCAGGCAACTGGGTGGGAGGCAGTCCCGCCGGTCGACCGGGTGATTGTCGCCGGCACGACCGCCAGCATTCCCGCGGTCGCCCGGTTGCTGCGGGTAGTTGCCAAGTTGGCAAACGGCGCAGTGGTGCTGCCTGGCCTCGATACCCTGATGTCCGAACAGGCCTGGGAAGCCCTGGGCGATGGGCATCCGCAGGCAGGGCTTGCCAGGCTGTTGCATAGCCTGGGTGCGACGCGGGGAGACGTCGAGCCGTGGGCGTCAGTCACTTCGGGCCGAGCGGCGACTCTGTCGCGATCGTTGCTGCCTGCGCCAGCACTGGCGGAATGGCGCAAGGCCGAACGCCCCGCCATCGAGGGACTGTCTCTGCTGAGCACAGCCGACCAGCAGGAGGAGGCCACTGCCATCGCGCTGGTGCTCCGCGATGCGCTGGAAACAAGCGGCGCGACCGCGGCGCTGGTGACGCCGGATCGCGATCTCGCCGGGCGGGTGGCCACAGAATTGCTGCGCTACGGCGTGGTTGCGGACGACAGTGCCGGCGAGCCGTTGTCGGAGACGCCCCCGGCGGTTTTCCTTCGACTGTTGGCACAGGCGGTGACCGAAGAACTCGCCCCGGTCCCCTTGCTTGCCTTGTTGAAGCACCCGCTGTGTGCCGCCGGCTTGGCGCCGGCGACATGCCGCGCAGCCGCACGGGCGCTCGAGCTGGCCTGCCTGCGCGGACCTCGGTTGCGCCATGGCATCACCGGGCTGCGGCGCGCGCTCGACCGCGCACTTCCGGGTAAAGCTTCGCGGGATCTACTGCGACGGGTCGAAACGTGCCTGGAGCCGATGCTGCGCATCGACAGCGCCATCGAGATCGAACTTCCCGCCGCCTTTGCGGCGCTGGTGGAAGCGGCCGAGCGGCTTGCGGCCAGCGATGAGCTGCCGGGCCCGTCGCGGCTTTGGGCGGGCGAGGAAGGCGAGGCGCTGGCGACGCAACTGGCCGAGGTGCAGGCGGCACTGCCGCTGTTGCCGGACCAGCGCACCGGCGTGCTGCCTGGTCTGCTGGATGCGGTGCTGGCGGGCTCCGTCGTGCGCAGCCGGCGCGCGTTGCGTGGACGCGGCGGCACTGAACATCCCCGCGTGTTCATCTGGGGCTTGCTGGAAGCGCGCCTGCAGGCCGCTGATGTGATGGTGCTGGGCGGCTTGGCGGAAGGTGTATGGCCACCGGCGAGCGACCCCGGTGCGTGGCTGTCACGACCGATGCGTAGCAAGATCGGGCTGCCGTCGCCCGAGGAGATTGTCGGGCAAGCGGCACATGACTTCATTTCCTGCGCGACCGCTGCCCCCACCGTGGTTCTCTCATGCCCGCGGCGCCGCGATGGCGCGCCGGTCGTGCCAGCCCGCTGGTTGACCCGGCTGCAGACATTCCTGGCGGGGCAGGGGATCTCGCTGCCACAGCACCCGGGCGGCATGTGGGTGCGAATGCTCGATCAGCCGGCCACTGCGCCACGCCCGGTTCGTCCCCCACGTCCCCGGCCACCCGTCGCACTGCGCCCACGCCGCCTCCCCGTTACCGAGATCGAAACCTGGCTGCGCGATCCCTACGGGATTCACGCCAAGCACATCCTGAAGCTCGTGAAGCTGCGGGCGCTGGATGAGGCGACGGACGCCGCGGACTACGGGATGCTGGTGCATAGGGGGCTCCACCTGTTCCTGGAGCAGTTCGGCACGCAGTGGCCGGCCGATGCGGCCGGGCAGTTGCGGCGCTCCATGGACCGCGCGCTGATGGAGGCTGATCTCCGCGAGGCGCTGGCTGCCTGGTGGGCGCCGCGGCTGGAGCGGATCGCCGACTGGGTGGCGCAGGTCGAGACGGAACGGCGCAGCGAGCACCATCCGATCGCCTTGGCTGCGGAAGCGAGCGGTACCCTGGAGCTGTCACGACCGGGCGGGCTGTTTCGCCTGACCGGGCGAGCCGACCGGATCGAACGCCGGCACACCGGCGGTCTGGCAATCCTGGACTATAAGACGGGGACGCCGCCAAGCCAGAAGGAGGTCGATGCCGGCCTTGCGCCGCAGCTGCTGCTGGAAGCCGCGATGGCCGAGGCGGGGGCTTTTGGCGAGGGGGTAAAAGGGGAGGCGGACGAGCTGAGCTACTGGCACATGACCGGCGGCTTCCTGCCGGGTGAAGTCCGGTCCCTGTTCAAGGACAATGCCGTTGCCATCGGCGCGGCAGTCTCCGGCGCGCACAAGGCGCTGTGCTCGCTGATCGATACGTATGACGCATCGGACCGGTGCTACCTGTCGCAGCCGCAGCCAGGAATGGCACCGCGCTATTCGGACTACGCGCAGCTCGCGCGCGTCGCCGAGTGGGCGGCGGTGGGAGACGAGGAGTGAGCCGACAGCTCTCCTTACCGCTCCCAACTCCTCCTCCCGTCGCGGGAGGGGAGCGGGGGAAGGGGGCTCCTCCACCCACCCCCACGCCCCGCGACCGCGCAAATTCCGAACAGCTATTCGCCTCGGATCCTGCAGTCTCCGCGTTCGTCGGTGCATCGGCGGGGTCGGGCAAAACCAAGCTGCTGACCGATCGCCTGCTGCGCCTGATGATGAGTGGCGCGGCACCGGAGCGTATCCAGTGCCTTACCTTCACCCGGGCCGCGGCCACCGAGATGGCGGTCCGGCTGCAGAAGACACTCGGCCGCTGGGTCACTTTGGACGACAAAGCACTCGGGCACGAATTGCGCGCACTGGATGTCGAACCCACCGAGGCGGCGCTGACCGAAGCGCGTGCGCTGTTCGCCCGCGTCCTGGACCTGCCCGGTGGGATGCGCATCGGCACGATCCATGCCTTCTGTCAGTCGCTGTTGCGGCGTTTTCCGCTGGAAGCGGCGCTTTCGCCGCATTTTCGCCTAGTCGACGAGCTCGACGCGGCCGATGCACTCGCCGAGGCGCGCGAGGGTATGCTGTCCCGCGCGCATACCCCGCAATTGCGCGATGCGCTGCAGACGCTGGCGGGCCTGTCCTCGGCCGCCCAGTTCGGCCGCCACGTCGCGTCGCTGCAGCGCGACTTGCCGCGGCTGAGTGATGCGCTGCGGCTGGGCGATGAATTCGCCGCAGCCCAGCGGCGGGTGCTTGGCGTTACAGCCGAGAGCGAGACAGATATCCTTTCGGTGGCGGTGAATTGGCAGGATGAACCGGCGCTTCGCCGCGCGGCGCAGTTTGTCCAGCAGACAGGAGCGAAAAAGTGCGCGGAACGCGCAGGGCGCATTCTGGAATGGCTCGCCCTCGATACCGCCCGGCGCATCGAACACTGGCCCCGGTGGTGCGATGAGTTTCTGACCAAGGAAGGTCAGGCACGTGCCGAGAATGGCTTCGTCTCCAAATCGGTGCTGAATGCTCAGCCTGATCTGGCCCGCCACTTCCTCGACGAATGCGAGCGCATCATCGACGCGGTCGACGCCTGCCAGGCGCTGCGACTGACGAAGATCTCCGCCGCCTTGGTGCAACTCGCGGCACCTGTGCTGGACGCCTACGCACGGCACAAGGAAACGGCGGGGCTGCTGGACTACGACGACCTGATTGGCCGCACATCCAGACTGCTGGTCGATCCAGGCGCCGCGTGGGTACTCTACAAGCTTGATGGTGGGCTCGATCACCTGCTGCTCGATGAGGTGCAGGACACCGCACCGCAGCAATGGGCCATCGCGCACGCTTTGACCGAGGAGTTCTTTGCCGGTCAATCCGCTCGCGATGAACATCGCACCGTGTTCGCGGTCGGCGATCGGAAGCAGTCGATCTACTCGTTCCAGGGTGCCGACGTCGACGCATTCGACCGGTCGCACCGCAGGCTGCGCGAGCGCGTCGTGTCCGCCGGCGAGTCCTGGCAGGATGCGGCGCTGGATGTGTCGTTCCGCTCCACGCGACCGGTGCTCGCCTTGGTCGATGCAGTCTTCGCCAATCCGATTGCTGCGACCGGCGTGGTGGAGGCTGGTCAGACCATGGAACACTACGCCGATCGCGCGGACCAGGCAGGCGTGGTGGAGCTCTGGCCACCGACGCCGCTGCCGGATACTGCCGAACCGCAGCCCTGGAGCGTGCCGGAGCAGAACCGCGGGCTGACCTCCGCACCACAGCAGCTGGCCGAGACGCTGGCGGGCTGGATCGCGCGGCAGGCGGGCGGTCGCATCCGACTAGAGAGCCGGGGCCGTCCCGTCGCGCCTGGTGACGTGATGGTCCTCGTGCGCCGGCGCAACGACTTCGGCCGCGCGCTGGTGCGTGCCCTGAAGGCGCGCGGCGTGCCGGTGGCCGGTCTGGACCGGTTGATGCTGGCCGAGCAGCTCGCGGTCCAGGATCTGATGGCGCTCGCCGATGCGTTGCTGCTGCCCCAGGACGACCTGACCTTCGCCTGCCTGCTGACCAGCCCGCTGGGCGGCTTGTCCGACGACAGCCTCATGGACCTCGCCATTGGACGCAGCGGTCCTTTATGGGAAGCGCTGCACGCGCGTGCCCAAGAACGGGCGGAGTGGCAGGCAGCCTGGGCGTTCTTCGCGGCGCTGCTGGCAAGGGTGGATTACGTCTCGCCGCACGCCCTGTTCGCTGAGGCATTGGGGCGGCTTGGCGGTCGGGCGCGGCTGCTGGCACGGCTGGGTCCCGAGGCCGCGGAACCGGTCGACGAATTGCTCAATGCGGCTCTGGCCTACGGACGAGCGCACGCCCCTTCATTGCAGGGCTTCCTGCACTGGCTGCGCCGATCGGGGGCAGAGGTGAAGCGCGAGGCGGAAGGCGCCGGCAGCCTGGTGCGGGTTATGACGGTGCATGGCGCCAAGGGCCTGCAGGCGCCGCTGGTCATTTTGCCGGATACCACGGCGCTGCCCCCGGACGAGCCGGCAATTCTTTGGGCGACTGATCCGAAGACTCGTCGCGAGGTGCCGATCTGGTCGCCACGCAAGGAAATCCGCTGTCGGACCGCGCAGAACCTTCGCGATGCCGCCGCACAGCGCCGCATGCAGGAGCATAACCGTCTGCTCTACGTCGCGCTGACCCGTGCTGAAGACCGGCTGCTGGTGTGTGGTTGGGAGACGCGCCGGGGGCTGGACGATTCCTGCTGGTATCGACTGATCGAGCGCGGTTTCGATGTGCTCCCGGCCGAACGGGACGGCGGATGCCGGCGCTACGCGACACCACAGCTGGTTCCGGCTGGCGTGGCATCCGAGGTGCTTGCCGCTCCGCTGGATGTCGGTCTCCCGCGCTGGGCCGGCATGGCGCCCGACTGGCGCGCGTCATCACCTCCGGCTGAGCCGGCACGACCGGAACGGCTGGCACCCAGCCGCCCGGAGAACGTCGAGCTTGGTCCGGTGCCGGCTGCGGCCACGCCCCTCGCTGCACGCGGCACGGCCCACAACCGCTTCCGCCGCGGCACATTGCTGCACGCTCTGCTGCAATACCTACCCGATCTCGCCAGCGAGCACCGTTCCGCCGCGGCACTGGCCTGGCTCAATCGGCCAGGCAACGGACTCGATGACGGCGAGGCGGAGGTTCTGACCGGAGAAATAATGGCCGTCCTTGATCACCCCGAGTTGGCCCCGCTGTTCGGCCCCGGAAGCCGCGCGGAAGTGCCGTTGACCGGACTGGTGAACGGGGCCGTTGTCGGCGGGCTGGTCGACCGGCTGGCCGTGCTGGACGACCGGGTGATCATCGCGGACTACAAGACTAACCGCCGGCCGCCGGCGCGGATCGAGGACACCCCAGTGCTCTACCTGCGGCAGATGGCTGCCTATCGCGGTGTGCTGCGCGAGATCTTCCCAGGCCGCACCATCAGCTGTGCGCTGGTCTGGACCCAGGCATCGCAGGTGGTCATGCTGCCGGATGAGCTGCTTGACCTGCCGTTGGCGGGTCCCACCTGAATCGCAAAGGAACCATCGAGGGTGAGAATGAGTGCGAATACCAAGGCAGTGTCCGACCAGACCTTTTCGCAGGACGTGCTGAAGGCGGACGGACCGGTGCTGGTCGACTTCTGGGCGGAGTGGTGCGGCCCTTGCAAGATGATCGGGCCGGCGCTCGAGGAGCTGGCGGGCGAGTTCGCCGGAAAGCTGACCGTGGCCAAGGTCAACATCGACGATAATCCGATGACCCCCAACAACTATGCCGTGCAGGGCATTCCAACGTTGATCCTGTTCAAGAACGGCCAGCCTGCCGCGAAACAGGTCGGCGCGTTGCCCAAGAGCCGGCTCAAGGAGTGGATCTCGGCCAACATCTGACGCCCTCGTCGTGGCCGGCCCCCGGGTCGGGCTGAAGGCCCGCCCGAGGACGTGCCTCTGCCGGCCATCGACGACTGGCAGCGGCCGTGCGGTGATTCGTGTTTCGTCGCGGGCGAACAGCACCCCCTCGCCGGCTGGCTGCAGGCCAGCAGATTAATTGCGGTTCTCGCCGGCCACGGATCCGAACGGCATTGCTCCGGCTCGCGCTAACCTGCGTGACCCCGTTGGTCGTTTTGCTTCGTGGTTATGGATGCCAATTGTCCGGCAGAAGAAGGAATGCCAGCAAAATATCCTGATCGTCTACGACGCGGTCGAGGGGACCTCGTCCATTCAGGTCTGCGAAGAAGATCATCGAGCCGGTAATCAGCTGTCGCGTCTCTCCGTCAAAAACTTCGACGATGATAGATCAGATCCTTTGACGATCAGTACAAATCGCCGAGCTGGGCGGGATGCCATCCTTGAGCCATCGCTTGAGGCGTGGTTGCCACCAGCCTAAAGCCCGTGGTCGGGAGCAACGGTGTGGACCGCATAACAGACAGCCCTGATGCCAGCGATCTATCCTGCTCCGCGACCTCAAGGTCTGCGAAGTGCGACATTCCCTGATCGTCAGTCCAAACGCGGGGGACAATCATTACGCTTTCGCCTGTCATAAGGTGACACGCCTGAAGGCCGCCGTTTCGGTTGCGATGAATTGGCAATCCGTTGCGGCAGAGAACAGTCCACGTTGAGTTGGCAAGGCGTGCGATGAATCACCAAGGCAACAAGCGATCCGACTGCGCAGAATCACCAAGACAGAAGCGGTTATCCCTGCTGAATCGGCAATGGACCCTTATAAGAGTCTGATACGAAGATCTCGTATAAGGAGGCTGAATCTTGGCGATTCATCGCACCGATGCCTCCTTAGCTTGCCATGCAAGGGCATAACCTTGGCGATTCATCGTGATAAGGGCAGCTCCAGAACGAATCGGGACGGTCGCCGGTATCGGGATTAGAGCGTGATCGCTTCAGGTTGGTGCATATCCTGCCTCGGCGAAGAAATTGCGGCATTCGATCGGGGTGATGGTGTTCAACAGCGCGGCGATGGCGGCTTCGATCGCGTCGAAGCTGCGGGCATTGGCTTTCCGGAG
>JBKPSV010000192.1:0-9267 GCA_046735215.1 Pseudomonadota bacterium | reverse complement strand
GGCAATGCGGCCGAAAACACCGGCGAAGCCGGCAGGAATATCGGCCTCTTCTTTTTGGTAGCTCGCCTTCAGCAATATGTCGCCGACCTGCGGGCCTGGTGTCGCGGTCATCTTCTCCACGCCGATCACCAGCGCGAAGCGCCCGCGTCCGGCGGCAAGGAAGTCGCGCGCACCATGCACTGCAGCGGATCCCGAGGCACACGCATTCTCAAATCGGGTGATCGGGCGAAATCGCAATTCGGGCACGTGCTGCAGAACCAGTGATGCCGGAAAGTCCTGCGCAGAAAACCCGTTGTTGAACAGGCTCACGAAGCTCGCTTCGACATCGGTCGGGGCAATTCCCGCGTCATCGATGGCGGCGCGGGCGACGCGTCCGATCAGCGCCTCGATGTCGGGATCCTCCAGCCTGCCAAACGGCGAATGTGCCCAGCCGATAATGCACGCTTCAGTCATGTCGGGTCTCCTGATCGCTGCAAGATGCTACCCGATCGCGGCGCAATTGGCGAACTGCGCACAGCGCCATACCATGCAGCATCTGATGCGTCTTGAGGAAAGAACGATGAGGCCTGGACTGCTCTTGTTGCTGACCGGATTCATGCTCGGAGCGGCTGGTGCCGCTGACGCGCAACAGCCATCGCAGGCGCAGGCCAATGCCATTCGTCAGTCCTGCCGCGGCGACTACGAGGCGCACTGCGCAAGCGTGCCGACTGGCGGGGCCGCCGCGCTGCAGTGCCTGCAGGCGAATATCGCAAGCCTATCGCCGGCCTGCCAGTCCGCCGTTGGCGCGACCGAGCGCGGGGCGATGATGCCACCGGCGGGTGGCGCTGCCGCCCCGGGGCAGGCAGCACCGATGTCGCCACCGAGCGAGAGGGCGGCGATGGCACGGCGCGCCTGCGGGGGCGATTTCCGCCAGTATTGCCGAGGCGTTGGGTTGGGCGGCGGGCGCGCACTCGCCTGCCTGGCTGATCATCGGGAGAGCCTGTCACCGGGTTGCCGCGAAGCGTTGGCAGCGATGCGCGAACGCTAGGCTGGCCGCAGTCACACTGGCATATCCCGCCCCCTTTCGGCGTGGGTCTGGCTAAGCACCGCGCGGCTTTGTTATCGTCGTTGCGCGGTCGTAGCCACACTAAAGCCATAACCCGCGGCTGAGATGTCGGCCGCTGAAGGGATGCATTCCATGCGCCGTCATGAAATCCATGTATTAGCGTTCTTGAGCTGCCTCTTTGTTGCCTCTATTGCCGTCGGTCTGACCGCCTGGTTCTGATCAGTTCAGAAAGATTTTGCCCGGGTTGAGGATCCCGCGCGGGTCCAGCGCGTGCTTCACCGAGCGCATCACCGCCAGAGCTTCGGCACCATGTTCTTGTTCGAGAAACTCACGCTTACCGATGCCGACACCATGCTCGCCGCTGCACGAACCTCCCAGCGACAAGGCGCGCGCGACGATCTTCTTGTCGAGTTCCCAGGCGCGTTGCAGCCCATCGGGTTCCGGCGGCACCAGGATCACGGTATGAAAATTGCCGTCGCCGACATGGCCGACAATCGGCGCCGTTAGCCCGGACGACGCTATATCGTCCTTGGCGCCGAGAATCGCCTCATCGAGGGATGAAATCGGCACGATTGCATCGGTGGCGATACCCCGGTGTCCCGGTTTCAGTGCGAGACAGGCCCAGAGCGCGTCATGTCGCGCCTTCCACAGCTTGCTGCGCTCTGCGGCATCGGTCGCCCAGCGGAAGCCCTCGCCGTCACAGCCCGCGGCGATTTCTTCGGCCTGCTGAGCCTGCTCGGCCACCGCCTTGGTTGAGCCATGAAATTCGAAAAACAGCGTGGGCAAAGATTGCAGCCCGTCCAGCTTCGAATAGGCGATGCAGGCGCCCATCTGCACCTCGTCCAGCAGCTCCATGCGCGCCACGGGAATACCGGTCTGCAGGATGGAGATCACCGTCTCGACCGCGCCGCGCAGCGTGGGGAATTGGCAAGTGGCGGACGATATCGCTTCAGGAATGCCGTGCAGCCGCAGCTGAATTTCCGTGATGACACCAAGGGTGCCCTCGGAGCCGATGAACAGCCGCGTCAGGTCATAGCCCGTGGCTGACTTTCGGACCCGACCGCCGGTATGGATCAGCCGTCCGTCAGCCAATGCCACCGTCAGGCCCATGACATTGTCGCGGATCGTGCCATAGCGCACCGCGTTGGTGCCCGAGGCTCGCGTCGCGCACATGCCACCGATCGTGCAAAGCGACGTGCCGGGATCGACCGGGAAGAACAGCCCCTGGTCCCGCAGGTGCTCATTGAGCTGGTCGCGCGTCACCCCGGCCTCGATGCGGCAGTCCATATCGGCCTGGCTTATGTCGATGATGCGGGTCATGCGCGACAGGTCGAGCGTGATGCCGCCGCGCACCGGCGTCACGTGGCCCTCCAGCGAGGTACCCCCGCCCCACGCCACCGCCGGCACGTGCGCGTTGTTGCACAGCGCGAGCAGGCGGGCCGCTTCGTCTGAGGTCTCGATGAAGGCGACCGCATCTGGCAGCACAGGCGGCTGGGTGTCCTGGCCGTGCGAGTGATGCTCGCGCAACGTGGTATTCGTGGTGATACGCTCACCCAGGAAGTCGCGGGCGGCGGCGATCACGGCATCGACGGCTTCGGGCATCGCACAACCTCAGGCACAGTGCCGCAGGTTTGCGACGGACAGTGCGGACTGGCAAGTCGGTTCCATCACGACGGTTGACGGGCAGTTCATAGCGAGCCAGTGCCCGTGATACACGACCAGATACGTACGAGAGAACAGGCTTGAGGACGGTGCCTGACTTCGTGTTGAGTGTCGAACACCTGCGCACCGAGTTCCGCATTGGCGGAGCCTGGCATCCGGCGGTGGACGATGTGTCGTTTGCGCTCGCGCCGGGAGAAACGCTGGCACTCGTGGGGGAGTCTGGCTGCGGCAAATCGGTCACCGCACTATCGGTGATGGGTCTGGTGTCCGCGCCGCAAGGTCGGATCGCCGCTGGCCGCATCGTTCTGGAGGGGCATGCCCTTGTCGGTTTGCCGGAGCCGGCACTGGAACGGCTGCGCGGGGCGCGCATGGCTATGATCTTCCAGGAGCCAATGACCAGCCTGAACCCGGTGATGACGATCGGCGCACAGGTCGCCGAGTCGCTGATGGTCCATCAGGGATTGTCGCGGCGGCAGGCCGAGGCAAAGGCGCTGGCTGTCCTGGACGAAGTGAAGATCCCCTCGCCGGCGCGTCGGTTTCACGAATATCCGCACCAGTTTTCCGGCGGCATGCGGCAGCGGGTCATGATAGCGATGGCGCTGGCCTGTGAGCCGGCTGTTCTGCTGGCCGACGAGCCGACCACTGCGTTGGACGTCACAATCCAGGCGCAGGTTCTGGGGTTGCTGGCTGACCTGAAGCAACGCCACGGCATGGCGGTGCTATTCATCACCCACAACCTGGGGGTTGTGGCGCAAATCGCTGACCGTGTGGCGGTCATGTATGCCGGTCAGATCGTCGAGGAGGGACCGGTGATGGCGATCTTCTCTCACCCGGCGCACCCTTACACACGGGCGCTGTTCGCCGCCATCCCGCGCATGGACCGCGCCGCGCAGGACCTGACCGCGATCGCCGGGCGTGTGCCATCGCTGGATGCAATGCCACCCGGCTGTCGTTTCGCCCTGCGCTGTCCACTCGCGCAGGCTGGGTGCGAGAAGCCACAGGTATTGGCACCATTGGACGAAGCCCATGTGGCGCGATGCCACGTGGCCGCTGCAGTAGGCGGCAATTGGCATCAGGCCGAACGAACTGGTAGCTCTCGATAGAAAGTGGGAGATGCAGCATGCTGATCCGGGCCGCCCTTGCAATCGCCACCATAGCCGTTGCCGCACCGGCGGTGGCACAGCCGAAGACCGCACTGAACGTCGGCATTGCCGCCCAGGATATCGGCCAGCTCGATCCGCACTTCGCCGTCTCGACTATCGATCGTGTGCTGGCGGCGTGGATGTTCAATGGCCTGGTGCGGTTCCCTCCCGGCAGCATCGATCCCGCTCGGCTGGAGCCCGATCTGGCCGAGAGGTGGGAGGCTTCGCCCGACGGAAGGACCTGGACGTTTCACCTGCGCCATGGCGTGCAATTCCATGGCGGGTTTGGCGAACTGACCGCAGACGATGTCGTATTCAGCTTGAAGAAAGCGGGGGAGGCCAAGACATCCGCGTTCTCGTCGGAGTTGCGACCGTTCCAGACGATTGAGGCGATCGACCCCTACACGGTCCGCGTGGTGCTGAAGGAGAATGTCCCCACCGTTCTCGGCATCCTGACCAATTATGCACAGGGCTTCATCGTGTCGAAGAAGGCTGTCGAGCAGCGCGGCGACGACTTCAAGCGCAATCCGATCGGGACCGGTCCGTTCGCGGTTGCCTCAGTGACGCCGAACCAGTCGCTCGAGCTGGTGGCGAATCAGGCCTATTTTCGCGGCGCACCGAAGATCACCAAGATCAGCTACCGGTTCATGCCGTCGGATGCATCACGGGACCTAGCGTTCCAGAGCGGCGAACTGGACCTGAACTACGGCCGTGCCGATCAGGCCTGGGTGAACCGCACCAAGGCGCTGCCACACACCCTCGTCGACATATTCGAACCCGCCGAAGAGGGCCAGCTTCATCTCAACACCACCGTGAAGCCGCTCGACGACGTCCGCGTCCGCCAGGCAATCGCCTATGCGATCAACCGACCGGAGCTGGTCCGCTGGCGCGGCGCCGATGTATCGCGCGAGGCACAGAGCGTGGTTCCGCGCGGGTATCTCGGCTTCACCGCCGACAACGGGCTCTCCGGCAACGACGTGGAGAAGGCCAAGACGCTGCTGAAGCAGGCCGGCTACGCCGAAGGTCTGACGATAAAGATGATCCAGTCACAATTGCCCGAGATGCTGACCGCCGCACAGGTGTTCCAGGCGCAGCTCAAGCGGGCCGGGGTCAATCTAGACCTGCAAGTTGTCGAGCATGCCACCTATCACCAGCAGATCCGCCAGGACCTTAGCCCGATTGTATATTATTCCGCGGCGCGCTTCCCGGTGGCGGACATCTACCTGACGCAATTCTTTCATTCGCGCAGCATCGTAAAGACGCCGACCGCTGTGACCAACTTCAGCCATTGCGATGTCGCTGACAAAGAGATCGACGGCGCACGCGTCGAGACCGATAAGGCGAAGCAATTGGCCCTTTGGGCCGAGGCACAAAAGAAGATCGTTGCTCACGTATGCGCGGTGCCGCTGTTCGAGACACTGCTGGTGTTTGCACGGCACGACAATCTAGATTACGGCTACAAGCTGGATGGTTCGCTATCACTCGGCCCGCTGATCACCGAGGCGACACATTTCAAGTGATGCGGCGTGATCTTCTACATCATTCGCCGACTGCTCGCCGCGATCCCTACTCTGCTCGCCGTTCTAACCTTGGTCTTCCTGATCGTCCGCGTCGTGCCGGGCGATCCTGCAATTGCCATACTGGGTGACCGCGCAACTCCGGACGGCATCGCCGCATTGCAGGCCAAGCTGGGGCTCGACAAGCCGATCTGGCAGCAATACGTCGACTTCCTTGGCCAATCATTGTCGGGAGATTTCGGTCGGTCAATGGTAACCGGCCGCCCGATCCTGACCGATGTCGGTGCGGTGTTGCCGCACACCATCGATCTGACTCTGGCATCGCTGGTCGTTGGCACCGTGATGGGTATTCCGGCGGGCATCTGGGCTGCCCTGCACCGTAACCGCTTCATCGACTACGCCGCGAGGATGTTGTCGCTGATCGGACTGTCATTCCCGGTTTTCGTTTCCGGCATCTTCATCTTGCTGCTGTTCGCGCTGCACTGGCGGCTGTTCCCTGTTATCGGCAACGCACGGCTTGACGATCCGCTCGATCGGCTCAACAAACTTGTGCTGCCGGCGGCTACGCTGGGCCTGGTAATGGCGGCCTACATCACGCGCGTGACGCGTAGCGCGATGCTGTCGGTGCTCGGCGAAGACTATATCCGCACCGCGCGTGCCAAAGGCGTTCCGTGGCGGCGCGTCGTGTGGCGTCACGGGTTGCGCAACGCCGCAATGCCGGTGGTCACCGTGGTGGGCCTGTATATCGGTATCCTGATCGGCAACTCGGTGCTGACGGAAATCGTGTTCAACCGCCCCGGCCTGGGCAAGATCATCGTCGGCGCGCTGAATCAGCGCGACTACACGATGCTGCAGGGACTGATGGTCATCTACTGTTTTCTGATCGTCGTGGTGAACCTCATCACCGACCTCACCTACGGCCTGATCGATCCGCGGGTGAAGCAGTGAGCGTGGCGACAGAACAGGGGCCTCGACTTCCGACAGCTCCCTTGCGAAGGCGAAGGGGGAAGCGCGTTGTTGCATTCGCTCTAGCCTATCCGGCCACGACGATCGGTGCGATTCTATGCCTGCTCGTCCTTGCCGGCGCGCTGCTGGCGCCGTGGCTCGCGCCATTCGACCCCAACGATCAGCACATCATTGATCGCCTTGCACCTCCCGGGGGCGACTACCTGCTGGGCACCGATGCGTACGGCCGCGACGTGCTCTCGCGCATCTTATGGGGCGCTCGGATTTCGCTGGCGATCGCGGTGAGTTCGATCACTGTTGCGATCGTGATCGGCGGGACGATCGGCATGGTGAGCGGCTATGTCGGCGGCCAGATCGATCTTATTGTCATGCAGACGATGGATGTGCTGCTCTCATTCCCCAGTCTGATCCTTGGCCTGATCGTGGTCGCGCTGCTCGGCCCGGATCTGATCAACCTGGTCGCCGCGATCGCGCTTACTGCCATTGCTCCTTTCGCGCGTATCGCTCGCGCCCCTGTCCTTAGCCTGAAGGAGCGTACCTTTATCGAAGCCGGCCGTGCGCTAGGCTTTTCGCACCTGCGCATCCTGTTCGTGCACATTCTGCCAAACATTCTGAGTGAGGTTCTGGTGATGGGCTCGTTGTGGATGGCAACTGCGGTGCGCACCGAAGCGTCGCTGTCGTTCATCGGCCTTGGCGTCAAGCCGCCGACAGCGACCTGGGGCGGCATGATGCGCGAAGGCTTCGAGAACATTCTCGACGCACCGTGGCTGTCCATCTGGCCCGGCATCGCAATTCTGCTGCTGGTACTTGGCCTCAACATGATCGGCGATGGGCTACGTGACGCCACGGATCCGCGCCTGCGGGGCGAGACGTGAACTGCAGCGATCGTTTCGCAGCGATCATCCGTGCCGATCCCGACCTTATGCGCTTGCTTGAGCGCCTACGGACGCTTGATCTGCCACAATGGCGGCTGGTCGCGGGTTGCCTGTATCAGACCGTCTGGAATGCGCTGACCGACCGGCCACGCGGCACGGGCATTAAGGACTATGACGTGATCTACTTCGACGCCGGTGACCGCTCCTGGGAGGCCGAGGACAGTGTCATCCGGCGCGTTGCCGCGGAGACCAGAGATTGCGTGGGGCCTGTGCAGGTGCGGAATCAGGCCCGCGTTCACCTGTGGTTCGCTGATCGTTTTGATTGCACCTACCCTCAGCTTCGCTGTGCCGACGAATCGCTGCTGTATTACGCCTCACGGGTTCACGCGGTCGGGGTCCGGTTGACACCGGATAATTTTTTGCAGATGGCCGCCCCATTCGGCCTGAACGACGTCTTCGCAATGCGGATCAGGCCAAATCATGCGCTGGACAATGCCGCATCGCACACAGAAAAGGCCGCAAGGGCACAAAGCATTTGGCCGCAGGTGGTGATCGAGCCATGGTGACGGCGGTTCTTGCGGTCAGCGGTTTGGTCAAGCATTTCACGTTGCGCGCAGGTTTTCCGCGCCCGGTCGTCACGACCATCCGCGCAGTCGATGGCATAAGTTTCGAGGTTGGCCCCGGCGAGGCGTTCGGTCTGGTCGGCGAGTCAGGCTGCGGCAAGTCGACGGCTGCGCGAGCAGCATTGCGGCTGATCGAACCGGACGCGGGCGACATCCGCTTTACGGACATAGACGTGAGTATGGCGAGGGGTGCCGCATTGAACGCGTTGCGGCGCCGCATGCAGATCGTATTCCAGGACCCGTATTCATCGCTGAACCCGCGGCGCAGCATCGGGCGTACATTGGCAGAACCGCTGACAGTGCACGGTATCGCACGAGGGCGTGCGGCACGTGATCTGGCGGCCGCGTTGCTGACCGAAGTGGGCCTTCCGGAGACAGTGCTCGACCGTTATCCGCACGAATTCTCTGGGGGGCAGCGCCAGCGCATCGGCATAGCGCGAGCGCTCGCCTTGCAACCCGAGCTCATCGTCGCCGATGAGCCCGTGTCGGCCCTTGATGTGTCGGTGCAGGCGCAGGTCTTGCTGTTGCTGAAGGAACTACAGCAGCGGCGTGGCTTGGCATTCGTCTTCGTCAGCCACGATCTCGGCGTGATCCGCTGGTTCTGTTCGCGGGTTGCGGTAATGTATCTTGGTCGGATCGTCGAACAGGGGCCGGTCGGCCGCGTGTTCACGACGCCGCGACATCCTTATACGCGCATGCTGCGAGACGCCTCACCAATTCCCGACCCGGCGCAGCGCGGCGGCGTTCTGGCGCGTGTTGTAGGCGAAATCCCATCTGCGGCCGCGCCGCCTGTAGGCTGTCACTTTCACCCACGCTGCCCACGGGCAACCGAACTTTGCAGAAACACCTATCCCCAATGGACCGATCCGGGCGAGCATGGCTTTGCCTGCCATCATCCACTGCAAGAGTGAGACTGGTGCTCATGTATCCAACTGGCCAAACGTCCACCTACAAGCGGTAGGATTGCGACGAGTTCAGCAGAACGCTGCGAGTAAAATTATAGAGGCGATGTCCATTCGACGACGGTTGTCAACGGATAGCGCGGCCGCATTATTGCGGAGGGAGTGGATATTCCGCCTGAGAAGCATAAATTGCTGCATCTATTGATTTGATGGCCCATTGATAGCAAGTGGGGCTAAGAACAGTGGTCAAACACACAGAGCACAGCGGTGGGTTTTCCGACCACCGATCATAATCTGGACCTTAAGTCTTGTGCTCCATGAGCGCCAGGAATCCTGCATCGTATGCTTCATCGGATATCCACAAGCCATGTCTTATACCAACCGCCTGAACCGTTGACTCCGATGTGAATCTGCGCGGCGCGACGGGTTGTGCTTGGCAGTCCCTGCGGAAGACGGGGGGACGGCGATGACGATAGCGATCACTCGAGTGGATTTGTCGGCGGCGGAGCTGCGCCACGCGGCGGCACGATCACAG
>JBKPSV010000191.1:0-11688 GCA_046735215.1 Pseudomonadota bacterium | reverse complement strand
AAGGTCGCAAGGGTATTGGTCATGTTATTGATGGTTTCGGCAAGCGCGGCGACCTCGCCCTTTGATGCCATGGCCAGGTTCTGTTTTAGATCGCCGTTGGCCACTGCGGTGACAACCTTGACGATACCGCGCACCTGTTCCGTGAGGTTGGCGGCCATGACGTTGACGGTATCGGTAAGGTCTTTCCAGGTGCCGGCAACGCCGGGAACAGCCGCCTGGCCCCCAAGCTTGCCGTCGGTACCCACCTCGCGCGCCACGCGCGTCACCTCGGAGGCGAATGCATTCAGCTGATCAACCATCGTATTGATGGTATTCTTCAGCTCCAGGATTTCGCCCTTCACATCAACAGTGATCTTGCGCGATAGATCGCCACGGGCAACGGCGGTAGTGACCTCCGCGATGTTGCGCACCTGCGTCGACAGATTTGCCGCCAGCAGGTTGACGTTGTCGGTCAGGTCCTTCCACGTGCCGCCGACACCCGGCACCACGGCCTGTCCGCCGAGCCGCCCTTCGGTGCCGACCTCGCGCGCAACACGGGTCACCTCGCCCGCGAAGGATCGGAGCTGATCGACCATCGTGTTCAGCGTTTCCTTCAGCAGAAGGATCTCGCCCCGCACGTCGACTGTGATCTTCTTCGACAGATCACCACTGGCGATGGCTGTGGCCACCTCGGCGATATTGCGCACCTGGCCCGTCAGGTTCGAAGCCATGAAATTGACGTTGTCGGTCAGATCTTTCCACGTGCCTGCAACGCCCGGTACTGCAGCCTGGCCGCCGAGCTTACCTTCGGTGCCCACTTCGCGCGCCACGCGTGTCACCTCCGAGGCGAACGCGTTGAGCTGATCAACCATCGTGTTGATGGTATTTTTCAGTTCCAGGATTTCGCCCTTCACATCAACGGTGATCTTGCGTCCCAGATCGCCACGAGCCACAGCCGTGGTCACCTCGGCGATGTTGCGCACCTGTGCGGTCAGATTGCCGGCCATCGAGTTCACGCTGTCCGTCAGGTCCTTCCATGTTCCGGCCACGCCGGGCACATTTGCCTGACCACCCAGTTTGCCTTCCGTTCCAACCTCGCGCGCAACACGCGTCACCTCACCGGCGAACCGGTTGAGCTGATCGACCATCGTGTTCAGCGTTTCTTTCAGCTGCAGGATCTCGCCGCGAACATCGACGGTGATCTTGCGCGACAGATCACCGTTGGCGATCGCCGTGGCGACCTCGGCGATGTTACGCACCTGTCCGGTCAGGTTCGAAGCCATCGAGTTCACGTTGTCGGTCAGGTCCTTCCACGTGCCGGCGACGCCTGGCACGTTCGCCTGCCCGCCCAGCCGTCCTTCGGTACCCACCTCGCGCGCAACGCGCGTCACTTCACCGGCGAACGCGTTGAGCTGATCGACCATCGTGTTGATGGTCTCCTTCAGCTGCAGAATTTCACCTGATACGTTGACCGTAATCTTTTTTGATAGATCCCCCTGCGCCACCGCGGTCGCGACTTCTGCGATGTTGCGCACCTGTCCGGTCAGGTTAGACGCCATCGAATTCACACTGTCGGTGAGATCCTTCCAGGTACCGGCCACACCAGAGACTTGCGCCTGGCCGCCTAGCCGACCTTCGGTGCCGACCTCGCGCGCCACACGCGTCACCTCGCCCGCAAAGCGGTTCAGCTGATCGACCATCGTGTTGATGGTCTCTTTCAGCTGCAGTATTTCGCCCGATACGTTCACGGTGATCTTCTTCGATAAATCCCCATTGGCGATTGCGGTGGAGACCTCGGCAATGTTGCGCACCTGCGCGGTCAGATTGGACGCCATCGAGTTCACTGATTCGGTCAGATCCTTCCACGTGCCCGCCACACCGAGCACATTTGCCTGACCGCCCAGCCGACCTTCGGTGCCCACCTCACGCGCAACGCGGGTCACTTCGCCGGCGAATGCGTTGAGCTGATCGACCATCGTGTTGATGGTTTCCTTCAGCTGCAGAATTTCACCCGACACGTTGACGGTAATCTTCTTCGAGAGATCACCGCCAGCGATCGCGGTGGCCACCTCGGCGATGTTGCGCACCTGCGCGGTGAGATTCTCCGCCATGGAGTTGACGTTATCGGTCAGGTCCTTCCAGGTGCCGCCAACTCCGGGCACCACTGCCTGTCCGCCAAGTTTGCCGTCGGTGCCTACCTCGCGCGCCACGCGCGTCACTTCCGAGGCGAATGCGTTGAGCTGATCGACCATCGTATTGATAGTGTCCTTCAGCTCCAGGATTTCGCCGCGCACATCCACCGTGATCTTGCGTGACAGGTCGCCGCGCGCCACCGCGGTCGTCACCTGGGCGATGTTGCGCACCTGATCGGTCAGATTGCCGCACATCGCGTTGACGCTGTCGGTGAGATCCTTCCAGGTGCCGGCGACGCCCGGCACCACCGCCTGCCCGCCCAGTTTGCCTTCCGTGCCAACCTCGCGCGCGACCCGGGTCACCTCGGACGCAAAGGAACGCAACTGGTCCACCATCGTGTTGATGGCTTCCTTCAGTTGCAGGATTTCGCCACGCACATCCACCGTGATCTTCTTGGACAGGTCGCCGTTGGCGACGGCGATCGTCACGTCGGCGATGTTGCGCACCTGTGCCGTCAGGTTCGACGCCATCGAGTTGACGCTCTCGGTGAGATCCTTCCACACCCCGGTCACCTCACGAACCTGTGCCTGGCCACCTAGTTTCCCATCGGTGCCGACTTCGCGTGCGACGCGAGTTACTTCGGAGGTGAACACGGAAAGCTGCTTGATCATCGTGTTGACGATCGTTGCCGACCGCAGAAACTCGCCCTGCAGCGGCCGGCCATCCACATCAAGCCGCACAGTCTGCAACAGATCGCCCTGCGCCACGGCGGTGATGGCGTGAGTCACCGCGGCAGTCGGCCAGAGCAGATCGTCGATCAGGTCGTTGACCGATGACTCCATTGCCGCCCACGCGCCGGACTGCACCCCAAACTTGACCCGGCTGCGCGTCTTCCCTTCGCGGCCGACCACTTGGCCGACATGGGCCAATTCCGATGCCATGCGCTGGTTGGCGGCGATAATCTCGTTGAAGGTGTCAGCAATCTTTCCCTCGAGGCCGGTGCGGTCGCTCGGCAGACGCACCGAGAAGTCGCCGATCCGCATCGCCTGCAAGGCATGCAGCAGCTCATGCATGTGATCCGCGTGACCATTCGAACGATCGTCGCTATCGATCGCCCCGGTGGGATCCTGGATCCGGCGATCAATCACAGGATGGCCGAGTTGCGTCTGGTCGTTCATGAGATGCTCCTGGTCGGCGGCTCTGATGAAAGCCAGGCGACGAGCCGCCCGTCTCGGGGATTGCATGCACCAATCTCGGTGCGCAACTTTCTTGTCCGTCAGTACAACTCCGCACATCGCGCGTGGGGGCACAACTTCGTGAACAGATCCAATCGGTACTAAAGGGCGTGCCTGTCAGAATGCCCCAATCCAGGCTTACCGGGGTTATTTGCCTCTGGCCGGCGCGATGGGCACACTATGCCGCCGCGGCGGATCGGGGTGATAGGGGATCTCGTCTTAACGCTAACGCGCGGTATGGTTGCACACTGGGAGGGACTTGTGCCTAACGAACTGCATGACATCCTTCGCAACCGTGTGAAGGAGAAGCTTCAGCGCGACGAGGTCGTTGCCTCGATGACGGTCCGGCTCTGCCGATCGATCGAGATAGCACGCATCGCTGCCACTGCCGGCTTCGACACGATCTATGTCGACGTTGAGCACAACACGCTGTCGATGGACGCTGTCTGTCAGATCTGCGTTTCAGCCATGCAATGCGGTATCACACCTCTTGTGCGGGTGCCGGCCAATACGCCGGAGTTCATCTGCCGTCTGCTGGACGGCGGTGCGATGGGAGTGATTGCGCCGCATGTTCGCTCGGCCGAAGAGGCGCGCGAAGTGGTACGGTTCGCCAAGTTCACACCGCAGGGCGAACGCGGAGCCGGTGGCGCGCTCCCGCACTACCACTACCGCAGCTTCCCTTCCGCTGCCGTCAACCAAGCCATGAATGATGCGACGATGGTTGTCGTGATGATGGAGACCGTCGCGGCGCTGGAGCACGTGGAAGAGATCGCTGCAGTGGAAGGCGTCGATTTGATGTTGGTCGGCACCAATGACCTTTGCAACGAGATGGGTATCAGTGGCCAGTTCGACCATCCGAATGTTCGCGATGCCTATCTGCGAACCATCGCTGCCTGCCGGAAGCATGGCAAACATGTCGGTGTTGGTGGGTTGGCTTCGCGGCCAGATCTGATGGCGGAGTATGTGCGCCAGGGCGCCCGATATGTGTCGACCGGCACCGATCTGTCGTTCCTGCTTGCTGCTGCTGCCGACAAGGCCAAGTTCGTTCAAGAGATCAGGTAAGGTCCTGCACGCAGGTCTCGATCAGCGCTTCGATCGACCCGAATACGCGCGCGCCTGCCGCAGTCAGGCACCGGATCTTGGAGGCGAGCGAACCGGCTTCACCCAATACCAGCGCGCCAGCATGGCCCATTGACACGCCTTCTTTCGCCTCGCGCCCGGCAATCAGCGCGTAGACCGGCTTGCGTCCGGTCAGACGCCGCATCAGCGCGGCACATTCCTCCTCTTCGTTGCCGCCGACCTCGCCCACCAAGATGATCGCGTGCGTGCGAGGATCGGAGAAGAACACCGGCAGCAGATCGGCAAACCGCACGCCCTTCACCTGATCGCCCCCGACCCCGACCCAGACGCTCTGTCCAAGCCCAGCCCGTGCAAGACGATAGCCACACTCGTAGGACAGCGTGCCACTCTTCGACATGATGCCGAACGGACCTGGTCGAAGACAGACGTCGGGCAGAAAACCCAGTTTGAGTTCGCCGGGGATCGCCAGTCCGGGTGTGGAGCCGCCGATCCAGGTCGCACCGGCGCGGCGCACAGCCCGCCCGATCCGCATCGCGTCGTGCAAAGGGATGCCTTCAGCGACCGTGACAATCAGGCGGATGCCAGCGGCGAGCGCCTCCTCGACTGCGCCCAGCGTTTCCAAAGGCGGTGCCATTGCGACCGACACAACGGCACCGGTGGCCAGGACTGCGGCGCGGCAGTTCGCAAACACCGGCACACCGGCGGCTTCCTTTGTGTCGGTCCGGCTGGACGTGCCACCAACGATATTGGTGCCATAGGCGCGCATCAGCGTGGCATGCGTCCGCCCCATCCGACCGGTGATGCCCTGCACGATCACGGGCGTATCGCGTGACAGCGATGTGATCATGCGCGTGGCTTTCCGGCTATCGCAGCGACGCTGCTCAATGCCTCTTCGAGATCTTCGGTAACCAGCATCCCGGGATGACGATCCGCAAGGATCCGTTGTGCTTCGGTCGCTCCACGTCCCACAAGACGTGCCACGACCGGAACCCGCAGCGCAGGCGTTTGTTCAAGTCCCGTCGCCAGCAGGGTGCCGAACTCCCCGAGATCAGTGATGCCGGCAAACACGCTCACCAGCACGGCGCGCAGCGACGGCCGTGCAGTGATCCACTCAAGCACGCGCATAACGCGAGCCGGACTGCCGCGCATCTGGCCCGTGCGGATGTCGCAGAAGTTCAGCGGTTTCAGGCCACGTGCCGCAAGTTCGTCGATGAGCATCATCGAGAGCCCGGCACCGGTCGTTACCAAGCCGATTTCCCCATCAGGATCGATCTCGACGTAGTCGAAGCCCTCCGCCAACTTTCGGTTGGCATCCACATAGGTCTGCGACCGTGCTTCGAGCAGCGCAGCGATGCGCGGCTGACGTTCGACTGCGCTTAAATCGACCACCAGCTTCGCGTCTCCGGCGACGCAGCCGTCATCCGATACAAAAAGCGGGTTGATCTCAGCCAACGCCAATTCACGCTGCAGCACCAGCTCGGCGAGCCGGCGACCAGTCGCCATGATGTGGCTCCGCCAATGCTCTGGCTCGATTGCAATCAGTTCCGCCAGCGTCTCGGCCACACCGGCAGGATGCGGTGGACTAAGCCGGCTCTGCGTGATGGCCGACTGCTCGATGTCGACGCCGCCTTGCGCACCATAGATCACCCGCAGACCGTAACTCGCCGGATCGACCATCACGGCCAGATATCGCTCCACGCCGGTGACCGCCTGCTCAATCAGGCAGAGGTCGACCCGGTGCCCCTTCAGCCGCTGGCCCAGCAGGCGCTGCACCGCAGCGGCGGCCTCTTGCGGCGTGTCGCAGCGCACGACCCCGCCAGCCTTGCCTCGTCCGCCTACCGGCACCTGCGCCTTCACCATCCACGGGCCATCGCCAGGGAGGGGTATTCCTTGGCCTTGGTCTCGGAGGTCACCGATGGTCGGATCGGTTGCCGCCATCGCGCGTGGAATGGCAACGCCATGCTCCGCCAGCAACGCCTTGCCGTCCGTTTCGATCAGCAGCACGTCAGTAGGTCCCCAGGCCGAGAACACCCTGGTCGAAGTCAAGGTCTGCGACAATCTTGCGGCCCATAAGGTCGCGGAGTGTTTCTGACGTGCCACCGCCGATCGTGCCGTAGCGAGCGCCCCGGTAGAGCCGCGACACCGGATACTCGTCCGTGAAACCAAACCCGCCATGAAGTTGCACCGCCTCGGAGGTGACGCGCAGCGACATCTCGTTGCAGAACACCTTCGCCGCGGCCGCCATGAACGGATCAGGGAACGGATTGGCAGTCAGGCAAGCACGATAGAGGATGCCGCGCGCTGCCTCTATGTCCTTGAACATGTCAGCGAGCTTCCAGCGAATGCCCTGATGATCGGCAATCGGTTTGCCGAATACGGTCCGCTCTCGCACGTAGTTCACCGCCTCGTCGAATGCGCCTTCTGCCAGACCCAGCGAGATGCTCGGATTGAGGCAGCGCTGAGTGTTGAATGCACTCAGCAGCTTGCGGAACCCGTCCTCCTTGATCACCAGATTTTCCAGCGGAAGCTCACAATCGTTGAACTGGATTTCGAACAGATTCTCGCCGCCCATTGTGTGATAGGTGCCGGTGACCTCGAACCCCTTGGTGCCGGCTTCCAGCAATACGCAGCCGATCCCTTCGCGACCCGGCTTGCCATCAATGCGGGTAAACACGATGAACATGCCGGCCTCAGGCGCCCGACTGATCAGCGTCTTGGTGCCCTTCAGGATGACGCGATCGCCCATGACGCGCGCGTTGGTGCGATAGTTAGCCACATCGGTGCCGGCATGTGGTTCCGTCATGCAGATCGCCAGCATGCAATCGCCGCTCACGACCCGCGGCAGGATGCGTTCGCGGATTGCCGCAGGCGCGTAACGGGCGATCACCCGCGTTTGCACGCCGGCCTCGCCCAAAACTGCCATTGCTGTTACGTAACATGATTTAGCGAGTTCCTCGAGGATCAGAGCGGTGTCCAGGATGGGGAGCCCCAGGCCGCCGTATTCCTCGGGTACCGACATGCCGAGGACGCCCAACGAGGCGAGCTGTTTCATGTTCTCCCAGGGGAACGTGCCGTCCATCCAGCGGCCGGCCTTCGGCTTAAACTGGGACTGCGCCAGCTCGCGGACCGATGCAACCATCTGCCGTTGTTCAGCGCTGATATGGAAGTCCATGCCGTGGGTCCTTTGACAGTCGTGCCTGGGAGCAGTTTAGGCACAGGCAACCCGCGCGGCCACATGATGGCGAGCAGCCGATCCAAGTGTGCCCCCGGCGAGCGCGCATCTGGCCTTCTGGGGACGTAATGTTATAGCAGCTCATCGGTACTATTGTGTGCCGCCAACAAGAGTCAGCTGTACGGCTGTGATGCGCACAGGACGTTAACCATCTTCCGCTAATCTGGGTGCGTGAAGCACGGCTTGCTGGATCCTGCAGCGCTCGCCGACATGATCTGCGACTCGCTGGATGAGTCGGATGATATTGTATTCGTCCTGGAGCAGATCGGGTCGGGTGAGACAGGCTTGGTCATTGCCGCGGCGAACAGACAGTTCTGCCGCACTTCGGGATATACTCACGCGGAAGTCGTCGGCCGGCCGCTGTCAACGCTTGCCGTCTCGGACAAGAACCTGACAGCATACGACGAGACGTTGAAGGCTGCGTCAGTGCAGGTCGATAAGGTCGGAATTGCTGTGCAAACGTGCTGATGGCAGTCGCTTCTGGCTTGGATTGCATCTCATCCCTGCACGAAAATCAAACACACAGTTCTTTGTCACGCTGGGTCACGACATCACCGAGGAGGTTCAGGAGCGGCAGCAACAGTCTGCGACTGAAGGCCTGCTCGCCAAAGTCTTTCTCTGCGTGCAGGTCCCGGTCGCTATAGTTAATGCGGATGGCCTAGTGCAGATGACCAACCCGGCATTCGATCATCTGCTCCGCTATCCGCCTGGTCGGTTGTTAGGCAAACGTGCAATCGAGTATGTGGCTCCCAACACGCGTCCCATCGTCGCAGCGGCGCGACAACGTCAGCTTGATGAGGGTCACGACTACACCGTTGTCGCGAACCTTCTCACATCGGATGGCGCGGAAGATTCCGTCGAGCTGACGTCGATTACGGTGGATCGAACAGATCTTCGCCGCTTCAGGATTATAACGTTGCTACCGCGACCAGATGCAGCTCCGGTCACAGTGCATGTCGCTGGCAAAGTCAAGCCGGTCGGTCTGCGCGATGTCAAAGCAAGTCTCGGTTCGCGCTGGCAGGCCGTCGCCGAAAGAGCAATGGCTACGGCGGAACATGTCATCAAGTCGCGGTGCGGGCGTAGCGATACTTATGCGAGGACGCCTGAGGGGGACTTTTTGATTTGCTTCGGCCCGGGAACGAATGAGGATGAGGCGGCATTTCGTGCCGCCTCGATCGCGCGGGAGATTAGGGTTCGTCTGATAGGTGACGGTCAGGACAGCCGGACTGCCGACGTGTCGGCCATCACCACCGCGATCGAGCTGCCTGACGGCACGCCGAAAACCCAGGATCTGCTGACTGCGGCGCTGAACGATCGCCTGAACGCGCGCCTTGCAGCAAGTGAAGCGAGGGCACGCGAGATACTGACGAGCGCCGCCACAACCGCTGTCTGCGAGCTGGAGCCAGTATATGGCGCCAGAAGTTTGCAGCCAGTGGCCTTCTACGCTCAACTGCCCTTGGGCCTGGATCAGCGGCTACAGGCCGCGCATGGCGCGCTTCCTGCAGCGGAACGAGCCGCCTGCGATTACGACCGCTTGGTGCTCGGGGTCGCGGCCGAGCGGGCCATTGCTGATGCACACCAGCGCGCCCGAACCATCTTCGTCGACGTCAGCTTCGAGGTTATCCTGGATCGCCATCTCGAAGAGAGGTATCTCGCGACGTGCCGCTCGCTTGACCAGCGATTGCGTGACCGGCTGGTCCTGGTGGTCAATGGCGTGCCGCGAAATTGCCCCCAGTTCCGGTTATTCGACTGGGTCACGCGCATCCGGCCGCTGTGTCACGGCCTGGGGTTTCAACTCGAAGCATTGGAGGCGCCGCGGTTGGATCTTCTGGCATTGGGCTCGCCAATCTTCTCGTTACAGATCGATCCGGCAAGCGTGCAGGACGCGAAGGGCCAGGCCAATATCGCGCGCCTGGTCCAACGCTTTCATGCTGGCAACTCACGTGTGCTGGTTCGCCGAACGACATCCTTCGATGACATGCGACTGCTGCACGAGCAAGGGGTCGACCTGGTGGCATGCACGACCGGACAGAATGCTGCCCCTTTGGCAAGCGCGCCGCCGGATGCTACCCATCGGTAGCATTCTCGATAGGAACGTGTATGCCAGACGCTGGAGTGGCGCCGGCCGGGACGGCCGCGTGCAAATTTGGCTCGATAGAGGGCGTGGAACAAAGCCTAGCCTCAGTCGGCTATATCCCAAGCCGACAGATCGCCACGGCGGTCTATCTGGCCCAGCACCTGGAGAAGCCGATCCTGGTGGAAGGCCCCGCAGGCGTCGGCAAGACCGAGCTGGCAAAGTCAGTGGCGACGTGCCTCGAGCTGCCGCTGATCCGCATGCAGTGCTACGAGGGATTGGACGAGGCAAAAGCGCTATATGAGTGGAAGTACGGCAAGCAGCTGCTTTACACACAAATCCTCAAGGACAAGATCGGCGATGTCCTGGGCAGCGAAGAGACGTTGCCATCCGCTCTCGACAAGTTGCATCAATTCGGCGACGTTTTTTTCTCGCAGCAGTTCCTCGAGCCTCGGCCATTGCTGCGCGCGTTGCAGCAGCCAGGCGGCTCGGTGCTGCTGATCGACGAGATCGATAAGTCGGATCAGGAGTTTGAGGCGTTTCTTCTGGAGATCCTGTCCGACTATCAGGTCACTATACCGGAAATCGGCAGCATTCACGCGATCAGGACGCCTATCGTGCTGCTGACCTCCAACAGCACACGAGATCTGGGTGACGCGCTGAAGCGACGATGTCTGCATCTGCATATCGGCTTTCCGGATGCGAAGCTGGAAGGGAGAATCATCCAGTCGCGCGTGCCGGGGATAGAGACCCATCTGCGGCGCGAACTGGTTGCGTTCGTGCAGCAGCTGCGCTCATTGGACCTTAAGAAGGTGCCGTCCATCAGCGAGACGATCGATTGGGCGCGTGTTCTGGTGTTGCTGCACGCGGCCGCTCTCGATGCCGAACTTGTGCAAGATACCTTGAATGTATTGTTGAAGTTCGAGGCAGACATCGAAGTGGCGAAGAAGCAGATCGTCACCCTGACGCAGAAAGCGCGACAGGAGGCCGGTTTGCCGATATGAATACGGCGGTGGCCTCCGAGCCACTACGGCAGTTCCTTCAGGCCGCACGCAGTGCCGGCATCCGCGTCTCCGCAGCCGAGGGGATCGACGCCGCTCGAGCCCTGCAGGTGATCGGCTACGGTGATCGCACGGCGCTCAAGGACACCTTGTCCCTGGTATTGGCGAAGACGCCGGACGAAAAGCACCTGTTCGATGAGTGCTTCGACCTCTACTTCCGGCGTGACGAACTTGCTCGGAGCGATGAGACGAACTCTTACCCCGAGGTCAACGTCACATCGAATGGGTTCGGTGGCGAGGGGCTTGGCGGTGGCAGTGGACGCTCGCTGGCGCAGATGCTGATGGACGATGACCGCGCTGCCCTGGCCACAGCGATGGAAGACGCCGCACGGGATGCTGGCATCCAGAACATTCGTTTCTTCACCCAGCGAAATCTCTATGCGCGACGCATACTGGATCGCATGGGCCTGCGTCAGGCGGAGCGGGACATGGAGGCGCTTCGCAAGGACGGCGATCACGTGACCGCGGACCAGCTGGAGAACCGCATCGAGGCGCTGCGTGATCAGGCGCGCGACATGGTCGAGCGCAATCTGCTGCTGTTTGCTCGCGGCGAAACCGAGAAGTTTCGCGAGGAACTGCTGAAGTCGGCACGGCTCTCCAACCTGGAGAGGCGCGACCTCGAAAGGATGCGCGTATTGGTGCGCGCGATGGCAAAGCGGCTTGCCGCGCGCTACGCCAAGACGCGGCGGCGGCGTCTTCGGGGGCACCTGGATGTACGGCGAACCCTCCGCAAGAACATGGGATGGGGCGGCGTACCGTTCGTCACGGTCTGGAAGCAGAAGCGCATCGAAAAGCCAAGGGTCATGGTGCTGTGCGACGTATCCGGTTCGGTCGCAGCGATGGCGCAGTTCCTGCTGATGTTCCTTTACGCGCTGAATGAGGCGTTGAAGGATA
>JBKPSV010000190.1:0-10202 GCA_046735215.1 Pseudomonadota bacterium | reverse complement strand
CGCCACGCTGGCCTTCGGCTCCATTGTCGGCACGGTGTTCCAGAAGTGGGATGCGGTCACGGGTGGCTTCGACGGATTTCCGGTGCCGGAACCGTATATCTTCGGCATCCCGATCCAGAGCGCGAATGGCGTCTACTATCTTTCGCTCGCTGTGCTGGTGATTGTGCTGTGGTTTTCAGCCAATCTGCTCCGCACCCCGCTCGGTCGCGCCATGGTGGCGATCCGCGATAGTGAAATCTCCGCACAGAGCATGGGCATCCACCTGGCACGCTACAAGACGTTCGCGTTCGCCATCAGTGCCTTCATCACGGGATTGGCCGGAGCTCTATTCGCCCACTATGTGCGCTTTCTGGCTCCCGACGCGTTCGACGTCCTGCTCTCGGTGCAGTTTGTCACCATTGTCTTCGTTGGCGGTCTGGGCTCGCTGCACGGGGTAATCTACGGCGCATTGTTCGTGCGTCTGTTGCCGCAGTTCATCGCCATCATGCGCGACGACCTCCCCTTTGGCATCGGCCGAATGCCAGGTCTGGAGCCATCGCTGTTCGGCCTTGTCCTGGTGCTCGTGATTCTGTTCGAACCAGGCGGCATCTATGGCCGCTGGATCAAGATCAAACACTGGTTCCAGACCTACCCGCTGAAGCGTCGCAGCAGCTTCCGCCGGCAGAAGTCCTACGCCCGTTCGGAGCGACTGCGATGAGCCTGTTCCGTGCCGAAGATATCGCCATCCGCTTTGGTGGAATTCGAGCGGTCGACGCGGTGAGCTTCGATGTGCGGCCTGGCGAGGTCTTCTCCATCATCGGCCCGAACGGCGCTGGCAAGACGACCATCTTCAACCTGATCAGTCGCATCTATGCACCGACATCTGGCCGGCTGCTCTTCCAGGACCAGGACATCACCAACGTCCCGCCGTATCGCATCGCCGGGCTGGGGATCGCGCGCACATTCCAGAACATAGAGCTGTTCGCCAACGCGACTCTGCTGCAGAACCTGCTGATTGGGCGGCATTGCCACTCGACCGTCGGCGTGCTGTCGGAACTTGTCTTCACGCCTGCGGTACGGCGCGAGGAACTGAAGCATCGAGAGAAGGCGGAAGAGGTTATCGCCTTTCTTGGGCTGGAGCGCTATCGCGACACGCTGATCGCCAATCTGCCCTATGGCGTACGAAAGGTGGTCGAGCTGGGCAGGGCTCTTTGTATCGAGCCCAAACTGTTGTTGCTTGACGAACCTTCCTCGGGTCTGAACGTCGAGGAAACCGAGGGCATGGGATTTTGGATCGAAGACATCAAGAAGGATCTTGGCGTCACTGTGATCATGGTCGAGCACGACATGAATTTGGTGCGCATGGTGTCAGATCGGGTGATGGCGCTGAACTATGGCAAGGTCATCGCACTCGGCACGCCGGACGAGGTGCAGAACCATCCTGAAGTGGTGAGGGCCTACATCGGAGGTGAGGCATGAGCGCCTCTGCGTCGTTGCTCGACGTCACCGCGATCGAAACCTTTTATGGCCCGATTCAGGCCATCCGCGGCGTCAGCCTGCAAGTGGCACAAGGCCAGATCGTTACGGTGCTTGGTGCCAACGGCGCCGGCAAAACGACCGTATTGCGCACCGTATCGGGTGTGCTTGATCCGGAGCGCGGCTCCGTCAAGTTCGAAGGCAGGGAGATCGGCCACCTGCCGCCGGACCGCGTAATGCGTCTCGGTATCTGTCATGTTCCGGAAGGTCGCGAAACATTCCCCTTCCTGACGGTGCACGAGAATCTGCTAATGGGCGCCTATACGCGCCGCGACAAGGACGAGGTGCATCGCGACCTGGAACTTTGCTTTGGCTATTTTCCCGTGTTGAAGGAGCGCTCGCACCAGCGGGCCGGCCTGCTCTCCGGCGGCGAACAGCAGATGCTGGCGATCAGCCGCGCTCTCATGGGGCGGCCAAAGCTGCTCCTGCTGGATGAGCCGTCGCTCGGCCTGTCGCCCCTTCTGGTAACACAGATCTTTCGCATCATCCGCCGGATCAATGACGAGCAGGGCGTCGCGATCTTGTTGGTTGAGCAAAACGCTCACATGGCACTGCGCACGGCGCAGTTCGGCTACGTGTTGGAGGTGGGACGTATCGTTCTGGCGGATGACTGCGCCAAGTTGATGCAGACCGACGCGATCAAGGAGTTCTATCTGGGCCAGAAGGACTCCGGCGTCCGCGGGCAAAGGCGATGGAAGAGGAAGCGGCTGTGGCACTGAACCCGGCAAGCATACCGGCGATCCTCGCGACGCGTGTGACGGCGCACGGTAGCGAGATCGTGCTGCGGAAGAAGGATCGTGGCATCTGGAAGGCCATCACCTGGGCGGAACTTGGCGCTCATGTGCGCGAGGTGAGCTCTGGCCTGACGAAGATGGGCTTTCGGCCAGGCGATGTCGCCTGCGTGCTGGCCGAGACCCGGCCGGAGTGGGCGTACATCGATCTCGGAATCCTAGCCGCTGCCGGCATTTCCGGCGGGATCCAGCCAGACAGCGATGCGGAAAAGGTCGGCCAGGTCCTGCGCGACTCCCGCTGCCGAGTGCTGTTCGTGGAGAACGAAGAGCAACTCGACAAGGCGCTGCTCATTCGTGACCGTTGTACCGCTCTGCAACGTATCGTCATCATCGACATGAAGGGCCTGCGTGACTTCACCGACCCGATATGTATCAGCCTCGCTTCGTTCGTAACCTCTGGTCTTGAAACAGCGCCTGTTGCCATCGCTGCGGAGCAGCCAGCCGTGCTTCTGGTGCGAGGAAGCGATCTACAGACGCTGTCTCATGGCGAGACGATGAACCTGATTGCGGAGGTGCGCGGGAAGTTGTCGCTGCGTCCCAACGATGAGCGCCTTGCACTGTTGCCAATGAGCGAGGTCATGGAGCGCATCCTCGGTCTCTACCTTTCGCTCGAGGCACGCGTCATCAGCAACTATCTCGAGAACCCCGACACCGCCATTGAGAATCTGCAGGAATTGCAGCCGACAGTGCTCGCGATCGATGCACGCATCTGGCAAATGCTGCGCGATCGGATCGAGGCTGCGGCGGTGAATGCCACGCGTCTTCAACGTATGCTGTATCGCGGCGCAATCGAGATTGCCGCCCGCCGGGGGCCAATCGGTTGGCTGGCGCGTGCCACCGTGCTGCATGCGGTCAAACGCGAAATCGGCCTCGGCCGGTTGCGCGTGGCGTATGCGGGTGGTGCCCGGTTGTTGCCAGAGATTGAACGCTGGACCACTGCTTTAGGCATCAATATCCAACACGTCGACGGCAAGGCGACGCAGGGCATCGCCTTGGATGAACAGCGATATCAGGCCCTGAAAGAAGCAGCTTACGGTACGTAAAGGAAGGGACGAATTGATGCGTAGCAGGCTACTGGCGGCGGCAATTGCCGTCGCGCTTACCGCCCCAGCCATGGCGGCTGACAGTGTTCGTGGCGTTACGAACAATGAAATCGTTATCGGCACTTATACTGACCTGTCCGGCGTGACGGCGATGTGGGGCGTGAACAACTCCAATGCCTGGCGCATGGTGTTTGATGAGACCAATGCCGCGGGCGGCATCAACGGTCGCAAGATCAAATACATTGTCGAAGACAACCAGTATCAGGTGCCGCGATCAGTACAGGCTGCCAATAAGCTGATCAACCGGGATGGCGTGTTTATTATGGTGGCCAATGGTGGCACCCCGATGAACAACGCGACAATGCCCGAGCAGCTGGCGAAGGGTGTGCCAAACGTATTCCCGTTGACCTCGGCGCGCTCGATGTATGAGCCCCTGCACCACCTTAAATTTGGATTGGCCAGCTCCTACTATGACCAGATGCGTGCTGGCGTGAAGCTGTTCGTGGAACAGCGCGGCAAGAAGACGATCTGCGCCATGTCAGAGGACACCGATTTCGGTCGCGACGTGATGGCGGGTGCCAAAGACCAACTCGCGGCGATGAACCTGAAGCTTGCGGCTGAGACGCTGCATAAGCCCACCGACACTGACTTCAGCGCCTCTGTTGCGCGGCTTCGTGATGTCAACTGTGATCTCATCCTCGTCGGAGGCATCGTCCGGGACAGCGTGCAAATTATCTCCGCGGTGCGCAAGACCGGCTGGACCGTCGATATGCTAGGTCAGGCGGCAAGTTATGATGAGGCGGTAGCGGAAGTGCCGGGCGGGATCACCGAAGGTTTTTACTCAATGACACCCGTACTTTACGTCGCGGCCAGCAGCGAAAGCCCAGAGGTGGCAAAATTTGCTGAGAAGTACAAGAAGGATTTCGGCAAGGAGCCGAACTTCGCCGCACAGATCGGTTACACCGGAGCGCAGCTCGTCGTTCAGGCGCTCAAAAATGGCGGGAAAGAGCTGACGACCGACAGCTTCGTTGCCGGCTTGGAGGGCATCAAGGACTGGCACGACATCTTTGGCTCGCCACCGATGACCTTCAGCGCGACCAAGCACCAAGGTTCGAACGAATCCTTCTTGGCTGTCGTGAAGGGCGGTCACTGGATACCTGTCAGCACGACGCCGGTCGGCTACTGAACGGTCTGTTACGGTGGTGGTCGGGCGTGGCCCGACCATTCGCATCAAAAGAAAGGAGGTTCCTACTGCGCTGTCCGTAAGCCGAGGGACAGCGCGGGACTATCGACATAATCGGCGAGGGAGAAGGGACGTATGCGCAACGCGTTCTTTGCGGCGGTTGCAGCCGTCGCACTCACATTCCCGGCCACGGCCGGAGAGAAGCCCCGTGTCACTGACAACGAAATCGTCATTGGTACCTACACAGACCTGTCCGGTGTGACGGCGATGTGGGGCGTCAACAACACCAATGCGTGGCGCATGGTGTTCGACGAGGCCAATGCAGAAGGCGGTGTCCACGGGCGCAAAATCAGGTACGTCGTAGAAGACATGCAGTATCAGGTGCCCCGCGCCGTGCAGGCTGCGAACAAACTGATCAACCGCGACAACGTCTTCATCATGGTCGCCAATGGTGGCACACCGATGAACAACGCAACGATGCCGGAGCAGGTCGCAAAGGGCGTGCCCAATATCTTCCCGCTGACTGCGGCGCGTTCGATGTATTACCCTCTCCACCACATGAAGTTCGGCTACGCGGCATCGTACTATGACATGGAGCGGGCCGGGGTAAAACTCTTCGCCGAGAAATACGGCAAAAAGCATATATGCGCCATGTCGCAAGATACCGACTTCGGCCGCGACGTTATGGACGGGGCACGCGATGAGCTGAAGGCGCTGAATATGCAACTTGTCGCCGAGACGCTGCACAAGCCGACTGACACAGACTTCAGTGCTTCTGTCGCGAAACTACGCGACGCCGGCTGCGACCTTGTGCTGCTCGGCACGATCGTGCGCGATACAGTGCAAATTGTTTCGGCCATCCGCAAGACCGGCTGGAATGTGGACATCCTTGGCAACATAGCGATCTATGACCAGGCAGTGGCTGAAGTTCCTGGTGGGGTAACCGATGGCATCTACACGACAACATCGGTTATCTTCGCTGAGCCCGGTGATCCGCGCCCCGCGGTGCATGAATTCGCAACAAAGTACGAAAAGCGGTTCGGGCATCCTCCCAATTTCGCCGCGGAGGTGGGCTATTCCGCGGCGCAATTGGTTGTGCTGGCGCTGCAGAAAGCTGGCCGTGACCTTACCGCAGAAAGCTTTATCAGCGCTCTTGAGAGCATCAAGGAGTACAAAGACATATTTGGCTCACCGACCATGAGCTTCAGCCAGACAAAGCATCAGGGCTCAAGTGAGGCATTCCTGGCTCAGGTGAAGAATGCCCATTGGGTGCAGGTGGGCACCGAATCCTACGGCTACTGATCGGTCCGCGAGGTGGAGGTCTCACAAGGTCTCCACCTCCAACGGAAACAATGCGTCCGGATCAGGCGTGTGCAGCAGATGGTACACATTGAAGCGGTAAGCTGGCCCGAGTGAAACCTCTGGTGGCGTGAACGGAAATGCCAGATTGCCAGCCGTCGATAACCGTCCAGTATATCCGTGATGCAGCAGATACTGCTTCAGCGTACGCACCACTTCGGCGGCACGCTCGGCGGTGGGCGCAATACACTCGCCCATGATGAACACCTCGTTCGGCAACGCTTCTCCGGCCGGTACTGCCATGCGGACGCCGTCCACGCCATAGACCCGAAACCGCAGCGTATAATCCTCGGGCGCATCCTCGCAGACCAGGTCTCGCACCACGGTGGCAACTGCCGGCAGAATGTCACGATGCTGCGCGATAAAGCGCGAATCAGCTGCGCCAGCCAGCAGCACCGCTCGCTCGCCGATGCGTCGTGCGCCCTCGATCTTCACGCACGGATCGGTGGACAAATGCCATCTGGCGCCTGCGACACGACAGCGTCGGTCGTCCACGGCAGCATACTCGGCTGCACTCAGGTCGAGCCGACCTTCCGGTTCGTATACCGTGTATGGATCTTCCTGCTCATAGAGGCTGTGCGCCGCGACCGACACTGGTGTGGCTCGACGCTGCTCTGCCATGCTTTCCAGCACAAAGCCATCGTCATCGAGTGTCGCCAGTATAGAGTCGCGTCCGCCCGGCAAACAGCACAGAGATGCGCACTCGATGATCTTCGCCATGTGAACCGACAACCCCATCGGGAAATCCAGCATCGTCGGCAAAGACGCAAAGATTGCCGTATCGCAGGCGCGGCCAGCGATCAGCACATCGACATCCTCGGCCAGCGCGCGACGGAACGAGCCCATGCCCATTTGGCCGACGATGTGCGCTGCCTCAGTCACCTCTTCCTCGGTCAACGTTGGCATGTCATCGATGCCACTCACCGCGCCGGCGCGTACCGCCGTGCACAGTCCGTCGCGCGGAAGGTCGGCGCGCAGCACGCCCATGCGGAAGTGCAGCCCCTCGGCACGAGCGATCTCACGGATGACTGCGAGTGTCGCATCCAGATGCGGCCCCGCGCCGGCAGAACCAGCCGATCCGATTACCAGCGGCACATCAATCGAACGAGCACCGAGCAGGACCTTGCGCAGGTCGCGCCGCGTTGCCGCGGGTGCCGTCGCCATTTCGCCTTTGCCGAGATAGGTGGGTCCGATATCAATCGAACCCATGTCGCAACCGATCAGGTCGGGCCTGCGCGCCAAACCCTCATTGAAGGCCGGCGTCGGAATACCGTAGCCGAGTTGTCCCGATGCGCCCAGAAATCTCATCGGCCGTCGAGCGCGTCGTATCTCGTCTAGGACGCGTGCCGAAGCGCTCATATCTCGACCTCCAGCAAAGGTGAATGCTGCTGCGCTCCATAGACGTCGCGATCCCCCGGATCGCCTGCCATGATCGGCCGCGCCAGCACGATCTTGATCGCACGTCCGGCAGGATACGGGATGATCGTCACATCATTGGCAGCCACACCGTAACGCGCACCGATGTTCTCTCGGCTGATCGATGGCGACTGTGCAACGCGCTGGTAGTCGGCATCAGTCGTGAACATCAGGTCCAGTGTCAGTCGGCGAGGGCCCGCGTTCTTGCTGCGGATCACCTGGGCGATGTCGGCAAGTTTCAAGAGAACCTCCGCCGCAAAAATGCAAGAATATCGTTAGCGCAGCGATCCGGCGCAATGTCGCATATGTTGTGCGGTAAGCCTTCGTAGGTGATCAATTCGCAGTCAGGGATCTTCGACCGCATGATCTGGTAGTTCTCCGTACTGCCAACCGTCTCCGCACCCGGCATCACCAGCAGCGTCGGACACTTGATGCGCGGCAGTTCGTCCACCCACCACAAGGTGGTCATCAGCCCGACGAAACGGCCGATATATGCAGTGTCATTCTTGGCGGCCTCGTCGAGAAACCATTCTATATGACCTCGGTCATGGCCCGGCGGAAAGCGATCCTCAATGGTGTCGGCAAGAAAGCTGCGCAGTCCCTCGCGCGCGACACGCGGCAGCCAGGTATGCGCCTGGCTGTTCTTCAGCCCGGGCGTTGAGCCGAACAGCATCAGACTCCGCACAGTGTCCGGCGAAGCCATCGCAAGGTTCTGTGCCACGTAGCCGCCGGCCGAATTGCCAACGATATGCACCGGGCCACAGCCCAGATGATCAAGCAGTTCATGCACATCCTGCACAAGACGATCCATCGACAGCGATGGCTCCGCCGGAGGCACCTGAGATTCACCATGTCCCCGCAGGTCCATGCGAACGACGCGGTAATGACGGGCGAGCGTTGGTACCGCGGCATACCAACGCCTGGACGAGCCCATGGCCGCATGCAGCAGCAGCAAGGTCTGCGGCGGTCGCCAAGGATCGGTGAAGTCATCGATGCTATAGGCGATCCGTACACCATCACTGGCTGCGAAGCTATGCATTTTGCCCCTCCTCGTCATACCTGCGAAAGCGGCGATCCAATGCAGCCACTCCTTGGCTCATGTGGGCCTGTGCAACTCAGCACGCTGGCGGGTCACCGTTCGTTCGCCTGCCTTGAACACCGCGAGCGGATGGCAGATTTCTGCCACCGCCTGCTCCGGTGTTGTCGCTTCGAGCACGACAATGTCAGCCGGGTTGCCAGGCTTGATACCGTAATCCTTCAGGTTCATCAGCCGTGCCGAACGCTCAGTCAACATCGCGAAGCACTCGCGCAGGCGTCCTGCGCCGCTGATCTGGCACACATTGGCCTGCAGATTCGCCATGCGCAGCAGGGATGCGTCACCGAACGGTGTGAATGGGTTCAGCACGTTGTTGGTGGACAGCGAGCAGTTGACGCCATGCTCCACCAACAGGTTGACGTCCGCCACTCCGCGTCGGACGTTGTATTCCTGATCGCGTCCCATCATGAACAGCTCGGTAGCGGGCAATACGGTTACCGCCACACCCGCATCGGCGATACGCCGGGCCAACGCGCGCAGCTCGACAGGCGGCATAGTGGACAGCTTACACATATGCCCGACTGCGACCCTTCCACCAAGTTGGTATTTCTCGGTCAACTCGCACACCAGGTGGATGTCCATCTGCTCCGGCGAGTTGCCGGAATCGAGATGCATGTCGATGTCCACATCGAACTCGCGTGCCAGCTGGAAGATCCGGTGGACCTGGCCGGCATGATCCGGATCATAATTCGGGGCGGCGCCGACGACCCGTGCGCCACGCTTTAGACCCTCGACCAGCAGGGCATCGGCGCGCGGATTGTTGGTCAGTCCTTCCTGTGGAAAGACGCAGACCTCGATGTCGATCGCCCAGGCATAGTCGTGGCGCAACTGCTCGATCGCTTCAAAGCTGCGCATCTCTACGCCGCCATCAAGCTCAAGATGTGTGCGCATCCGCGTGGCACCATGCCTGATGCACTTCTCCAGCGTGCGGCTGGCGCGCTTATAGACGTCCTCGACGGTGAATGTCTGCTTGACCGCAGCGACGCGCTGCATGGAGTTGGCCTCGCGCCCTTGCTCGGGCGGGCAGCGATCAATGATGTTGGACTTGTCCAGATGGATATGGGTCTCGACAAGACCTCCGCAGACGAGGCACCCGCCTGCGTCATATTCCGGCCCATCCGCCGACAACGGGACTTCGATCGCAACGATGCGCCCGCCTTCGACGCCAATGTCCATCGCCGGGGAATCCGGCGCATGTGACAGCTTGGCATTGCGAACGATCAGGTCCATGGCGATCCTCTCCCGTCTCGCGCGATGCTGGCGCGCCGGAAGAGGTGGCGCAATCCCTACACTTTGTGCGGAGCCACGTTCCAGATCTCCTCGGCGTATTCACGGATCGTACGATCCGAGGAGAACCAGCCGACGTTGGCCGTGTTCAGGACGCTGGAGTGCCACCACGCACGACGGTTGCGCCAACGTGCAGCGACCTGGCGTTGCGCAGTCGCATATGCATCGAAATTCGCCGTCACCAGGAAGTGGTCGTTGCCGGTCAACTCGTCGATCAGTTCACGGTAGCGCTGAGGCTCCTCTGGGCTGAACACGCCGTAAGCAATGGCATCGAGTACTTGCTGAAGTGCTGGCTGTGTGGCGATCGTCTCGCGAGCGCCGGGGCCGCGTCGACGACGCTCGGTCGCTTCCTCAGAGGTCAGCCCGAAGATGAAAATATTGTCTTCACCCACGCGTTCTCTAATTTCGATATTGGCACCGTCCAGCGTGCCGATGGTCAATGCGCCGTTCAACGCCAGCTTCATGTTGCCTGTCCCGGAAGCTTCCATTCCCGCGGTTGAGATCTGTTCCGA
>JBKPSV010000189.1:0-18479 GCA_046735215.1 Pseudomonadota bacterium | reverse complement strand
GCGCCAGGCCGCGCCGGATCGCGTGCCGGCGGATTCGGGAAGCGAGATCGTCATCATGCATTTCGGCGGTCAGCGATCGGATGGACGTCGCTATGTAACGTCGCAGCTTCTGGTCGCGGGCAGCGGTGCATCGCCGCATCTGGATGGAGTGGATGTCATCGAGACCGACGCCAGCAACTGCCTGAACGTTCCTGCCGAAGCGCTGATGCTAGAGGCCCCGATCCGCGTCCATCGGGTTGCGCTCGCGCGCGATTCCGGTGGTCCAGGCACGCATCGCGGTGGCCTCGGCGGCGTGTTCGAATATGAGCTGCTGGATGGCGAGGCCACGGTGACCTATCGCGGTGAACGCCATTTATGTGAGGCGGATGGCGTGGATGACGGCATGGCCGGTGGGCGTGCGACCGCGGTGATCCGCCGCAGCGATGGCTGCGAGGAAGTCATCAAGTCAAAGCTTGTTTCTACTCTGCGCAAGGGCGATCGCATCGTCATCGCAACCGCCGGCGGTGGGGGATACGGTTCGCCGCTCCAGCGCGATCGGGCTTTGCTTCGTGCCGATTTGCAAGACGGCAAGGTCAGCGTGGAGGCAGCGCGCGAGTACTATGGGTATCGCGGCAATGTCTGAACCACACGTGCATGTTCTGGCGCTGTGCGACCGCGCGGCACTATGCCGACGTGGTGCTGCCGCAGTGGATCCCTAAACAAAGCCGAGTGGTCCTTGCTGAGGCCCCGCCGCAGCGGGGTTGTCCGTCTCGGGGTTGGGCTATCCGACTATGAGATGGTCGGTGTGGGTGGACACGGCACCGTTAAGAATAGAACTGTCCTTCAATTCGTGCATGCCGGGGCTGAGGCCCGTGAGCACCACGAAATACCCCTTCGCGCCGGTCGTTTCCAGCGAAGCGCCCGGGTTCGCCCCGGTGATGACTTGCCCCACGGTTCCCTCCGTAGCCACTCCAGCGGAGAAGATACCGGTGTTCAGCACCGGTAGGTCGATTACGGTTTCCCCGTCCAAAGTGACACTGCCATCGGTAAACGTCGACCCGTTCAAGACTTCATTCACGCGGGCCACGGGGTCTGGGAACTCGGGTGGAATGCCCAGCCCTTCACTATCCGCCGCCACCCGTACCGGCACAAGAACCGACTCCCCAGTACGGATATGAAAGCTACGGTCGCTCCCCGAAGGAGCGCCTGTGATGAAATACATCTGCCCTCCGCAAGGCTTGAGGGCGTCGGCAATACTGCCCGTTGGATCGTTGATCGTGCTCGTAGGACCAAAGGGTGCCTGAAAGGTCCAGCGTATATAATCTTCAACCCACTGCGCGACAGTCTCGCCACTCACAAGGGTATCCGGATCATCAATTACAACGCCACTCGGGGAAGGGTGGCTATTCGAATCTGCACAAGCTGCCATTCGTATTCCTCCAACCACAATTTTGTTTTGTTATTTCTTTATCTTGTTCCTTCTATCCGAACTTGCGGACCGCAATAGTATCCTGCTTCGTCAGTACTGCGCCAGCGCCATAACGGCAGACAACACGGTGCGACCTGAATTTTATAGTGGATACTTCTCCTTCACGAAGGTCGTTCGGTCCCTGAACACGGCGAACTTCGGATGTAACGGCTAGAATAGGGCGATATCTTTTCTGTGAAATCTGGGGGCAGCGAGCGGGAGAGGCTGTCCGATGAAGCCGCAGCGAAAGTTGCCGAGGAACTTCGCGTCTTGCGCGAGGCGGCCGACGTGATGGATGTTGGCATCACTGACGGCAGCACGTTCGCCACGCACCGGTTGGCGCGGCCTAGCGCCCTTGTTAAGGTAACCCGCAGAGGGGAGATTCACTATGCGGATCAAGTACGCGGTGCTGGCGGCAATCGTCATGGCGTTGGCGGTTCCGGCGAGCGCTGACAACACGCAGGGTATCACCGACACCACGATCAAAATCGGCAATCTCGGCCCGTTCTCCGGGCCGCAATCGACCTTCACCCCTCTGAATTACGGCCCCGAGGCGTATCTACGCTACATCAACGAGCAGGGTGGCGTGAACGGACATAAGTTCGTCACTGTGTTCGCGGACGACTCATGCAACGAGGCCAAAGGCATCGCCGCGGCGAAGAAGCTGATCTACGAAGACAAGGTCTTCATGATCATGTCGAATCCCTGCAGCGGCGTCGCCATGGCGATCAAGCCCACGCTGGTGCAGGAAGGTGTGCCGTGGATCGGCGCCTCGGCCAATCCTAAGATCAGCCGGCCAACGTCTCCTGGTATCTTCCACGCGACGTATACCGGCATCGAGTCTGGCCGTGCCATGGCCAGCTTCGCAATGAGCAAGCCTGGAACGACGAAGATCGCACTTGCCATGCACAGCGACGACTGGGCGCACGGCTACTGCGACAACGCCACCGACTACATCAAGAATCACAACGGCGAGATCGTCGCCACCACCGCGCTGGAGCACGGCGCGACGGATGGCACCGCGCAGGCGCTGCAGATCAAGGCGTCCGGTGCGCAGGCGGTCATGGCATGCCTCTATCAGCCGGAACTGATCGTGCTGTTGCGCGAGTTGCAGAAATTCCAGATCAACGTGATTGTCGTCGGTGCACTCGGTGCGGACTTCAACCAGGTGGTGCAGGCGTTTCCGAACCATGACTGGCTAAACCAGCGCTTCTTCCAGCCTTATCAGTTCAAGGCGAAGCTCGGCACCGGGCCGTTGAAGAAATACCACGACATATTCGTGAAGTATCTGACCAGGGACGAGCTGCCGAAGGTCGGCGAACCCACCAACTTTTACTACTTCGGCGTCCCCGCGGCGATCGTGACCGTGGAAGCGTTCCGCCGCGCGGGCCCGAACCCCACGCGGGAAAGCTGGGAAAAGGCGATGGAGTCGCTGAAGGATTTCGACACCGGAGTGTTGGCGGATACCGAGACCTTTGGCCCGGACAAGCATGTCGGTGTGGAGAAGATGTACGCGGTGGGCCTCAGCGCTCAGGGACAGGAGACTGTCTATAAGTCCTGGGGCGACGCATTGCCTGAAACCGAGTAAAGGCCGGCCACAGACCGGTCGAACCTGGGAGACGGTCATGACGGTGCCGACATATGACTGGATCGCGCATCATGCTTCCATCCGCGGCGACAGCACCGCTATGGTGGACCTCGCGACAGCGCGGTCTTTCACCTACGGTGAGTTCGATCAGCGGGTAGATCGGCTCGCGTCTGGGCTGCGTGATCGGTTCGGCATCGGGCGCGGTGATCGCGTCGCTGTGCTGGCATATAACTCGACGGACCATTTCGAACTTCAGTTTGCCTGTGCGCGACTTGGAGCCGTGTTTACGCCGTTCAACTGGCGCCTCACAGTGCCAGAACTGCGCTTCATTGTCAGCGACTGTGAGCCGACGGTGATGTTCTATGATCCGGATTTCGGCGACGCGGCGCTGGAACTATCTGCGGCATGTGGTGTCCGGCATCTGTGTGGACGCGATCCTGCCAATAGCGGCTACGAGAGCCTGATTGCCGAAGCGCCCGGCGGAGTGACGCCGGAACCGCTGACACATGATGACATTGCGACCATACTGTATACCTCTGGCACCACCGGCCATCCAAAGGGCGCGATCATCACCCATGGCATGCGGTTCTGGCAGATCGTCAATCTGACCGGGCCGTGCCGGGTAACCGCGGACAGCACGTGTCTGACCGTTCTGCCGCTGTTCCATGTCGGCGGCCTGGATGTCTATGCCAACCCGGTGTTTCACTATGGCGGCAAGGTGCTGGTCGAGCGCGTCTACGATCCGGCACTGACGCTGCGCTTGTTCACTGACACGGAAGCCAACATCACCCACTTCATCGGGGCGCCCGCGCACTTCCAGTTCATGGCGCAGCTGCCGCAGTTCCCCGAAGCGAGGTTCAAGCCGAACCTTCTGGCCTATGTCGCTGCGGCACCGGTTCCGTTGCCGCTTCTGCAGCAGTGGCAGGCGCAGGGACTCGACCTGATCCAGGCCTACGGAATGACGGAGACGTGCGGTGTGGTCGTGTCTATGGAGCCGGGTGATGCGATCCCCAAGGCAGGATCGGCGGGCAAGCCTTGCCTGCATGTGGCCATGCGCGTGGTCCGCGCGGACGGCGCGGATGCGGCAACCGATGAGATCGGCGAAATCTGGGTGAAGAGCCCCAGCGTGACGCCGGGATACTGGCGGCGGCCCGATGCCAGTGCTGCGACCTTCACCGATGGCTGGCTGCGCACCGGTGATGCGGCGCTGAAGGACAGCGACGGATTCTATTACATCGTCGATCGCTGGAAGGACATGTACATCTCAGGCGGCGAAAACGTTTATCCCGCAGAGGTCGAGGACGTGATGTACCAGCTTTCCGCGATCGCCGAGGTGGCGGTGATCGGTGTACCGGATGAACGTTGGGGCGAGGTTGGTCGTGCCATCGTCGCGCTGAGAGCCGGTGAGACTTTGACCGAGGTGGAGATCTTTGCGCATTGTGAGGCGAACTTGGCACGTTACAAGCACCCGCGTTCGATCCGATTTGTCGAGGCATTGCCGCGCAACGCAACAGGCAAGGTGCACAAGCCGAGTTTGCGACAGCAGTTTGGCGCCGCCTGACGCATGATGGTGTAGCTGCATGCTAACCCTGCTGCCGCAGCTTCTGGTCAGCGGCACCTCAACCGGTATGCTCTACGCCCTTATAGCCCTCTCGATGACCGTGGTTTATCGCGCCACCACTGTGGTGAATTTCGGTCACGGCGATATGGTTGCCGCCGGCGCCTATGCGGTATTCGTATTCGGCCTTGGCTTCGGTCTGCCATTCCTGGCGGCGCTGGCACTCGCGATCGCACTTCTGTTCGCCGGCGGCTTCGCAACGCAGCGTCTGCTGTTGCAGCCCATCGTCGGTGGCCCCCATCTATCGCTGGCGATGATGGCGCTCGCGATTGGCTACACGCTCCGCGGCGTGCTTCGCCTGGAGTGGGGTAATGAAACGATCAACCCCCAGCGGCCCTATCTGCAGGACGTCTATTTGTTCGGCAATGTCGTCATTACGACGGATGACGTGGTGATCTGCGGCATCGTTCTGTTGCTCCTCGTCGTCCTATTCGCGCTGTTCCAGGCAACCCCACTCGGCAAGGTGATCCAGGCCACGTTCCAAAGCCAACGCGGCGCGGCGCTGGTCGGTATCAATGTGCCGCTGTTCCACGCCTTCATGTGGGGCGGTGGCACTGCACTCGGCGCGATTGGCGGTGTTATGCTGTCGATGATCGCGCCGCTCACGCCGGACCTTGGCCAATGGACCCTGGTGCAGGGCTTCGCCGCAATGACTCTCGGCGGCTTCGGCTCGCTTGGCGGCGCGGTCGTCGGTGGAATTCTCCTAGGCATCATCCAGAAGCTGCTTGGGTTCTACCTCAATACCGTGTTCATTGAGATCACCGGCTACCTGGTGCCGATCATTGTTCTTTTGCTACGACCGCAAGGCCTGTTCGGCCGCCGCACTGCACTTCGCGTATGAGCCTGCGCCGTATTTTCTGGTTGCTGCCAGTCCTCCTGCTGCCACTGCCATTATGGCTCAATCAGTATCAGCTGTACGTGCTGAACACAGCGCTGCTCTACGTCCCGGTTGGGATCGGCTTCAACCTCGTCGTTGGCAACCTGGGTCTGCTCGCCTTCTCCAACGTTGCCTACTTTGGCCTTGGCGCCTATGCCAGCGGCGTGCTGATGGCACAATTCAATGTGCCCTGGGCGATCACGCTGTTGCCCGCTGCACTGATCGGCGGCGCTGCCGGCGCGATCGCCAGCATTCCCGCCTTGCGCGGTGTGCGCTTGTTCTATCTCGCCATCATGACGCTGGCCTTCGGCGAATTGATGCGTTGGACCTACATTCGCTGGGAAGCGCTGACTGGTGGTTCCATGGGCATGGCGGTGCCGACACCCAATCTACTCGGCTTGACTCTGGATACGGATATGCGCCGTTTCTACGTGTTCGTGGCGCTGGTCGTTATGCTGGTCGCAATCACCGATCGCCTGCTGCGATCACGCTTCGGCCGTGCCTTTATGGCGATCAAGGACAACGAGATTGCTGCCGCCGCAATGGGCATTCCGACGGACCGCTACATCGTGCTTGCCTTCACCTGGGGCGGCGCGGTGGTTGGTATCGGGGGGGCGATGTTCGCCATTTCTGTGGGCCACTTGACGCCGGTCTCTTTCGACCTCACGGAGCTGCTGCGCCAGTTCGCAATCATCATGGTGGGCGGTCTCGGTAGCCTGACCGGCGCGATCATCGGCGCGGTCATCATCACAGTTGCGCCGCAGGTGTTCATCAGCTTTCCAGGCTTCGACGAGCTGGTATTCGGGCTGCTGATCATACTGGTGATCCTGTTCATGCCCCGCGGGCTTGCCAGTCTTCTCGCGCGTGCCCATCCAGTCTTCGTCGAGCGCTTCTACCGTGGCTGATCCACCTCTGCTCTCCGTGCGCGACGTGGAGGTGCGATTCGGCGGCCTGGTGGCCGTGGCGGGCGTGTCCTTCGATCTAAGGGCTGGCGAGATCTGTGCCTTGATCGGACCGAACGGCGCCGGCAAGACAACGTTGTTCAATGCGGTGTCGGGCAATGTGGTGCCGAACGGCGGCAGCATTCGATTTCGTAACGAGGAGATCGCCGGACTTACACCGCACGAAATCTCTGCCCTCGGTGGACGCCGCACGTTTCAAAATGGCGGACTGTTTCCGGACCTGACGGCACTCGAGAACGTGCTTGTCGGTCTGCATGTGCAGGTCGGCAGCGGCTTTCTCGGACTGCTGTTCGGCAGAGGTTCGGCGCGTGCCGAGACCGCCGCGACAAGGCGTGCACGCGAGCTTCTGGCGCTGATGGGGATCGGGCATCTTGCGGATCAAAAAGCCGGTGCGCTGTCGGGCGGTCAGCAGAGGATGGTGGAGATCGTGCGCGCCCTGGCAACCAACCCGCTGCTGCTTTTGCTGGACGAGCCCGCTGTTGGCTTAGCGCCTGCCGCGCGGCAGCAGCTTGCTATCGTCATTCGTGATCTGGCGCACACGCGCAAGGTCGCAATCCTGCTGATCGAGCACGCCATCGAACTGGTGATGAGCGTCGCCGATCGCGTGATCGTACTGAATGACGGACGCAAGGTCGCCGATGCACCGCCTGAACAGATTCGGGCGGATCGTGCTGTCGTCGAGGCATATCTTGGCCATGCCTGATGCGCTGCTGACCGCGCGCGGCGTCGAGGCCGGCTATGGCGGGCGGCAGATTTTGTTCGGTGTCGATCTGGACGTGATGTCCGGCGAGGCTGTCGCTCTGCTTGGGGCAAACGGCAGCGGCAAATCGACCTTGCTGAATACACTGAGCGGCTTCGTCAGGCCAGGCCGTGGCTCGATTCGGTTGGAAGGCAGAGAACTCGCCGGTCTGCCACCGCATCGCGTCTTCCGTCACGGCGTCGTCCAGGTGTCACAGGCGCGGGATCTGTTTCCGGAAATGTCGGTGGAAGAGAACCTGCGTCTCGGCGCCTGGACCCGCGGTGGCGATGTCAGTCACCTGCTTCAGTCGGTCTTCGTGTCGTTCCCGCGCCTGGCCGAACGGCGCACCCAGATGGTGCAACTGATGTCCGGCGGTGAACAGCAGATGGTGGCGATCGGCCGCGCGCTGATGAGCCAACCGCGCCTTCTGTTGTTGGATGAACCGTCCGGTGGCTTGGCTCCAGCGTTCGTCAGCGAGATCGCCTCAATCGTGACATCGTTGAAGCGCCAACAGGTGACGATGGTGATGGTGGAGCAGAACCTGCGCCTGGCACTGGCAGTGGCCGATCGCATCGTGGTGCTGCGAGACGGTGTCGTGGTACAACAACAAGGCGAGGGCGCGGATGAGGAGCAGATCGTTCGGCAGATCTATCTCTGATGTAGCTCGCGCAGACGGAAGTGTTGGACCTTGCCCAAGGCATTGCGCGGCAGCTCATCCACCAGAACGATCTCGCGTGGCACCTTGAATCGGGCGAGCTGACTCAGCAGGTGGATTCGCACCTGATCGACCGATATTGCACTCCGACCCACAACGTAAGCGACCGGCACTTCCTGCCACTGCGGGTCTGCCACGCCGATGACAGCGGCCTCTGCCACCGAAGGATGATCCAGCAGTACGCGCTCGACCTCGGCCGGATAGATGTTTTCGCCACCCGAAACGATCATGTTCTTCTTGCGGTCATGGATGGTGAAATAGCCATCAACATCACGGATTGCGATGTCGCCGGTGCGGAACCAGCCATCGTGGAGCGACGCCGCTGTCGCGGTGGCGTCGCGCCAATATTCGGTGAGCACATTCGGTCCGCGAACCTCTATCTCACCGGCGATCCCTGGCGTCACTTCCTGTCCCGCGTCATCCACGATGCGCGCCTCGCAGAGCAGGCCGGGCAGGCCGGTGGACAGCGGTCGGCTCAGATCGCCGCCAAGGCGCGTATAAACAGCGATCGGGCTGGTCTCGGTCGCACCATAAACCTGTAGGACTGCTACATTGCGCGCCTGTATGGGATCGATCAGCCCTTGGGGCACAAGCGTCGAACCGGTGGTGATCGCGCGCAGGCTGCCAAGATCGGTAATGTGCCAGTTAGGATGGTCCAGCATCGCCTGAATGGTGGATGGGACAAGCGTCGTCAGAGTTGGCCGATCGCGCACAATAGCCGACAGGGTCTCCTCGGGGCTGAACCGGGCGTGCAACGACACGGTCGCTCCGAGCTGCAGGGCCGGCGTGGTCTGGATGTTCAAGCCTCCGACATGGAACAATGGCAGCACAGTCAGCACGTGATCGTCGGATGTCATGTCGTGCATGTGCTGGCTCATCGCGGCATTCGCCAACAACGCCTGCTGCGTCAGCACCGCCCCCTTTGGACGTCCCGTTGTTCCGGCCGTGTACACGATCAGCAACGGGTCGAGCCAATCGACACCAGGTTCACGAGCCCCGCCAGCGAGAGGCAGATCAGCGATCGACTCAAGGGACACGACGTGCGCGTCTGCCGTCAGCTCGAATGGCTGCGCGACAATGACTGCGCGCACGTCAGCATCTGATAGAATGAATTGCAATTCCGGTCGCGCGAGCCGCCAATTGAGCGGCACCAGCATCGCGCCGAGGCGGGCACAGGCGTAGAGCAGCGTCAGATAGTCCGGATGGTTCTGTGCCAATAGGGCGACACGATCGCCTCGGCGGATACCAAGTTCCGACTTCAGCGCGCCGGCCATGCGACCGATGCGGTCGACAAACTCAGCGTAACTCCAGGCGCCGTCCGCGAAGCGCAAGGCGGGCTTGTCCGGCGTGAATGCAGCATTCCGATCGATCAGATCGGCGAGGTTCATCCGTCCGCCTCGCCTTCATTGTACAGCGACCCATGGCCGATACGTTCCAGACAGACCTCCGCAGTCCATGGCGCCATCAGCGACCCGCAACGGCTGTCCCGATAGATCCGCTCCAATGGCAATGACTTCAGCATCGAATGTCCGCCGCAGGTACGGATCGCCAATCGTGCCAGATCGTTGGCCGTTTCCATTGTGGTGAACTGTGCCGCATAGGCACGCAGTCGCTGTTCCGGCGTGGGATCGACACGCGCCTCACTCACCGCCTGGAACCAAAGTGTCTTGGTTTGTTCGAGCTTGATTCGCATCTCCGCAACCGCGAGCTGTTTCACCACGCTGCCCCGTCGTCCGCCACGCAGGTAGCGCACGGTGAAGTCGTACGCCGCCTGTGCGAGGCCGAGATATGTCGGCGACAGTGTGAGAAACATATGCGGCCAGCGCGTTGCGGCCTGAAAGTACATGCCACGCGGCATCAGTGCGGCGTCGTGCTCAACGAACACGTCCGAGAATTCGACAGTGCGCGAGACAGTGCCACGCATACCGAGTGGGTCCCAGTCACCGACCACGGCGACCCCCTCCGCATGCGCGGGGATAGCCAAATACAGTGTGTTGCGCCGCGACGCACCTTCATCGCCCGCGCGCTCGGTGCACAGCACCCCGTAATAATCGGCATGCCCCGACAGCGAGGCAAACACCTTGCGCCCGGTAACCAACCAGCCACCGTCAACCGGCTTCGCGACCGTGCCGAAAGGAATAGCGCCAACAGCCGATGGATTCCCCTCCGAAAATGGCTGCGCGTAGATCGCCCCCTCAGCGACAATGCGCCGGAAGTGCAGTATGCGGCGCCGTTCGTGCTCGGCTCGTGTTGGCGCATCCATGTCAAGATCATCAGCCAGGGCACCGGTCCACAATGTGGAACAGACATGCATGTTCCAGGTCAGGGCCGTTGCGCCACAGGACCGTGCGATCTCCGCGGCCGCAAGCGCATAGGTCAGGTAGTCGGCCGCGAGCCCGCCATGCTGCTGCGGGATGCAGACAGCGAGCAGCCCGGCATCGCGCAGATCGCGGTAATTCTCCGTAGGAAAGCTTGCATCGCGGTCATGCAGTGCAGCGCGCGGGGCAAATCGTTCCGCGCCGAGTTTGCGTGCCCGAGCAATTAGGTCCGCCTGCCCGTGGTTGAGATGGTAAGCCAGCGGATCGAACAGCGGGGTGTCCAGCGCGTCTGACATCCAGCAATCCTAGCAGGACCCGTTGCCGACTGGCCAAATTGACTCTGTTTCGCACCGCGGCATAAGGTCCGAGGAGAGCAAGACCAAAGGGAGGAAACATGTTCGGCCTGCGTCTGTTCACTGCGATCTTCGTGGGCTTGTTGGGGATCGCCTCGGCTGGAGCAGTGCGCGCCGCCGACGACACTATAAAGATCGGCTATATCGACCCGTTTTCCGGGCCGTTTGCCGCTACCGGAAACAACTTCCTAAAGGTTTTCAACTTTATCCTCGAAAAGGCCAATGCCCAGGGCGGCCCACTCGGCAAAAAGTATGAACTAGTCACTTTCGACGATAAGTTGCAACCGGCCGAGGCGTTGATCGCCCTCAAAAGCGTGACCGACCAGAACCTGCCCTTCGTCATGCACTGTGTGGGATCGAACGTCGGTTCAGCGATGATCGACGCGGTATCGAAGCACAATGCACGCAATCCGGATAACCGTCTGCTGTATCTGAACTGCGGTGCGCTGGCGACGGAGCTGACCAACGAGCAGTGCGACTTTTGGCATTTCCGCTTCACGGTCAATGTGGATCAGCGGGCTGTGGCGCGCATCAAGACGCTGCCACAGTCGGTGAAGAGCGTTTACCTGCTGAATCAGGACTACTTGTTCGGCCAGTCGGTGCAGAAGGCGACACAAAAGTATTTGGCGCAATATCGGCCCGATGTGAAGGTGGTTGGTGATGAACTCGTGCCATTCGGAAAGGTGCAGGATTTCTCGCCGTATATCGCCAAGATCAAGGCATCAGGAGCGCAGTCTTTGGTGACGTCGAACTACGATCGCGACCTGAACCTGCTGATGAAGGCGGGCAATGATGCCGGTCTGGAAATCCGCTATGATTCCTACCTCGCGCACCAGCCTGGCGGGCCGACTTCGACCGGACCTGCAGGCGACAATCGCCTGACCTCGATCATGGAATTCCATGACAATGTCGCGGCGGAGGAGAACAACCAAGCAGCGGAGAAGTTCGTATCAGAATGGCGGGCACGGGCTGAGTTCAACTTTATTCCGCTGGACTACGTCACTATGTTCCAGATGCTGACCGCGGCCATCAACAAGGCGGGATCGATCGACGCGGTGAAGGTCGCCAAAGCGCTCGAAGGCATGAAGGTCACCGATATGCTGGGCGACGAGAACGTCATGCGTGCCGAGGATCACCAGTTTCTTGGCCCCCTGCGTGAGGCGATCTTCACCCGTTCGGCGAAGCTCGATGCAGAAAAGACCGGGCTGGGGTGGAAGACGGAGGCGAAGATCTCTGACGCCGATCTGACTCTACCGACTTCTTGCAAGATGAAGCGCCCGGCATCCTGAACCCGCGGCAGTTGAGGTCGGCGGCATGGAGGTCCTGCTCGTCTCCCTGCTGAATGGTCTCGTCTACGGCATGCTGCTGTTCATGCTGGCATCCGGCCTGACGTTGATCTTCAGTATGATGGGGGTGCTGAACTTTGCGCACGGCTCGATCTACATGTTGGGCGCCTACTTTGCCTATGAGAGCACCCGCTGGATCGGCTTCTGGTCGGCGCTGCTGATCGCCCCTTTGCTGTGTGGAGCAATCGGGGCGGCGATCGAGGTCTGGGGCCTCCGCCGCGTGCACCACAACGGGCATATCGCCGAGTTGCTGTTCACATTCGGCTTGGTGTTCATCATCGGTCGCTCGGTGCAGATGGCATGGGGCATGCTGCCGATGCCGTATCGCGTGCCGGCGGGGCTCGACTTTACGCTGTTCACGCTCTACGGCCTGCAATTCCCAGCCTACCGCGGCTTCATGTTGCTGGTTTCGGCCGGCATGCTGGGCGGGATCTGGCTGCTGCTGAAGCGGACGCGCATCGGCATGATCATCCAGGCGGCCCTAACGCACCCAGGCATGACTGCGGCGTTGGGGCACAATGTGCCGCTGGTTTTTACCATCGTGTTCGCCGGTGGTTGCTTTCTCGCGGGCTTGGCGGGTGTGATTGGCGGCAACTACCAGTCCACCGAGCCAGGCATAGCGGATGCGATGGGGCCCATCGTGTTCGTCGTCGTTGTGTTCGGCGGGCTGGGCTCGCTCGCCGGCTGCTTCATCGCCTCAATCATCATGGGAATGGTCGTGACGTTCTCCGTGGTGATCGATGCATCGATTGCCGATCTGTTGCGGCCGATCGGTATCGTGCCCCGCAATGACGACCTGCTTGGTGAGATCCTGACCGTGCCCGTTGCACGTATTGGGGCGCTGCTTCCGCTGCTGATGATGGTGCTGATCCTGTTTTTTCGTCCGCGTGGCCTGCTCGGCACCCGCGACACATGAGGGGACGTGCTGCGATCATTTGGCTTGCGCTGCTTGCAGTGGCGATCCTGTTGCCCTGGATGTTCTACGATTTCGCGCACCATCGCCCGGGCGGGTTCGTCATTTCCATGCTGAGCCAGATGGGGATGATGATCATCCTCGCGCTCTCGTACAACATGCTGCTGGGCCAAGCCGGCCTGTTCTCCTTGTGCCATGCGACCTTCTTTGGTTTCGGCGGCTACGCAACGATCCATCTCCTGAATGCCGCTGGCGCAGGCGCATTGCCGGTGCCGATGGAACTGATGCCGCTGCTTGCCGGCTTGTCCGGGCTTGGCCTTGCCATCGTGTTCGGTACCATGGCGACAAAGCAGCGCGCCACCGCCTTTGCCATGATTACGTTGGGCATTGGAGAACTGGTCGCCACGGCGGCCCTGATGTTTCACCACTTCTTTGGGGGTGAGGGCGGCGTCAGCACCGATCGTATGATCGACCAAAGCCTGTTCGGCCTGTCCTATGCCTCCGGCATCCAGGTCTATTACCTGATTGTCGGCTGGACATTTGTTGCAGCACTGTTGATGTGGCTGCAGACCATGACGCCGCTTGGGCGAATGGCAAATGCCTGCCGCGACAACTTCGAGCGCGCGCAGTTCATGGGCTACGACCCCCGCACCGTGCGGTTCCTGCAATTTTGCCTTGCCGGCTTTTTCGCCGGGATTGGCGGCGGGCTGTATGCCATCACTTACGAAATCGTCACATTCGATGCAGTCGCTGCCCCTCTGTCGGCCAATGCCCTGCTGATGGCCTATATCGGCGGTAACATGGTCTTCACCGGCCCTGTACTCGGGGCGGTTTTGATCACGCTGCTGCAAAGCGGCGTCAGCCTGATGTCGAACTCCTGGCTGATTTACGTCGGCGTCCTGTTCATCGCCATGGTGACCTTCGCTCCGGCAGGTCTCACCGGAATCATCTTGGCGCATGCACCGATCTGGCGCGCCGGTCGCATATCGCGGCTGATCCTGCCTTACCTGCGTCTGTTGGTACCCGGAATCGCCGCGGTGGCGGGATTTGTCGGTATGGTAGAGCTGCTTTCTTTTCTCACGATTGGTGCGGCGGCAGGCAAGCGTCTGGTGCTGTTCGGCTCGCCGATCGACGTGAACACCGCCGCGCCTTGGGTGGTCGCGATCGTTCTGCTGGCTGGCGGAACCGTCTGGCTGCGGTTTGAGGCGCGATACTTTGCGCGCGTCTGGGAATCGGTTGCCGACGGTGTGGAGGGCCGGGCGTGACAGGAGCACCGGCGATACGGCTGGCGGACGTCCGCAAGAATTTCGGTGCGACCGAGATCATTCGTGGCGTCAGCCTGGACATAGCAAGCGGGGAGCGCCATGCCATTATCGGCCCCAATGGCGCCGGCAAAACGACTCTGTTCAACCTGATATCGGGGCGGTTCCCGATTACCGCCGGCGGCATCGAATTGCGCGGCCAGCGCATCGACACGCTGCCGCCGCAGCGCATCAATCGCCTGGGTCTTTCGCGCAGTTTTCAGATTACGTCGATCTTTCCCCGGTTGACGGTGTTCGAGAATCTACGCTGTGCGCTGCTGTGGAGCCGAGGTTACCGATATTCGTTCTGGCATCTGCTGCCACGCCAGCGGGCGCTGAATGAGGCGACCGAGACACTGTTGCAAGAGCTCAATCTGGCCGAACGGCGGGACGTGCCGGCTGGGCTGCTGTCCTATGCCGAGCAGCGTGCGCTTGAGATCGGCATGACTGTGGCGGGTGGGGCCAGCGTTATTTTACTGGACGAACCCACCGCCGGTATGAGTCACAGCGAAACGGAATACGCGGTTGCGCTGATTCGCCGCGTCACGGAGGGTAAGACGCTGCTCATGGTGGAGCATGACATGCGTGTGGTGTTCGATCTGGCCGATACGATCACCGTGCTTGTCTATGGTCGGGTGATTGCCTCCGGGCCTCCATCCACCATTCGTGCCGACCCTGCGGTCCAGGAAGCGTATCTAGGAGCAATGGCGGCCTGATGCTGGAGGTCAGCGACCTGCACGCCTTCTACGGCAAGAGTCACATCCTGCAAGGCGTGGATATTACGGTAGGCGAAGGCGAAATTGTTTCGCTTCTCGGCCGAAATGGGGTCGGCCGCTCTACGACTTGCAAGGCGATTATGGGCCTTGTCGATCCGATCGGGACAGTTCGATACCGTGGTCGAAACATCGCCGGGCTGAGTGCCAACCTCGTCGCCAGAGCGGGAATCGGCTACGTGCCGGAGGATCGGCAGATCTTCCCGACGCTTACAGTCCGGCAGAACCTGATGCTCGGGCTCAAGCGTGCCGGCCGGTTCGGTCGTTGGAATTTCGATGACGTGTTCCGTCTGTTTCCCAACCTCGACGAGAGGCAGAACACCCAGGCTGGCGTTCTTTCTGGAGGCGAGCAGCAGATGCTGACTATCTGCCGCACACTGATGGGCGATCCTGACCTGATCCTAATCGATGAGCCGACAGAAGGTCTGGCGCCAAGGTTGGTCGAGCAAGTCGGGCAGCTGCTTGAGGAGATTGCTCGCCGCGGCGTCTCTATTTTTCTCATCGAGCAAAAGTTAACGATCGCCCTGCAGATATCTCACCGACTGTACGTCATGGGGCACGGGCGGATCGTTTTTGCCGGCACTCCCGCGGACGTTTCCGGCCGCGCCGACATTCGCCGCGAATGGTTGGAAGTTTAGCGGCGATTATTTTTGGTGATCGGTGATTCTCGCCTTATTGTGAGGTAACTCACTCAATAGGGAGCGATCAATGAGAAATCTCACTGTGGCCGCAGCCCTACCTTGCGCTGCGTCGCGTTCGTTACCGCGTGTCCCCGTCCGATCAACGTTCCAGTCGAGTGATTGTCACCGGAGCAGGATGATCTGCTAACTCAGCTGCATGGGCCATCGGGAAATGGGGCGGAACTGGTACCGCATGCGGTTTTCCACGCGACTAATGCTCGTCGTGCTGACCTGCCTTATGCCGGTCATGGTTCTGGAGGCGTGGAGCGAGTACACGCACTGGGCCGAGCAACGCGCCCAGCTTGGCGATCTATCGGTGCAGCAGGCCCAGTGGCTGAACGGAGACATCGGCAACATCACGGCGGGCGGCCGCACGTTACTTGGTGCGGTCGCTCTGTTGGACGATGTCCGCGAAGTCACCGCGAGCTGCGCCGATAAAATGAACGCGACGCTGCGTAGCCTGCCGATGTTTGCGTTCGTGGCTCGACTCGATGCCGACGGCGAAATTCGCTGTGGCTCGGCATCGCTCCCTCGTTGGGCGACCGGCGAACAGCCGCGCTGGATGCGCGAAGCGCTCGAAGCCAAGGAATTCACTGTCGGGCGATTTGCCGCGGCATCGGGAGTAAGCGATGGCTTTCTGCCAATGGTGATGCCGCTTGCGGCAGATCATCCTGGGAACGGCAGCGCTCTGGTGGCCGGGCTTGACCTCGCCTGGCTGGCAGAGCATTTGGCGCAGCTTAGAGAGACGGGATCACGCTTCCTCACCGATAGTGTGCTTACCGTTGCGGATCGTGACGGTGTGATACTCGCGCGCAGTCCGCAACACGCTGACTTCGTCGGTAAGCAATTCCCGCAAAACGCAATGGAGCTGGTCAAAGCAACCGGACCCGGCGTGCAACGTCTGAAGAGCATCGACGGTAAGTATCGCGTCATCGGCTTCGTGCCAGTCGGACACACCGCCACAGGCCTGTTTGTCTCCGTCGGATTCTACGAACCGGCGATGATGGCGGAGATCAATCGTACGGCCCTGCGTGGGGCTGCATTGATTGCCGTCGTTGCGATCATCGCTTTCGCACTTACGTTGTCTGTTGCCCGACGCTTCATCGGCCGCCCGACGCGAGAGCTTGTGGCGGCAGCGCGGCGCTGGCGCGAGGGTGACCTTGGTGCACAGGTTCACAGCGACGATCAGGTCTCGGAATTCGGACAGATCGCCGCTGCCTTCAATGATATGGCAGGTACTCTTGCCAAGCGCGAGGAGGAGTTGCGTGAACATGCTGATGAGCTGGAAGCAAGGGTGGCGGGGCGCACGCAAGAGCTGCTGGTCACCAACAACCGCCTTCAGGTAGAGATCACGGAACGGCAGAATACCGAAGCGGCCTTGGTTCAGGCCCAGAAGCTACAGGCGGTCGGTCAGCTTGCCGGCGGCATTGCTCATGATTTCAACAATCTACTTGCAACGATTCAGGGCAATCTTGATTTGTTGTCGCAGACCGTGCCGCCAGAGCAGGAGCGGCAACATCGGTGGATCGATCGAGCCACGGGTGCCGTGCACCGAGGTTCGCAGTTGAGCGGAAGATTGTTGGCATTCTCTCGCCGCCAGCGGCTATCGGTCGACACGACCGACGTCAATAAGCTGATCTCCGACCTTGTGCCGCTGCTGCGTACCTCGACACATGGGCAGCGCATCCGTATCGAGACCAGCCTGAGTCACGATCTGTGGCCCGCGATGATCGAGCCCAGTCAAGTCGAGGCGGCCATTCTCAACCTTGCGCTCAACGCGCGCGACGCCATGCCGGATGGCGGGGTGCTGACGATCAGCACGACAAATTTGCCTGTTCACGAGAGGAATGAGATCCAGCAGTGCGATTACGTGGAGATAACGGTTTCCGACACCGGTATAGGCATGGATGAGCACGTGGCGAGGCGCGCCTTTGAACCATTCTTCACCACCAAGGGGCCGTCAGGCACGGGTCTCGGATTGAGCCAGGTGCAGCGCATGGTCCGCGAGGTCAAAGGTACGGTGCGACTTTCCTCCACCCCGGGCGAGGGCACCTCGGTAACGCTACTCCTGCCGAGAGCGACGGCGATACCCAGACCAGGAGGCCCGTTGGCTGAACCTCGGCGGATGCACACCGCTTCCAAGGTCCTGGTCGTCGACGACGACCCAGATGTGTTGCAGGTCAGTGCCGAGATGTTGCAGCAGCTTGGCTACTGCGTAGCGACGGCGGCTGGAGGGCACGAAGCGCTGGAAGCACTTGCAGTACGGCCCACAATTGTCTTGCTCGACTACGCGATGCCGGCAATGACCGGACTCCAGGTAGCTGCGGCGATGCGAGAGCGCGGGTTCAGTGGGCCGATCATATTGGCGACCGGCTACGCCGACCTCAGCGAAGCAGAGCAACGAGAACTGGCATCGCTGCAGGGAATGTTGAACAAGCCTTACTCGATCAGGGAGCTGGAGGCGCTCTTGGTGCAGGTAGAGGCCACGACGCTGCAGGCGGCCGATTAAGGCCTGTTGAGAATCGGGATTCCCCCGGTCACGGTGAGTATGATTCACGCTCCGGATGGAGCGATTCGTATTGACCGACGCCCAATGGGCGAAGATGGAACGGTACTGCCTGGGCAAGCCGACGGACCCTGGACGCAGCGGGGGAGACAACCGGCGGTTTGTCGAGGCGGTGCTGTGGATTGTTCGAACCGGCGCGCCATGGCGAGACCTGCCGGCGGTGTTCGGCAAGTGGAACACGGTGTTCAAACGCTACCGCGATTGGGTCAAAGCCGATGTTTTCTTTCGGCTTTTCGAGGCATGCTCGGATGAGCCCGACCTCGAATACGCCATCGTCGATGCC
>JBKPSV010000188.1:0-4840 GCA_046735215.1 Pseudomonadota bacterium | reverse complement strand
GGCCAGGCTGGTGTGCGAGAACGAGCGCGAGGGCGAGTTCGCTGTCATCGTGCAAACTGACATGAAGGGCAAAGGCGTTGCACGACAACTAATGCAGCGGCTGATCGACTGGGCACGCCGGCGAGGCTTGAACGAAGTCGTGGGTCAGGTGCTGGCGGACAACGCCCCGATGCTGGCGTTTGTGCGGCGCTTAGGCTTCCGCGTCCGGCGATTACCGGAGGAGCCTGATGTCGTGGAAGCACGCCTCGCTTTGGGGTAAAGTCGGCTGTCGACTTGCCGAAGTCTACTGCAGAGTTAGAACCACGCGATCCCGGTTCCACAATCGTAAATCACGACAACCTGCCGACTCTAACGATATCGGAGCATCGCGAGGTTGAGCGATGAGACCGCTGCCGGACCTAAGTCCGACGCGCGGCCACCGGATCTCATCTTCGGGTCACAACGCGACGTCGCCTGCAGCCTTGCGGGTCGCTGATACTGCCTCCCGAGCGGCGCGCGCCATCAGGCCGCTATCGTTGGCGATGGTCACAAAGCGGAACCCCATTCCGATCATGCGTGCAGCGTATGCGGCAGTGCCGTTGTGAAGACCGGCGAACTTGCCGTGCTTCTTGCAGCTTGCCAGCAGCTTTTCGTAGATGCCAAGGATAAGCGGCTCTTCGCGGTCCAGAGTCGGAATCAGGCCAAGTGACAGGCCCATATCGGACGGGCCGATATAGATGCCGCTGATCCCCGGCACCGACAGGATTTCGTCAATATTGTCGATGCCTTCTTGTGTCTCGATCATTGGGATCACCAGCACTTCGTCATTGGCGATCTTCTGGTAGTTGCTGGCCTCGCCGTACATGGCGGCACGGATCGGGCCGTTGCTGCGTTTGCCGGTCGGCGGATACAGGGACGCAGACGCTAGTGCCTGCGCTTCGGCTTTGGTGTTCACCATTGGGCAAATGATGCCCCAGGCGCCGCCGTCCAACGCCTTGCCGATGATGCCTGGCTCGTTCCAAGGCACACGGACCAGAGGCGTGACCGGGTGTGCGGTCATCGACTGGAAGCATTGCACCATCGTCGAGTAGTCCTGCACACCGTGCTGCATGTCCACGGTCACGCTGTCCCAGCCGCATTGCGCCATCACCTCGGCGGAAAAGCCCGAGGGGATCGCCAGCCAGCCGTTGACACAGGCCTTGCCTGCCGCAAGTCGCGCCCTGAGTTTGTTGGACATTCTGTGCAATCCCCGCTGCAAATGAAGGGTCGGACGCTAGGCGGGGGGAATGGGAGCGTCAACGCGTAAACAAATCGTGTCAGTCATGCTTCCCGCAATGCCGCGCGCAGATTCCCATCGTGCTGGGCAAGGAGCCGCTCGGCTTCGTTGCGCGACAGTCCATGCACCAACAAGATGGCAAGCTTCACCTTGCCATCTGCACTGGCGAGTGCTGCCTGTGCCTGGGCAGTCGAGCAGTCTGTCAACTCCTGCAGCATGCGTACGGCGCGTGCACGCAATTTCGCGTTGCGCGCCTGCATATCCACCATTCGTCCGCGATAGACGCGCCCTAGCCGAACCATGAGAGCCGTGGAAAACAGATTGAGTGCCGCTTTCTGTGCAGTGCCGGCCTTCATACGCGTTGAGCCGGCGATCGCCTCGGCTCCGGTTTCGATCAGCACCGGGACTTCAGCCTCACTCAGCAGTGACGATCCAGCACTGTTCGCGATCGCGATCGTCAATGCGCCACGGCTGCGCGCTGTCTTGACCGCGGCCACTGTGAACGGCGTGGTGCCGCTGGCGGCCACACCTATCAGCACATCTCTGGCACCGATTGCATGTCGTTCGATGGTTTCGACGGCGAGATCCGGGCGATCCTCGGCATTCTCCACGGAGCGCAACAGTGCCGCCTCGCCACCGGCCATCATCAGCACAAGCCGATCCTCCGGCCAGTCGAAAGTCGGCATAAGTTCGACCGCATCCTGGACAGCGATTCTCCCCGAGGTGCCGGCGCCGGCGTAGGCGAGCCGTCCGTCAGCGGCAAGGCGCACGGCTGCTGCCTCTGCTGCGCGCGCCAGTGTCGGCAAGGCTGGGCCGAGTGCTGCAACCGCCGCCATCTGGCCTTCCCAAAGCGCGCTCAGGATCGTCGGCACATCCCAGGTGTCGAGCAATTCAGAGCGGTCGCTGACCGCTTCTGTTGCCGGCAATGTCATCAGCTGTTCCTTTATCGCTCGCGCCGATCTCCGCCCAGATTCGTCACGCGCGACACTCGAACGACACTACAGCGTCTTGGCTATATCCAGCGCGCGCCTGATCAGGTTCTGGGACGCTTCCGGGGTGCGGAAGGCGCTGTGTGCCGACAGCGTGACGTTCGGCAGCCTTGTCAGCTCATGGTCAGGCGATAGCGGCTCTTTGGCGAACACATCCAATGCCGCATGACGCAACCGCCCTGATCGCAACGCCGCAATCATCGCCGTCTCATCCACGATTGCACCGCGCGCGGTGTTCACCAGCACTGCACCATGCCGCAGTTTCTCCAACCTCTCGGCGCCCAGGAAGCCGCGCGTCTCGTCGGTCAGCAACAGGTGCACCGAGAGCACATCGCTCGCTGCGAGCAGCGTGTCGAGATCGACGAAGGTCACTCCCGACGCGGACTTGGGGGAACGATTCCAGGCGATCACGCGCATGCCTGAGCCGACCGCGATCCGCGCCACTTCGGCCGCAATGCCGCCGAAACCGAGTAGACCCAACGTCTTTCCGGTCAGCTCCATTCCCTCGGTGCGGATCCACTCGCCGCGACGCATGCCGCCATCCATGATCGCCAACCCACGTGCGGCGGCCCACATCAGCGCTATGGTGTGCTCGGCAACTGCCGTGTCGCCGTAGCCCTTGATGATGTGCACGGTGATGCCGTGCTGAGCCAGTTCTTCGGGGTTCATGTAGCTGCGTGCGCCGGTGCCCAGGAAGATGATGTGCTTGAGGCCCGGGCACCGCCGCATCCAATCGGTTGGCATCTGGGTGTGGTCGTCGAACACGAAATCATAACCGGCCAGCAGTCCCGGTAGCGTCTCGGGAGGTACTTCGAGCTGCTCGTTGACGGTCACCGGTGGATCGTCCGGACGCACTACGCGGCGGAATACGTCTGCCAGGTCGTCCACCGCATCGAGAAACAGCCCCTTCATCACATCCCCCTACACTGCAGCGCGATGACAGCGCTTCCACCGCGCACGGGCAATCCCGTATCAAGCAGCCGTTAGATATGCCGCGTGCGTCCCGCCTCGTTCCCGACCAACGCCGTCCCCGGGCCCGCGCGTCGCTCCGTCCAGTGCGCGTGGGACGCAGGCGACGTTTCCGCCTGCTGGGCTATGCCGTCATCGCCACAGTATGGGGGACGTTGGCGTTCGCGACCATGTTGCTGTGGTTCGCGCACGACATGCCGCGACCGGAGGCCGCGCTTGAAGCGGCGCGCCGGCCGAGCCTGACGCTGCAGGATCGTTCCGGCCACGTCTTTGCGACCTTCGGCGACCTCGTGGGCGAACCACTCCGCCTGATCGACATGCCGGCCTACCTTCCGGCGGCTGCGGTCGCCGTCGAGGATCGTCGTTTCTGGCGTCATCCCGGTTTCGACCCGATCGGCCTGCTGCGTGCCGCGTGGGTCAATCTGACCAGCGGCCAGGTCGTGCAGGGCGGTTCGACCATCACTCAGCAGGCCGCCAAGAACCTGTTTCTGACCAACGCGCGGACATATCGGCGCAAGGTGCAGGAACTGCTGCTGACTTTGTGGCTGGAGCACACGTTCAGCAAGCGTGAGATCCTCGAGATCTGGCTCAACCGGGTCTATCTCGGCGCCGGTACCTGGGGCGTCGATGCGGCGGCGCGGATGTATTTCGGCGTCTCTGCGCGCCGCGTGACGCTGTGGCAGGCGGCGATGCTGGCCGGCTTGCCACGTGCCCCCTCGCGCTTCAACCCGCGCGCGGATCCGTCTGCCGCGGTTGCCCGGACGCGCGTGGTGCTGGCGGCGATGGCCGATAGTGGCGTGATCTCTGCTGAGCAGTCGCGTGCCGCATCAGCACAGATCGCCTTGTCGCCAACGCCGCGGCTGGCCGCGGGCTGGTTCGCCGACTGGGTTGCTGAAAGCGCGCAATCGTTGATCCCGGAGAATGCGGACGTGACGGTGCATACGACGCTGGATGCGCCGCTGCAGGCAATCGCTGAGGCACGGCTTGTAGCTTTGCTGGATGGGCCTGGTGCGACGGCCGGCGTCACGCAGGGCGCAGTGGTCGTGCTCGATGCGGCGACCGGGGCAGTAAGGGCTATGGTGGGCGGGCGCGACTACCGGCAGAGCCCGTTCAACCGCGCGGTGCTCGCACGACGCCAGCCCGGTTCGGCATTCAAGCCATTCGTCTGGCTGGCGGCGCTGGAGAATGGGGTGCAGCCCGACGATACCGTCCTCGATGCGCCAATCCGCATCGGCAATTGGAGCCCGGCCAATTTTGACCGGAGGTATCTTGGGGCGATCACAGTGGAAGAAGCGCTGGTGCAGTCGATCAACACGTCGGCGGTGCGGCTGATGCAACAGGCTGGTGGACCGCGTGCCGTTGCGCGGGTTGCAGTGCAGCTGGGCGTTGCCGACAAGCTGCCGAAAGACGCCTCGCTGGCGCTGGGAACTGGCGAGGTCAGCCTGCTGGAATTGGCGGGCGCCTATGCTGCGTTCTTCAACGGCGGCGTGCGCGTGACGCCGCATGGGGTGGCAACAAGGCCCCGAGCGACCCCGCCGGTGATCGATGCCGATCTTGCGGCGCTGATGGTCCGCATGATGACGGCGGTTGTAACACGCGGCACCGGCCGCGCAGCCGCGGTGTCAGG
>JBKPSV010000187.1:0-11058 GCA_046735215.1 Pseudomonadota bacterium | reverse complement strand
TTGGCATTGTCGCCGGAGGCGCTGGGTTTTTCCCGCGATGTGCTGCGAGCGTTCGGCAACATGTCCTCTGCTACGCTGGTGTTCGTGCTGGAGCGGATCCTGCGTTCGGCACATGCCACGGGTGAAGGCCTGGCAATGGCGTTTGGACCGGGGCTGACCGTGGAAACGTTTGCGTTCCATCGGCCATGACTCTCGCGATTCGCAGCACTGTCGCCGAGCGGATGGACACCGACTGCATCGACTATGACGATTATCGACGCTGCCTGCGCGATCTGTCGCGCGTCAATACAATCACGTTGACGCATCACCCGATGCTGGCCTGGCTCAGAAAGCGCACCCAGGGGCTGCAGTCGTTTTCGTTGCTGGATGTCGCATGCGGATATGGCGACGCATTGCGGAAGATTCGTCGGTGGGCAGACCGAAGGGGGGTGGCTGCGCGGCTCGAAGGCGTCGACCTCAACCCCTGGGCGACGCGCGCCGCCAGCGAGGCGACCGATTCATCGATTACCTACCGTTCCGGCGATGCGTTCGCCCTGGATCAGGACGAAATCTTCGATTTCATTGTCAGTTCGCAATTCACGCATCATCTGTCCGATGATGAGATCGTGTATTTCATCCGCTGGATGGATGCGCATGCGCGTCGCGGCTGGTTCATCGCCGACCTGCACCGCCATTGGCTGCCGTATTATGGGTTCGGCGTTCTCGCATGGCTCGCTCGCTGGCACCATTTTGTCAGCAGCGACGGGCGCATCTCCATTGCACGCGCCTTCGTGACGGCAGACTGGCAGCGGCTGGTTCGGCTGGCCGGTCTCACCGAACAGGACGTGGCGATTACCTGGCATATCCCGTTCCGTCTCTGTGTGGAGCGTCGGTGACGGGGCCGGTGATCATTGGCGGTGGCCCCGCCGGGTCAGCCGCCGCCATCGGACTTGCGCGTGCGGGTCGCCAGGCCACCTTGATCGAGCGCACCGTCACCGCCACTGACAAGGTGTGCGGCGACTTCCTCAGCCCCGCGGCGGTCGCCAGGATCGAGGCACTCGGCGTCGATCTGGCCGATGCTCCGTCGATCGACACACTGCGACTGGTCCATGGTCGGCGCATCGCTCAGACCCGGCTGCCGTTCACGGGGCGTGGATTGTCACGCCGTACGCTTGACGAAGCGCTGCTGCGCCAGGCGCACGCAGCGGGTGCCACAGTGCTGCGCGGCCATCGGGTGAGCGCCGTCGAAAGAGACGGCGCCGCGCTGCAGATCGTGTCCGGTTCCCTTGGACAGATCGACACCGACACGGTTTTCCTTGCGACCGGCAAGCATGAGCTGCGGGGCGATGCGCGGCGAGCGCGTCACAGCCGGCTGGTCGGCCTGAAAATGTATTGTCGCCCCACGCCAGCGCAGCGTCGCGCGTTGCACCGCCACATCGAGCTGATGCTGTTGCCAGGTGGGTATGCTGGCCTCCAGCTCATCGAGCGCGACAGCGCGGTGTTGTGCATGCTGCTGCCTGCCGCGTGCCTTTCGGCAGTCGGTGGACACTGGGCCCGACTTATCGATTCGCTCGCACAGGATTGCCCACACCTGACCGATCGTTTGTCCGGTGCCGAGAATTTGCTTGATCGCCCCTTGGCCATTGCGAATCTGCCGTATGGCTATGTGTGTCGCCCTCAGCGAGGTCACAGGAACGGGATTTACCGGCTCGGCGACCAAGCCGCCGTGATCCCGTCGTTCACCGGCGATGGCGTAGCGCTGGCGCTCGCCAGCGGCAGCCTTGCCGCGCGGATGTGGCTCAACGGCGACGGGAGTGATCGGTATCAACGGAGGTTTGCTCACGACGTGTCGGCGCAAATGCGCTCCGCGGTTGCAGTGCACCGTCTGGTGCTCGCCTCTGTGTGGCGGCCGTGGGTCATGACAGTGTGCGGTATATGCCCGGGGTTGATGGGGCTCGTCGCCCGGCAGACCCGGGTCGCAGCTTTGACGGATCGCGGGTATGCACTGTAGGGCGGGTGATCTGCCGCGCTGCGCACAGCCGTCGCCACGCCAGGAGCTGGCCGGGATGCGCCGGCTTGCATCGCCCCTCCTGCTGACGCACAACCGATGTGTCGCCAACCAAGGGATTCGGGCCACCAGCGATGCGCTCAGGCAAGCTGATCACGCGGCTGGATCGTTACATGTTTCGGCAGCTCCTGGTAGCGTTGATCGCCGTCACCGGCGGACTGACCACGCTGGTCTGGCTAATTCAGTCACTGCGGTTCGTCGAGCTGGTGGTAAATCACGGCCTGTCGCTTGTTGTGTTCGTCGAGTTGACAGGGCTGCTGATCCCAAGCTTTGTCGCGGTCATTCTGCCGATCACAATTTTTGTGGTCGTGCAATTCGTCTATCAGCGACTGTCGGGCGACCGCGAGATCACCGTGATGCGGGCGGCCGGGCTGTCGCCCTTCGAATTGTCGCGCCCGGCGTTGGCGGTGGCCACGCTCGCCGTTATCTGCGGCTATGCGCTGACGCTCTGGTTCGTGCCTGCCAGCCTTGCCTCGTTCCGGCAGTTTCAGTGGGAGATACGGAACAGAATGGCGGCATTCCTCCTGCAGGAGGGAGTGTTCACGCAGATTTCCCCCGACGACCTTACGGTCTATGTCCGGTCGCGTGACCCCGATGGCACGTTGCGCGGAATCCTGATCGACGACGGGCGTAACAAGACCGCGCATGCGACCATTTTGGCAGAGAGCGGCAGGCTGGCAGAAGGCCCCGATGGTCCACGAGTCCTGCTGGTCAATGGGAGCCGGCAGGAGATCGACCATCGGAGCGGTCGTTTGAATGTGCTGACGTTCGAGCAGAACGCGCTCAATCTCAACGATAACAAGGGGGTATCGAGCGAGCGCCTGCGCGACATCTCGGAAATGTCGTTGGGCGAGCTGCTGCACCCGAATGTGACCAATCCGAACGATGTTCCGAAGTGGATCGCGGAAGCCCACAAGCGGCTGGCGATGCCGCTCACGGCGCTCTCGCACGCGCTGATCGGCCTGTTTGCCGTTCTCAGCGGTACGTTCCGCCGACACGGCAGTTTCGTCAGGCCGCTCGCTGCGATTGCAGCAATGGTGCTGCTGTTGGCATCCGGCCTCGCAATCGACAACCTTGCGGCGCGCAACAGCGCCGTATTGCCGCTCATCTGGCTGCATGCCGTCGCACCAAGTCTGATCTGCGCATGGCTGTTGTTCGGCCCACAATTGCGCTCCTCGCGACGCCAAGTCTTCGCGCCGACCTGAACAGATGACGCTTCCCGTTACGCTGTCCGTGTACATCGCTAAACAATTCGCCGGCGCCGTGGTCGGGATGCTGCTTGCGCTCTCGGGCCTCGTCGCGATGTTCGACTTCATCGAACTGCTGCGTCGCTCGATTTCGAAGCGGGACGCAACCTTTGCTGTCGTGGCGCAGATCGCTGGCCTGCGACTGCCGTATATTGCGATGCAGGTGCTGCCGTTCGCGGTGCTGCTAGGTGGAATGTTGTGCTTCTGGCGTCTGACGCGATCGTCCGAGCTTGTGGTCGCCCGGGCGGCAGGCGTATCCGCATGGGAATTCCTTGCGGCGCCGACCGTCTGTGCACTGGTGTTCGGCTTGCTGGCCACGACGGCCGTCAGCCCGCTGTCGTCGGTGATGTTCCGCCGCGCCGAGGCGATGGATGATATCTACCTCAAGAGCGGCGGAGGACCGCTGGCGTTGAGCGGCGGTCAGCTTTGGCTGCGCCAGTCCGACCGCGTGCTTACTCCGCAAGGTGTCGCCATCATCCATGCACATGGTGTGCAACTCCGTGGCAAGCGCCTGACCGCGAGTCAGGTCAGTGTCTTCCGCCTGGATGATCACGATCGGCTGCTCACGCGGATCGAGGCCGGTAACGCGTGGCTCGGCCCGGGCGCCTGGTTGCTGCAGAACGCGCGCGTAATCCGGCCCGAGCAGATGCCCGAGCCTCCCGCCAACATCACCCTGCCCACCGATCTGACGGTCTCGCGCGTGCAGGAGAGCTTTGCATCGCCTGATACGCTGTCGTTCTGGACGCTGCCCGACTTCATTGCGCTGCTCGATCGATCGGGATTTTCCTCGATTCGCCACCGGCTGCATTTCCAGGCGCTGCTTGCGTCGCCGTTGTTGTGCGCCACGATGGCGCTGGTAGCGGCGGGCTTTTCCATGCGCCCGACCCGGCGTGGCGGCGTCGCTAAAATGATCGGGAGCGGCGTCGCCACCGGCTTCGCCCTGTTCGTCGTCTCGAAGATCGCTGAGGAATTCGGCCAGACTGGCGCGTTGCCGGTGGCACTGGCCGCGTGGGTACCCGCCGTCTCTGGCATGATGTTATCAATCGCCCTGCTGCTGCACACGGAAGACGGCTAGGCATGGCGCGTGTTCTGCTGTTTGCGCTTCTGCTGTTGTTGGCCCTGACCGAGGTCACCTGGGCGCAATTGGGGGCGCTTGCCAATGCCGGCGGACAGCGTCAGGGCGCCCGCAACCAGCCGGTGACATTCTCAGCCGACTCGGTGGAATACGACCGCCCGAATGCGCTTGTTATCGCCCAGGGCCATGTAGAGGCGTGGCAGGAAGACCACGTTCTGCGGGCGGACCGGATCACCTTTGATCGCAACACCGGCATCGCAGCGGCAAAGGGCAATGTTGTGCTGCTGGAGCCGGACGGGCAGGTGCTGTTCGCCGATTACGCTGAGCTCACGCAGGACATGAAGAACGGCGTGCTGCGCGACATGCGGGCGATCCTAGCCGAGAACGGCAGACTGGCCGCGAACGGGGCACGTCGCACCGAAGGCCAGATCAACGAGCTTTCACGGGTCGTCTACTCGACCTGCAATCTTTGCGCCGAGGATCCCACCAGGCCGCCGCTGTGGCAGCTTCGCGCCCTGTCGGCGGTCCAGGACCTTGAGCACAAGAAAATCGAATATCAGGACGCCGTCCTGCAAATGTACGGCGTCCCTGTCGCCTACATGCCTTATTTCTGGCACGTGGATCCTTCGGTCAAACGAGCCAGTGGCCTGCTGATCCCGTCGCTCGGCAACTCATCGCACATCGGCACCTTCTACGCTCAGCCATACTATTGGGTGCTCGACGATCAGTCGGATGCGACATTCACCCCCATGATCACCACGAGGCAAGGACCGCAGCTCAGCGCTGAATATCGACGCCGTTTCAACAATGGCAACCTTCAGCTCGACGGCTCCGTCGGCTACACCGACAACTCGCCGCAGGCGACGCTTTTTGCCAACGGACAGTTCAGCCTGAATGACACGTGGCGTTATGGTTTCGATATCGCGCGTGCCTCGTCCGCTGACTATGTGCGCAATTTCAGCCTGAATACGCCAGTCGGCACGAACCCGACACTGTTGACCAGCCAGATTTATGCCGAGGGCTTCGGACAGGGAGCATATTCCCGCCTGGACGTGCGTTTCTACCAAAGCCTGAGCACTGCCGTTGTCGGCAGCACGCTGCCGCTTGTGTTGCCGCGTTATCAGTACAGCTACTTCGGCGAACCCGACGCGCTTGGCGGTCGCCTTAGCCTTGAATTCAATGCGTTCAATGTCGTGCGCACGGTAGGCACCAATACGCGACGCGCGGCATTTACCGCGGACTGGGCGCGGCCCTTTGTTGGCAAACTCGGCGATCTGTGGACTGTCAAATTGCACAATGATGCTATCGCTTACGACGCAAGTGGGTTCAACGAGCAGCCAAACTTCGGCCCCGTAAGCCAGGTGAACACGGCGCGCGCGCTGCCGCAGGCGGCGGTCGACTTTCGTTGGCCGTTCATGCGTGACTCTGGCGCATGGGGTACCCAGATCATCGAGCCGATCGCTGAAATCATCGTCGCCCCTCAGGTCGGTGACAGCCAATTTCGGAAATACCCCAATGAAGACAGCCTGGACTTCGAATTTTCCGATGCCAATCTCTTCGGTTTCAATCGCTTTCCAGGCGTAGACCGTCTGGAAGGCGGGATCCGTGCGAATGTCGCATTGCATGGGGTCTGGTACTTGGCCGGAACAACCTTCGACTCGCTGATCGGCCAGTCGTACCGCACCAACAAGAATTCGGCGGCACCTGTATGGTCTGGGCTGCGGGACCAAGTCTCGGACGTGGTCGCCCGCGCGTCATTTGCTCCGACGGACTGGCTCAACCTGACCTATCGCACCCGTCTGGATCACCGGGACTTTTCCGTGCGGATGGCCGATGCATTGGCGACCGTGGGCGTGCCAAAGTTCTCGGTCAATGGCGGCTACATCTACACCACCTATGATCCGTACACGCTCTACAATCAGCCGCCACCGCCGCCGGCGGGAAATCCGTTCTATACACCGCGCAACGAGATAACGCTTGGTGTGTCGTCGAGCTGGGGCAATTACCGGTTCAATGGATGGATGCGGCGTGATCTCCAGCTGAAGCAGATGGTGGCCGCCGGTGCCGACGCTGCCTACGAGGACGAGTGCTACATCCTGGATTTCCGGTTCTACCGGCGGGCCACCTCGTTTAATGGTGACAACGGTTCGACCACGGTGCTAGTCCAGGTGACCCTCAAAACGATCGGACAGTTCGGCTATAAGGCACTTTGAGTAGCAGGAGATCGCGGTCATGACCCGGACCGGACCAGCATGGTGGGCCCTTGCACTTATGGTGGCGCAGCCAGTTGCGGTGTTAGCGGTAACGCCGGCGCCGACGACGACACAGGCCATGCGGATCATCGCGGTGGTGAACAGCGACGTCATCAGCAACGCCGATGTCGACAACCGAACCCGGCTGTTCGCGCTGTCCACCGGCCTGCCGATGACGCAGGATGTGCTTGATCGCCTGAAACAGCAGATCACGCGCCAGATGATCGACGAGAAGCTGCGCATGCAAGAGGTGCAGCGTCGCAAGATCGTCGTTCCGGACAAGTCAATCGCCGACTCGATTCACGACATCGAGTCGCGCAACGGGTTGCCGCCTGGTGCGCTGCAGCAAAAGCTCAGCGCCGGCGGCGTGACGTTCCGCACATTGGTCGATCAATTGCGCACCCAACTCGGCTGGACGCAGGTACTGAAAGAGCAATTGGGCGATCAGGCAAAAGTCACGGAAGCGGAAGTTGCCGACCAACAGCGACTGCTGGCGGCACGGACAGGCAAGCCGGAGTATCGCGTCGGCGAGATATTCATTCCGGTGGAGGATCCGGCTGCACTGCCGGATGCGCAGCGATTCGCAGAAACCGTGATCAGCGAACTTCGCGCTGGCGCCCCCTTCCCGGTCGTGGCCGCACAATTCAGTCAGAACCAGACGGCCCTGCAGGGTGGAGCCTTGGGCTGGGTGCAGCCCAATCAGCTCGATAGCGAAGTGGCGCGTCTGGTTGCGGAAATGCCGGTCGGCGCGATCAGCAATCCGGTGAAAGTCCCCGGCGGTTTCTCGATCGTCACATTGCAGGGCAAGCGCGAGATCGGCCGGGAGATTGGGACAGTGCTGTCGTTGCGGCAGGTATTCCTGCCATTCACCAGCGCGCTGAATCCTCAGGCCCCGACCGACCAGCAGAAGCAGGCGCTGGAGAAGGCCAGGGGCATCAGCGCCAGCGTGCGCAGTTGCGAACAGATGGAGCAAGTCGCGAAGGACAACAATTCACCTCGCCCCGCGGATCCTGGTGAGGTGAACCTGGACACGGTCAATCCTCCGACGTTTCGTCAAGTGCTGGGGAGCATCGCACTGTCTCGTGCCACTGAACCGGTCGTGACCACTGACGGTATCGCCGTGCTGATCGTTTGCTCGCGGGAGCAAAAGAACCTCGCGCAGCAGAGCAAGGAAGAGATTCAGGTCCAGCTCCTGAACGAGCGGGTGGAACTTCTGTCGCGTCAGTTGCTCGCCAATCTGCGTCGCCGCGCTACGATCGATCTTCGCCCTAGCGGGGCGTGACCACGGTTCCTCCACTGCGCGACGTCATTGCGCAGTACGGACTGACAGCAAAACGATCCCTTGGCCAGCACTTCTTGTTGGATGCGAATCTGACCGCGCGAATCGTGCGCGCGGCTGGGCCGCTTCGTGGGGTGCATGCGATAGAAATCGGACCAGGGCCCGGCGGACTGACGCGTGCGCTGCTCGCGTCCGATGCGGCCAGCGTCACTGCGGTGGAGGTCGATCCTCGTGCTGTCGAGGCGCTGCATGACCTGTCCACACAGGCTGGTGGGCGGCTGAGGGTGATTGCCGGAGACGCTCTGACACTCGACGTGGTGTCGCTGACACCCGAACCGCGGCAAATCGTTGCCAACCTGCCATACAACATCGCGACACCTCTGCTGGTCGGTTGGCTTAGACGGGCAAGCGCATTCGCGCGACTGACACTGATGTTTCAGCAGGAGGTCGCCGACCGGATCTGCGCGATGCCAGGAACGGCAGCGTATGGGCGCCTGACTATACTGGCGCAATGGACCTGCCAGGCGATGCTGCTGTTGCGGATTCCGTCCACGGCATTTGTCCCCCCGCCGAAGGTTCACTCTGCAGTGGTAGGACTGACACCACATCCGGCGCAGCCTGACGTGGATCGATTCGGCACAATGGAACGGCTGACCGCGGCGGCGTTCGGTCAGCGTCGCAAGATGCTGCGCAGTGCGCTCAAGCCGCTGGGTGGCGAGATGTTGCTCCGGCGAGCCGGGATTGCGGCTGATCGGCGAGCCGAGACGCTGAGTGTGGCGGAGTTCGATCGCCTCGCCGGACTGGTCTCGGCTTCACAACCCGGCAACGAAGCGGTCTAGTCCGGTCTGGCGTGAGGTTGCCAGGCGCGCGGCACGAAGCACGGCAAGCACCCCGGCAATCGCCTGTTCCCGGTCGTCGTTCACGATAAGATGCGAGAATTCACGCGAGTGCCCGATCTCGTCGCGTGCCAGTGACATGCGGCGGGCGATTTCTCCAACGTCGTCCCCTGCGCGGGCGCGAAGCCGTGCTTCGAGCGCAGTGAGGCTCGGCGGCAGGATGAATACACCCACGACATCGTCAGGCAGTGCTGCTCGCAATTGCCGGTGCCCTTGCCAATCGATGTCGAAGACGACGTCGACGCCGTTGCGGAGCGCCTCCTCCACTGGTGCACGGGGTGTTCCATACCAATGCCGTCCGTAGATACGGGCCCACTCCAGCAGTTCGCCGCCCGCCGCCATCCGGTCGAACTCCTGCTGATCGCGGAAGCGATAGTCCACTCCGTCGACTTCTTTCGGGCGACGCGGACGGGTCGTCACGCTCACCGAGCGCGTCAACTCAGGATCACGCGCCAGCAGCGCCGCCGCGATCGTGGTCTTGCCGGCGCCTGAGGGTGCCGACAAGACCAGGCACACACCACGGCGGGTGATCTTCATTCGATGTTCTGTACCTGCTCGCGCAGCTGCTCGATGGCAGCCTTCAGCTTCAGTCCAGTGGTCGTCAGCTGTGTGGAGGCCGATTTGCTGCACAGCGTGTTGGCCTCCCGATTGAATTCCTGCACCAGGAAGTCGCATCGTCGGCCGATGTTCACTGCCTCATGCAGCAGGGCGTGCGCTGCTGCGATGTGACTCTCCAGACGATCCAATTCTTCCCGCACATCCGATCGCGCAGCAAGGAGTGCGACCTCCTGGGCGATGCGGTCCTCGGGAAGTGTGGGGGCCTCGCGCAGCAGTCCCGTCAGGTTTTCCATTATCCGCGCTCGCTGCGCTTCCGGCTGGCGTGCCGCTTCTTCCGCGGCCCGACGACGCAGGGCAGCAATCTCACCCAGAAGGCGCATCAGCGTGTCAGAGAGCCTCGAACCCTCCGCCTGCCGGGCAACAACCAGGGCATCCAACGACTGCGTGAAACCCGCCACCAACACAGCGCTATCGACGGCCGTCTCATCGGCGGAAGCCGGCCGCAAGACCCCCGGCAGAGCCAGCAGCGTTTCGGCGCGGGGCACAGGGCTGCCCGGAAGCCGCTGATGCAGTTGCATGGCCAGTTCCAGCACTTGTTCCAGCGCCGTCGGATCGGCGACCAACCGTGGCTCGCTCTCCCGTCGCACCGAGAGGCTGGCTGTCACATTGCCGCGCCGAAGCACCTTGGTCGCAGCCTCGCGCAGCACAGGTTCCATCGCCTCCGACCCCGGCGGCAGGCGGAAACGCAGGTCGAGGCCACGGCCATTGACGCTGCGCAGCTCCCATACCCAGGCAATGTTCGCTGCTCTCCCTTCAGAGCGCGCAAAGCCGGTCATCGAGGCAAGGGCTGTCATGCAGAGCCTTGTACCAGCGAGGTGCCGCGCTGAGAATCCCACCGCACGGACAACACTCGCACGTCCCTGATCACCGGCGCGTCGTCGGGGATCGGCGCTGCGCTCGCGCATGTGTTGGCGCATCCGGGCGCGATGCTGCACTTGTCTGGTCGCGACCACACGCACCGCCCGCACCGCCGGACTGTTGCCGCCACGTGTGATGGCCGCGTTGCGGCGGCACTAGACCAGCTAAGCAGCTGCGCGCGCCGGCTGCTGCGCCGCCTTGACCATGTCGGCGCCCTTCTCGGCGATCATGATAACCGCGGCATTGGTGTTGCCGGACACCAGTGTCGGCATGATCGATGCATCGATCACCCGCAGCCCGTCGATGCCGCGCACACGCAGTTCGTCGTCCACGACCGCCATCTGATCGTTTCCCATCTTGCACGTGCCGCTGACGTGATACGTGGTCTGGCCGTTGATCCGCGCGAAATCCAACCACTCGTCATCGGTCTGCACCTTGTCGCCTGGGTTCATCTCGAAGGCCCGGTACTTGTCCATCACCGGATTGTCGATGATTCGGCGACCGATTTTCATGCCTTCGACAATGGCGCGCCGATCCCGTTCCTCGGCCAGGAAATTGGGCCTGATCGCGGGCGCCGCCATCGGATCAGCGGACTTGGCGTGGATCGAGCCCTTAGAGTCGGGGGAGCACTGATACGCGGTCAGGGTCATTCCCGGCTCCCGGTCCAGCACGCGCGTCTGCGCAGTAGCGTAACTGGCGTGCGTAAAGTGATACTGGATGTCGGGTTCTTCCAGCTCCGGTCGCGTCTTGACGAAGCCGTAGACGATGCCGGCAGTGAAGGTCAGC
>JBKPSV010000186.1:0-18322 GCA_046735215.1 Pseudomonadota bacterium | reverse complement strand
CCTATCCGACCTGAGCGCCACGTCCGCAACTCTATCGCCACGCTCAGCGTGAGGATCGCCATCACATTGGCGCAAACTCTACCTCGATGTCCTTGCTGCCAACGCACAATGCAGCACCAGTTATGACACAGTAAGACTAGAGCTGCGTGCCGAACTTGAGGCTGAGGGTCAGAATTTCAGCACACAGACCGACACCGAGACGGTGGCGCAGCTGATCGACCTGCATCTGCGCAGAGACATGCAACCAGTTGAGGCTGTGCGTGCAGCGCTCGGCCGGCTGGAAGGTGCCTATGCGCTGGCCATTATATTCGCCAGCCATCCTGATCTGATTGTTTGTGCGCAGCATGGGGCACCTCTCGCAGTTGGCCTGGGCGACGATGAGATGTTCGTCGGCTCGGACGGCCTGGCTCTGGCGCCATTGACACAACGCGTCGCCTATTTGAATGACGGCGACTGGGCTGTGGTTGATCGGCATGGAGCACGCTTCTTCGGGCCGGACGGAAGTGAAGTGCACCGCGAGGCAAAGCTGACACGGCTATCAGCCGCGATGATCGGCAAGGGCAACTTTCGCCACTTTATGCAGAAGGAGTTGCATGAGCATCCGGCAGTAATCGGCGACACTTTGCAACGCATGATCGATCCGGCGACCCGCAGCGTCATCCTGCCCAGGTTGCCATTCGACTTCGCCAAGCTGTCGCGTATCACGATCAGCGCCTGCGGCAGTGCGTTCTATGCCGGGCTTGTCGGGCGCTGCTGGCTGGAGGTGATTGCCCGTATTCCGACGGACGCCGACGTTGCCAGCGAGTTCCGCTATCGCGCACCACCGCTCACGGCTGATGGACTGGGAATCATGGTCAGCCAGTCTGGCGAGACCGCCGACACCATGGCTGCGCTGCATTACCTGCGTGAGCAGGGCCAGCATGTGATGAGTATAGTGAATGTGCCCGAGAGCCGTATGGCGCGTGCATCCGACGTCGTGCTGGAGACGATGGCCGGGCCGGAGGTCAGTGTTGCCAGCACCAAGGCGTTCACCGTCCAACTTGCCGTCCTGGCCTGTCTGTCAATCGCTGCGGCGCGCGCGCGCGGCACGATTTCCCTGGCCGAGGAGGCGGCAATGACGGCTGCGCTATTGGAGGTACCAAGCCGCGCAGCTGACGTACTGGAAATGGATGACCAGATCATCCAGCTGGCGAAACGCATCGTGCAGGCGCGCGACGTGTTATATCTTGGTCGCGGCAACTGCTTCCCGATTGCGCTGGAAGGTGCCCTCAAGCTGAAGGAGATCAGCTACATCCACGCCGAAGGCTATGCCGCCGGCGAGATGAAGCATGGACCGATAGCACTGATCGATCGAGAGGTGCCGGTGATCGCTGTCGCTCCCTCAGGGCCACTGTTCGAGAAGACCGCATCCAACCTGCAGGAGGCAGCGGCGCGTGGTGGGCAGGTGATCGTACTTAGTGACGAGGAGGGTGCGGCCAGGCTGCGCGGCATAGCGACCGAGACGATGGTGATGCCACGCGTCGATCCCTTCGTGGCGCCGATCCTTTACGCGATCCCCGTTCAGTTGCTGGCCTATCACGTGGCAGTGCTGAAAGGCACCGATGTCGATCAGCCGCGCAACCTGGCCAAGTCGGTCACGGTGGAATGAGCACGATGCCCGGCGAAATGCTGCGCACCGAGGCGAGATAAGCTCCGGTTCCGGTGGCTTTGCCGGGCGCGATCATCCCGACCATGGATGGTCATCGCCTCGCTACGACAAACGTCGCGCGCCTGAAGCAGCTTGCCTGGCACGCTGATGGTAGAGAATTAATGCCGTGTCTGATGGGACATCGCGCCGACGAGCCTGTGGCTGAACGACGGGCCGATCAGGGCCCGCACGGCCTTGGCTGGTCGTAGGTGCCGCAATTCGCATATCCGGGCGGCGGTGGCGGTGCTCCATAGGCCGGTGGCGGTGGATTATACAGCGGTGTCGGTCCACGCGAATAATATGGATAGAAGCTGGAACCGTTCTGGCAGGCACCAAGCAGCGGCAACAGGCACAGACAAAAGTACCTCATAACACCTCGCAGCGCTGGTCGAAGCTACGCTTGTTCGATGACCAGCTGCAACCATTGGTTCAACGCTCAGGCGCGCGATGTCGGCTGCTTCGCAGCCTTGCCCTCCTCTGAAGCACGCCACAGATACCACGCCGCGATCGAGCGAAACGGCGCCCATGCCAACCCGATCTCGGCTAAAGCCTTCGGCTTTGGTGCCGTCTCGAGCCGATACAGCACGCGGTAGCCGTCACGGACGCCGAAATCATCCACCGGCAGCACGTCAGGCCGACCCAGCGTGAAGATCAACAGCATCTCCACGGTCCAACGGCCGACCCCACGGATCGTACTCAAGCGCTCGATCAACGCCTCGTCTGACAATCCCGCCGTGCCGCGGCGCGTCGGCACTGTACCCTCCAGGGTCGCGGCACAAATCGCGCGCATCGCGGCGACCTTCGAAGTGGAGAACCCGCAGGCACGCAACGTCGCCTCGGGCGTGGCCAGAACGAGGTCAGGCGCAGGAAAGCTGGCCGCCGGATACAGCGCTTCGAAGCGCGCAAGGATGGCCAGCGCGGCGCGCCCGTGCAGTTGCTGGTGCGCGATTGCGCGCATCAAAGCCTCGTACGGGCTGCGACCACGCTCTATGGCGAGCCGTGGCGGTCCCACCCGTTCGATCAGTGCTGCGAATGCCTTGTCGCGCCGTAAGTGGCGCACTGCGCGTCTTCGTTCGTCTGCCGCAACCGTCACTTGCGTCGTACCCCCTACCCGGCAGTAGGATAGCCGGAATGCAGCAGGAACGACCCTGGCTTCTCGAGGCAGACGAAGAGGTTGCCAACCGGCAGACATCGAGCCTCGCCGGCATTGCGATCACGCTGCTGCTCTTGGTGATCGCGTTGTTCCTCGTGCGCGAGCTGCACAACAAGTCACTGTTCGAGGACTGCCTGATGTCGGGACGCACCCAGTGCGACTGGCTGGTCCAGGGACACATGTAGCAGCGGGCGATTGACGGCTTCACCGTCTCTGGTCAGCGTGCCCCGTGCACTACAAGGCCGGGAGCCGGTTATGCGAATTGCAGACATGGACTGGCGCATGGTGGAAGACTGGGTTCGCCATGACGACCGATGCGCCCTGCCGCTGGGCAGCACCGAGCAGCACGCCGGCCTTTCTCTGGCCACCGATGCGATTCTTGCCGAAAGGGTGGCTGCCGAAGCCGCAGAACCGCTGGGGGTGCCGGTATTCCCCGCCCTGCCCTACGGCCTGACCCCCTATTTCACCGCATTCCCCGGCACCGTTACTCTGCGCGTTGCGACGTTCGCACTTGTGATGCGCGATATACTGGACAGCCTGAAGCAGGCCGGCTTCCGCCGCGTGCTGATCGTCAACGGCCATGGCGGCAACGCTCCTGCCGGTTCGGTGGCGCAGGAATGGATGATGGAAAACCCGGATGTGCATGTTCGCCTGCATAGCTGGTGGCGCGCTCCGCTGACTGCCGCCGCCGTGCGCGCGATTGATCCGGTTGCCAGCCATGCCAGCTGGATGGAGAATTTTCCGTGGACCCGGCTACCGAACCGGCCGCCGCAGGACGGTATCAAGCGGATGGTCGATGTCGAACGGTTGGGCATGCTGCCGCCCTTCGAGGTGCGTACGCTGATCGAGGATGGCAACTTCGGCGGGCGCTATCAGCGTGATGATGCTGAAATGTTAGAGATTTGGAACGTCGCCGTGCAGGAGACCCGCGCTCTGCTGGAGAGCTGGTGATGCCCGACCGCATCCTGGTCTGGGGCGCGGGCGCGATCGGCGGATCGGTGGGCGCGTGGCTGCAACGCGCCGGCCATGACGTCACCTTCGTCGATGTCGCAGCCGAGCACGTTGCAGCAATTCGGGCCAATGGATTGCAGATCGCCGGCCCGGTAGAGGAGTTCGCTATCACTGCGCCGGCGTTCACGACGAATGAATTGAGTGGCACGTGGCAACGCATTTTCCTGGCGGTGAAGGCGCAGCACACGGAAGCGGCGACCCGCGCGCTGCTGCCGCACCTGGCACAGGACGGCTATGTGCTGTCGCTGCAGAACGGCCTCAACGAGTTGATCATTCAGCGCATCATCGGTAGTGACCGCACGATCGGTGCGTTCATCAACTTCGGCGCAGACTGGCTCGCGCCGGGCGAGATCATGTTCGGCAATCGTGGCGCGGTTGTAATCGGCGAACTGGATGGCGCTATGTCGCCGCGGCTCGAAGCACTGCATGCGACGATGCGCCAGTTCGAACCGGAGGCGATCACCACACCGAATATCTGGTCGTATCTGTGGGGCAAGCTTGGCTACGGCGCAATGCTGTTTGCTCAGGCGCTTGGACAAAAGGGCATCGCGGACTGCCTGGCGCGGCCAGAGCTGCTGCCGCTATGGCGCCGGCTCGGTGAAGAGGCGCTCGTGGTCGCACGCGCCGAAGGCGTCGAGCCACGCGGCTTCAACGGGTACGACGTGGCGGCGTTCGTTCCCGGCGCCAGCGAGGACGCAGCGCGGCGAAGTGTCGCGGCAATGGTGGCGTTCAACAGCACCAGTGCAAAGACGCATTCCGGCGTATGGCGCGACCTTGCCATCCGCAAGCGGCGCACTGAGGTGGATGTGCAGATCGCCCCGATCGCCGAGATCGGTGAGCGTCATGGCATCGACTGCCGCGCCACACGCAAACTGGTGGCGATGATCCACGAGGTGGAAGATGGTCGCCGGCCAATGACGGACGACAATCTGCTGGAACTGGCACGGGTCAACTGAACGATGATCAGCGTCGAGGAAGCCCGCGAACGGATCCTGGCCGATCTGCATCCCACGCCGGCAGAGATTGTGGCGCTGGCCAGTGCCTGGAGGCGGGTGACCGCAGTTCCGGTCATCGCCCGGCTGACCCAGCCGCCGGCGGATGTATCGGCCATGGACGGGTATGCGTTGCGTGCTGCCGACGGCACACTCGGCGCGGTACTTCGCATCATCGGCGCAGCCCCGGCTGGCCATCCTTTTGCCGGGTCGGTCGGTCCCGGCGAAGCCGTGCGGCTGTTCACGGGCAGCGTGGTCCCGCCAGGCGCCGATGCGATCCTGCTCCAGGAGGACGCCTCTACGGCGGGCTCGGAACTGCGGGTGAACGAGGCGGTGGCGGCCGGCCGTCATATCCGCCGCGCCGGTCAGGACTTCGCCGCGGGTGATGTGGTGGTTCCGGCTGAACGCCGACTGACGGCACGCGATATCGGCCTTGCCGCGGCGGCGAATCATCCTTGGCTCACCGTGCATCGGCGGCCCCGGGTCGCCGTTCTGGCCACCGGCGACGAGATTGCCATGCCGGGGGAGCCGATCCCGCCGGGGGGCATCGTCAGTTCGAACTCGCATGCACTCGCTGCCCTGGTGCGGGCGGGCGGTGGCGAACCGGTCGTGCTGCCGGTCGCCGCCGACACGCGCGAGGCCGTCGCGGCGGTTGCAGATGCGGTGCATGGCATGGACATGCTGGTCACCACCGGCGGCGCATCGGTGGGTGATCACGACCTGGTCATCGAGGGCCTGAAGACGCGCGGACTGCAATTGGACTTCTGGCAGATCGCGATGCGCCCGGGAAAACCGCTGCTGTTCGGCCGGTTGGGCGCCGTACCGGTGCTGGGGCTGCCGGGCAATCCGGTCTCGGCAATGGTCTGTGCGATCCTGTTTCTGCTCCCGGCACTGAGCCGCCTGTCAGGACTGCCACCCGCACCGCCACCCACCGTACAGGCGATCGCCGGCGCTCCCCTGCGTGCCAATGACCACCGGGCGGACCATCTGCGCTCGACCGTCAGCACCGACGCGCAGGGCCGCATCGTGGTGACACCGTTCACGGTCCAGGATTCGGCGATGCTGCGGCGCTTGGCGCATGCCGATGCCCTGATTCTGCGGGCGCCGAACGCATCAGCGGCACCGGAAGGCAGCGAGGTGACGGTGATCCGTCTGGATTCGCTCGGTATTTGACGGCGATCTTTCGCTGTTCGGCTTTGGAAACTTGACGACGCGGCGCGAACCTATCTAGAACACCGATAGTTTCTGATTTGTTCCGGACTTCGCGTTCGGTAGTTCGAGGGGAAAGGCCGCCGTCATGCTGACCAAGAAGCAGTATGAACTGCTGCTGTTCATCGATCGGCATCTGAAGCAGACCGGCTTCTCGCCGAGCTTTGAAGAAATGAAGGACGCGCTGAAGCTGAAGTCGAAGTCAGGCATTCATCGATTGATTTCGGCACTCGAGGAGCGGGGCTTTCTAGGTCGCCGTCGGCACCGGGCACGCGCTCTGGAGGTGTTGCGCGTGCCGGACAACCTCGCGCTTCAGGATGACGAGGACGACGCCACAACCAAGAGCCCGGCGTTCCTGCCCAACGTGATCCGCGGCGACTTCACGTCGAGAATTCCCGGCGTCCGCGCCGCCAACGATGCAGCCGCGATTCAATTGCCGCTGTATGGAAGGATCGCCGCGGGCCTGCCGATCGAGGCCCTGCGCGATCCGACAACTTATGTCGACATGCCGATGCAAATGCTGGGCAGCGGGGAGCACTACGCTCTTGAGGTCGCCGGAGACTCGATGATCGAAGCCGGCATTCTCGATGGTGACACGGTCATCATCCGTAAGGGCGACACGGCTGAGACCGGCCAGATCGTCGTCGCGCTGGTGGACGATAGCGAGGTCACCCTTAAGAGGATCCGACGGCGGGGCAACTCGATCGCACTCGAGCCGTGCAACGTCCGCCATGAGACACGCATCTTTCCTTCCGACCGCGTGAAGGTGCAGGGTCGGCTTGTCGCACTGCTGCGGCGTTACTGAGGCCTCGTCCGCGTCAGCACACAACCTTGTTGGGCGTCGGGCGGGGCGGAACGTTCGAACATTGTACCAGGGCGCATTGAGGACGTTGCGTACCAGCGCAAATACCTGCGCGCCATCCGTCACCCTGTAGCCGGTGTTGAGGTTGAGCAGGAATAGCCAGGCGTTGCTCCGTCAGGTCGGCTTCGATGACGGCACGCTACGCAGGCTATGGCGGACGTCCCCGATTTTGGCGAGACTTCTTTCCGCAATCGCCGGAGCGAGTGCGGCCGGCACTGACAGATGCGGGGAGGAGAAATGCCGCTGCGCGCGCGGCTCATGGCACTGGTCTGTGCGATCCTGCTCATCAGCCTTGCCGGTGGTGGTACGCTGATCGCCTGGCACGCTGCCGGGCGTGTACAGACGGAGCTTCGCGCGGCGCTCACTGTCGGCGCAAACGCTGTCGAGAATGGTCTCAAGGAGCTGAGAACAGCTGACGATCGCTCTGGAGAACTGCATCGCCTGATTGCAACCTTCGACGGCAACCGGCACGTACGGGCGACTTTATTCGATGCGAGGCAAGCATCGACCACCAGCTCCAGCTTGCCTGCGCCAGGCCGAAAGGTGCCTGGCTGGTTCGCTCACCTGATCGGGAACCCGATCGCGCCGCTGCGAATACGTGTGGGGTCCCACGCCGCCATCGTACTGGACCCCGACCCAGCCAACGAACTCGATGAGGTCTGGGAAGAATCACGCGATACGATGGCGGTGCTGGCAGGATTCGCATCGCTGAGCGCGCTGCTGATTTCTGTCGTGGTTGGTCGGGCGCTGCGGTCGCTCGAAGCGCTGTCAACGGCGTTCGCCACGGTTGGCAATGGTGATTGCCACAACCCCGTGACGCCACAGGGACCGCCGGAGCTGAAGCGGCTGGCTTTCGCATTCAATCACATGACTGAGCGACTTGGCACCGCAGCGGCACAGAATAAGCGACTCAACGAGCGTCTGCTGTCGTTGCAGGCGGAGGAGCGCACCGATCTTGCGCGTAACCTGCATGATGACATCGGCCCGCTGCTGTTCGCGGTAGAGATGACCGCTGCAACGATGGAGCGCGTCGCTGCCGCCGGTCACATTGGCGATATACCTGCGCACGCCAGAGCCATCCATGACGCGGTAGCGCTGATGCAGCGGCACGTGCGCGACATCCTCGGACGCCTCCGGCCGATCTCGGCAACCGGACTGCAGAACGCTGTCGAGCGACTGGTGTCATTCTGGCAACGCCGCCGGCCGGACATCGACTTCAATCTGACGATCGCGACCGAAGAGGATCTTCTGGAAGAGGACGCAAAGGAGACGATCTATCGCGTGGTGCAGGAGGGCCTGAGCAATGCCATACGTCACGCGGCACCGCGGCGGATCGACATCACCATAGTGCATGACAATGCCGACGGCGTCCGTGTTGTTCTCACCGACGACGGTGTCGGTCTGACGCCGGAGCACGCCAAGTCACGTGGTCCAGAACGGCTTGGCCTGATCGGCATGCGCGAGAGAGTGATGGCGATGGCTGGGTCGCTGTCCGTCATACCCGGACTCAATGCCAAGGGCCTGACGCTAACCGCGTCTCTGCCGTGCACAAATCGTGTGCCGGAAGAGCGGGAAGCGATCGGATGAAGGTCCTCTTGGTGGATGATCACTCGGTTGTCCGCTCGGGGCTGCGGGCGCTGTTGACGTCGGTGGGAGACATCGAGGTCGTCGAGGCGGCGAATGGCCGTGATGCCCTGATGGTATTGCGGCAGGATCGGCCGGATCTGGTGCTGCTTGACCTCAATCTCCCCGGCATCGGTGGGCTGGAACTGCTGCGGCGCATTCTGGGGGACAACAGCGCTGCGCGCGTTCTAGTACTCAGCATGCATACCGAGCCATTATATGTCGCACGCGCCATGCAAATCGGCGCACATGGCTACCTCAGCAAACATGCCTCTGCCGAGGAACTGCTGGCTGCTATACGGCGTATCACGTCAGGTGGGTACCACATCGAAAATGATATCGCTCAGCAACTCGCCTTGCGCGCTGTTTCGCCTGGTCATGATCTGAACGAGCTGTCTGAACGCGACATTGAGATCATGCGCCTGTTGGCCGAGGGCCAGGGACTTTCTGAAATCGCCGATGCGTTGGGGATTGGCTATAAGACGGTCGCCAACGCATGCAGCCACATCAAGACAAAGCTGGGTGTCACGCGAACCAACGATCTGGTTCGCCTAGCAATGACGTTGGGAATTGCCTGACGGCATCAGTTGGTCAGACGAAAGCGCACAGGTACTTCCGCAACCGCCGGCACCGCAGTCCCGCCGCGTGTTGCGGGTACGAAGCGCCACTGCTCCACGGCGCGCAGTGCCGCGTCGTCCAGGCTGGCAAAGCCGCTGCTCTGCGCGACTGTGACATCAACAGGCATACCGTTCGCCGACACGTTGACCTGGAGTAGGACCCGGCCCTGCTGGCCGCGCCGGCGGGCAACTTCCGGATAAACCGGCGGTCGATCGGATTCCATTCCGGCAACCGGATGAGCGGGTAGCATCGGGACGGCTGCTGCGGCCGCTTGCGTGGTTGTTTCACCACTTGCCGTGTTCGAGGCGCGCGATGGTGGCCGAACTGCAAACCGAGCGCGCGGTTTGGGTGGCTCTGTCGGCCTGGGTGTCGGTGGCTCTATCTTCGGTTTCGTTTCCACCGTGGGATGCTCGGCGGGCGTCGGTGGAGGTTCGGTTGCGGCTGGCTCCGGAGCCGGTTGCGGAACTTCCAGCGGCGGCGGAGGCGCTTGATCGGCCGGCTCCGCTGCAGCCGTTTGAGGCTCTTCCGCCGGGCGTTCCACAGGTTCTGACTCTGCCGCAGACGACGGAGTGGCTACCTGTGACGGTGACGGCGGAGCAGGCATCTGGGAAGCATCGTCGTGCGGCACAAACTGCAGAGCCACGACCTTCTGTCCAAGAGGGCGCGGCGGCGTAGTTCGCTGCAACAGGACCAGCGCCGAGACCAGCACCAAGCTGTGCCCAAGCAGCGAGGCCAATAATGCACCCCTCCGCCGCCGGCTAGCGCCGGCTGACGGCGACTGTCCCAATCGTGCGAACACTCGCTCTATCAGCCCTTCCTCCCGTCCCTCCCTTAGACTCGTGGCGGCGACCGGGGAAGTAGCGCCTATTCGGATGTGGCTGGCGGCAGTGCAGGTTGCGCCGCACGTTCCTGCCTCGTGGGCAGTGGTGGCACCCAAGGCCTGACACCGCGATACGAACGGTCAGTCAGAATATGTGCGTGGGCGCCATCCAACCAGATCGCTGCAGCACCGTAGCGCCAGACGGTGAAACGGTCGACGAGCGCTGGCCACGGACGTTGACAAAGCCCACGCGCCGGCTCCGCCGAGACCATCACCGAGGCCGAGCTGCAACCATCCGGATGGGCCGCACCACGCACCAGCAGCACTGGCTTTGCAGTCGGCTCAGGCCACATCAGGCATTCCTCGGTCTGGCACGCGATTGCACCATCCACGCGTTCGATACCCTTGGGAACAGGCAAAGCTGCGTCGACTGCCCAGTAATGCATCCAGGCGTCGCGCGTGAATTTCGACGCACCGGATACCGACTGCAGATACACCGCATCGCGCAGACGCATGCCGATCAGCCGGGCATCGGACGATATCAGGACGTCTGCCGGGCGGATCAGCAACGGTGAGATAAGGCCGAGCACGATGACCGGCAGGCCGGCTATACGCACACGGCTGCGCCACAGGCCAACCCAGGCGATGCCGAATGCGATCAGCAACAGCCCCCAGGGCGGCATATGCGGCACCCGGAACGTTGCCGACGGCCACGCCGCCACGGTGTGGGCAATATAAAGTGTCGCCGACATGCCCCAGCCCATCGGCACGAATGCGAGCCAGTCCAGCCCGAACGGCAGCAGCAACAGCCCGATCATGCCCGCCGGCAGGACCACAACAGTCGATAGCGGTACCGCGACCATGTTCGCGACGATGAAATAGGCCTGGAACTGCCCGAAGTGATACGCGGCGAACGGCGCCGACGCGCTGCCCGCCAATGCACTGGTAAGGGCCAGGCCGACAACTTCCATTGCGCAACGGCGCGGCCACGAAAGGCGCGACAAGCTGCGAAAGGCAGGACGCAGCACCTCGTAGCCGGAGATCAGCGCCAGTACCGCCGAAAAGCTCATTTGGAACGAGGCGCCGCTCATCTCCTGCGGCTCGACCAGCAGCAGACCGGCTGCCGCCAGCCCCAGGCACCGCAGCGAGACCGCGGGCCTGCCCGCCAGCACGGCCAAGGTAAACAGCCCCGCCATCGCGAAGCTGCGCAGGATCGGCACCTGCATATCGGCCAGTACTGTGTAGACGGCGCCCGCCAGCAGAGCGATGACGGCAGCGATCTGTTTGGTGGGCCAGTGCAGGCTCGCATATTCGCTGCCGGCGAGCCCAACCCGGACGAGCGCCAGCGTGCAGCCCATGACGATGCCGATGTTGAGGCCCGAAACCGCGATCAGATGAGCAAGGCCGGAGGCGGTGAATGCCGCGCGATCAGGTGGTGGAATACCCGAGGTGGTCCCGATGACCATAGCGACGCAAAGGGCGCCGGTTCCACCTGGTACCGCGGCCATGATGTGCTGCGTAATGACCTCGCGCAGGCGTTGCACGATACGCAACGGGCCATGTGGTGGCGTATGCGTCACCAGTTCGATGTTGCCAAGAGCGTAGCCTGAACCGGCCTGACCACTGTACCAGGCGTCGCGTTGGAGATCCCAGGCCCCCGGGTAGGCAGGCGGCATCGGCGAACGAACAAGCGCTCGCACACGAATGGTATCGCCAGTAACGATTTCCTGCGCGTCGCCCTTCTTCAGCCGCACTCTGAGCCAGCGTTGCAGCGGCTCCCCGTCGTCAAGCTGAACTTCTTCCAGTGCGACACGGCGCCCCTCGGGGAGCAACTCGACCGAGCGAACCTTGCCGGTCAGGACTGTTGCGGTCCTGGGAAGTGTCGGTTGCGGCGGTGCACGCGCAGTAGCGAACTGCGCCGAGGTAAAGCCAGTTGCCGCCGCCGCAACCACCATGGTCGCGGCTCGCAGCCGAGGCAGACGCGACAACAGGCAGCAAGCCGTCACGGCGGGAACGGCAACTGCAAGGCCCACAAAAAGAGGTGGCTCGGTCCGCAGGCCGAAATAGACCGCCACACCTGCCCCCATACAGACTGGGACCCACAGTAAAAAGCGTCCGCGTTCGGCCGCCTGCCAGGCGTCGAGCCAGCGGACCACCAGTTGCTGCATGCACAGCAGGTTAGCGGGACAGCCTCTACAGCCGATGAATGCGCGTGCTAGATCATAGGCATGACGGTCCGCGCTCGCTTCGCCCCTAGTCCTACCGGGCTGCTGCACATCGGCAGCGCCCGTACCGCGCTGTTCAATTACCTGTTCGCCCGCCACCATGGCGGCGAATTTCTCCTTCGTATCGAGGACACCGACCGCGAGCGCAGCACGGAAGCCGCGACCAAAGTGATTCTGGAAGGGCTGCAGTGGCTTGGCATCACGCCGGATCATCCCCCCGTGTTCCAGTCCACCCGTGTGCTCCGTCATGCCGAAGTGGCACGGGAGATGCTCGCGAAGGGCTGCGCTTATCGGTGCTACTGTACGCCGGACGAACTGCGGCAGATGCGCGAGGGGGCGTTGGCCGAAGGGCGCTCGCCCCGCTACGACGGCCGCTGGCGCGACCGCGATCCGGCCGAAGCGCCGCCGGGGGTGGCGCCGGCGATCCGGCTGAAGGCGCCGCGCGATGGGGACACGGTGGTCGAGGACCTGGTCCAGGGGACGGTGCGAGTCGCCAACGGCGAACTCGACGACATGATCATTCTGCGCAGCGACGGCACGCCGACCTACAACCATTCGGTCGTGGTGGACGACCACGACATGGCGATCAGCCACGTTATCCGCGGCGACGACCATCTGACCAACACGTTCCGCCAAGTGCAGATCTATCAGGCCATGGGCTGGGTGCTGCCCCGCTTCGCCCATATCCCGCTGATCCACGGTGCCGACGGCGCCAAGCTGTCGAAGCGGCACGGCGCCGTGTCGGCGCTGGAGTTCCGCGAACAGGGGTATCTGCCGGAAGCGCTCTGCAATTACCTGCTACGGCTTGGCTGGGGTCACGGAGACGCAGAGGTGATCGACAGGGCGGAAGCGATTCGTCTGTTCGACCTCGATGGCGTCGGGCGCGCGCCGAGCCGGATGGACTACGCCAAGCTCACCAACCTCAACGGCATTTACATCCGACACGCCGATGATGAGCGGCTGACCCGCAAGGTCCTGCAGCGACTGGCGCACCGCACCGACCTGGCGCTGGGCAGCAAGGCAGCCGGTCGCGTTCATGCCCTGATGCCCCAGCTGAAGCAGCGTGCAAGGACGGTGATCGAACTCGCAGATGCTGCCGCATTTCTGGCACGAAGCCTGCCGCTGCCAATGGAGCCGAAGGCAGCCTCACTCTTGACCCCCGAGGCACGGCTCATGCTGCGTGACGTGGCCGCCGCGATCGCCGCGACAGACTTTTCGCAGGCCTCAATCGATGCAGCGCTGCGTGCCTTCGCGGAAGCGAGCGGGCGGAAGCTCGGTCAGGTTGCCCAGCCCATGCGCGCGGCGTTGACCGGCAGCACAGCCAGCCCGGGCATCGACGCCACGCTAGCAGCGCTTGGCAAGGAGGAAGCCCTGGCGAGGTTGGCGGCCGTCAGCTGAGAGCGAAATATTTCGGGGTCTTTGATCTGAATCAATGCCTGCGGCGATGCGGGAGTGCATTCTGCCTGCTGTGAGGTTGGTGAATCACTGATCCATTCTCTCCTCTCTCTTGGACTCCTCCCCCATACCCTCGGCGGCGCGTCAGCGTCGCCATTTTTTTGTTTGAATACGGATATTTACGTATTCATTCTCCTATCGAACTTCATTGAATATGAACCCCCACCAAGGAGAGTGTACGGTGGCAGGTTGGGATTGAGCCATGCGGGCGAACGACACCAAATCCGGCGGCGCAGGCACCGTGCTCCTCGGTATAGTGGCGGTGGGACTGGCGGGCATGGTCGGCACCATCGGTTTGATTCACCAGGTCGGCGAACTGGGCCCGAAGGTGGGCGACATCGTCGCCTTTGATCCGATGGACCGGATGTCGCGGGACATGCGCGCACGAATTGCCGCCATCCCCGCAGATGACGGTCCTGCCGTTGCCTGCGTGCTCGACGTTCGTGCGATGCACGCTGGCGGCGGCAGCGTCGTCATTGAGGCACGCGAGCCGCGTTCGACATTCGCTTATCGCGTCCACTGGTCAGGCGAGCACAGCAGCAATGATGGGGCGGATTGCGGCAGGTCGGCCGACCTCATGATAAGCCTCGAAGACGTTGAGACCCTCGCGATGGCGGCCGGCGGATACGGCGTCCCCGAGAGTAAGCGCCTCGGCAACTTCTGGGGAGCCGCCAGCACTGCTCAATAGAGGCTGCCGAACATTGACGGGTCGCGCGAGTTTCTGCGACCTAGGGTCGTGTACCGGCAAAAGCATCTGCTGGCGATCGAGGGACTGTACCCGCCCGAGATCGGCCATCTGCTCGACCTGGCGGAGAGCTATGTGCTGCTCAACCGGTCCGGCAAGACTCAGCGTGACCTGCTGCGCGGCAGCACGCTGATCAACCTATTCTTCGAAGACTCCACACGCACCCGCACCAGCTTCGAACTCGCCGGCAAGCGGCTCGGCGCCGACGTCATCAACATGTCGGTTTCGACTTCGTCTGTGAGCAAGGGCGAGACGCTGCTGGATACTGCGGCGACGCTGAATGCAATGCACTGCGACCTTCTGGTGGTGAGGCACGACCAGTCCGGCGCACCGAATCTGCTGGCGCAGAAGGTGGATGCGGCGGTGATCAATGCCGGCGATGGCACGCACGAACACCCGACCCAGGCGTTGCTCGACGCGCTGACGATCCGGCGTCGCAAGGGGCGGCTGGAAGGTCTCATCGTCGCCATCTGCGGCGACGTGCTGCATTCGCGCGTGGCGCGGTCGAACATTCATCTGCTGACAACAATGGGCAGCCGCGTGCGTGTAGTTGGACCGCCGACACTGATGCCGACGGAAGCCGAAAGGCTTGGGGTCGAGGTGTTCCACGACATGGAACGCGGGCTGGCCGGTGCCGATATCGTCATGATGCTGCGGCTGCAGCGCGAGCGCATGCAGCGTGGGCTGGTGCCGAGTGCGCGCGAGTATTTCCGCTTCTTCGGTCTCGATGCGGCGAAGCTGGCGGTGGCCAAACCGGACGCGCTGGTGATGCACCCCGGGCCGATGAATCGCGGAGTGGAGATCGACAGCGCCGTGGCCGACGACCCGCAGCGCAGCGTGATCCGAGAGCAGGTGGAAATGGGGGTCGCCGTGCGCATGGCAGTGCTGGACACGCTGTCGCGCGGACACGGGCGGAATGAGTTCTGACCGTGCGGGACGTTCTGTTCTCCTGCGTCCGCCTGCTGGACTCTGCCTCCGGTCTGGATTTGCAGGGCGACCTCTTGGTGCGCGATGGGCTGATCGCCGACTTTGCTCCGAGTCTCGGTCGGCCCGATGATGCGGTCGTCGTGGCGGAAGCAGGGGCCGTTCTCTGCCCCGGCCTGGTCGATATGCGAGCCGCTCTCGGCGAGCCTGGCTACGAGTACCGCGAGACTATCGCCACGGCCGCAGAAGCCGCGGCCGCTGGCGGCATCACCACTCTCGCCGCGCTGCCGGACACGCTTCCTGCGATTGACGACCCGGCGCTGGTCCGGCTGCTGCGCGCCCGCGGAGACGAGACAGGCAGTCTGACGATCCTGCCATACGGTGCGGTCACCGTCGGTTGCCGTGGCGAGGAACTGGCCGAACTGGGCCTGCTCGCCGAAGCGGGTGCCATCGCATTCACCGACGGCGGCCGTGCCCTTGGGTCGGCGCGCCTGATGCGGTTGGCTCTGTCATACGCCAAGGGCTTCGGTGCGCGCATCGTGCAGCACCCGGAGGAGCCGTCACTGGCCGCAGGGGGCGCCGCGACCGAGGGCGAGCTGGCCACGCGCCTCGGCCTTCCCGGTATCCCCGCGGCGGCCGAGGGGATCCTGGTTGCGCGCGATATCCGGCTGGCGGCGCTGACTGGCGGGGCGGTGCACTTCGCGCATGTATCGACTGCCGAAGCGCTCCAACTCATCCGCCAGGCGAAGGCGGACGGTGTCAACGTCACCTGCGACTCCGCCCCGCCGTACTTTGACCTGAACGAGACGGCGATCGGTGACTTCCGCACCTATGCGAAGCTATCGCCACCCCTGCGTAAGGACTCCGATCGGCTCGCAGTGGCCGCTGCCCTCGCCGATGGTACGATCGACGCGATCGCCTCAGACCACCAGCCTCGCGACGCGGACGACAAGCGCCAACCGTTTGCCCAGGCAACGTCCGGCGGCACAGGCCTGGCGACGTTGCTGAGCGTCACTCTGGCACAAGTGCACAATGGCACAATGTCGCTTGGCCAGGCGATCGAGCTTCTGACGGCGAGACCGGCGCGGTTGCTCGGGGTCAAGGCCGGGCGGATCGGGAAGGGTCTTCCCGCGGATCTGTGCCTGTTCCACCCCGAGCGTATCTGGCAGGTCGAGGCGGGGAAACTGCCCGGGAAGGCGCAGAACACTCCGTTCGACGGCCGCGCGCTGGAAGGGGTGGTTCTCGGTACCTGGAAATCCGGCCGCCGGGTGTTCGGCTAGATGCCGGTCATCGCTGCCTTTCTGCTCGGCTACCTGCTCGGTTCGATACCGTTCGGGCTGCTCCTGACTCGTCTCGCAGGTTTGGGAGACATCCGCCGCATCGGCTCGGGCAATATCGGTGCGACCAACGTACTGCGCACGGGCAACAAGGCGCTCGCGGCGGCGACGCTGCTGCTGGATGGGGTAAAGGGGGCCGCCGCTGTCCTGATAGCAGCACGCTTCGGGCCGGACGATGCTGTGCTGGCCGCCGGTGTCGGCGCCGTGCTGGGGCATGCGTTTCCGGTTTGGCTTGGCTTCCGAGGCGGCAAAGCGGTCGCCACATCCTATGGCGTGTTGATCGCCGCAGCCTGGCCGGTCGGCCTCGGCGCAGGAGCCGTATGGTTGGTCATGGCCCGTGTTGGCCGAATTTCTTCTCTCGCGGCGCTGGTATCCTTCGCGCTCGCCCCGGTCTTCGCCATGCTGCTGGCCGATGCGACCGTCGTTAAGCTCGCGTTGGTAATCGCTGTGCTGGTCTTCGTCCGACACCACACCAACATCCGCCGCCTGATCGCAGGCACCGAGCCCAGCATTGGCCAAAAGGCATGAACACCACGACCACACCATAGCCGATGCAGTAGACCGGCTGCGACTGGCGCGCGCCGAGGGTGTCGGCCCGGTCGCTTACCGGCGGTTGCTGGCGCGTTATGGATCGGCCGCAGCGGCGCTGGACGCGCTGCCGAACCTCGCACGCGCCGGCGGAAGGGCTTTTGCACCAGCCATCCCTACTGCGGACGAAGCTGCACGCGAACTGCATACCATCGAGCGCCATGGCGCTCAGGCGATCTTCCTTGGTCAGCACGCCTACCCGCCGCTGCTGGCGCTGTTGGAAGATGCGCCAGCAGCCATCACAGTGCTGGGCGACCCTGCGGTGCTATCCGCGCGCTCGGTAGCGCTCGTAGGAGGTCGCAATGCCTCCGCCAACGGCCAGCGCGTCGCGGAGCATTTGGCGACGGAACTGGCATCCAGCCTGGTGGTGGTCTCCGGACTGGCACGCGGGATCGACGCCGCGGCTCACACCGGCGCGCTGGTCACTGGCCGCACCGTTGCCGCCGTGGCGGGCGGCCTGGACGTCCCCTATCCGCCGGAGCACGCCGGCCTGCAACGACGCATCGCCGAAGCGGGCGCCGTGGTGACCGAAGCGCCACTTGGGACGGCACCCCAGGCGCGCCATTTCCCGCGGCGCAATCGGATTATCGCCGGCTTGGCACTTGGGGTAATCGTGGTAGAGGCAGCGCTGCGGTCCGGCAGCCTGATCACCGCGCGGCTTGCGCAGGATGCCGGCCGCGAGTTGTTCGCTGTCCCAGGATCACCACTCGATCCGCGATCGCGCGGCGCCAATGAACTGATCCGTCAGGGTGCCCATCTGACAGAGACCGCTCAAGACGTGCTCGACAATCTGCCGGACCATCCGACGCGCCAGGGGCTTGCCCGAGATCCGCTGTTCGCGCGAGAGAATCCGGGGCTCTTCGAGACCGCTCCGGACTGGCAGGAACCACCCGAAAACCCTCCCGACCTGACGGGAGCGCGAATGCAAGTGATTGAATTACTGGGCACTTCTCCAACAACCGTTGACGATGTTGTAAGGCGCTGCCAGTTCTCTGCCGCCGCGGTCATGGCGGTGCTGCTCGAACTGGAGCTTGCCGGTCGGATCGAGACCCTGCCAGGAAGCCGGGTGGCAC
>JBKPSV010000185.1:0-5963 GCA_046735215.1 Pseudomonadota bacterium | reverse complement strand
CCCTGCATCTGCGGCACCCTCAGCATCGACAATTTGCGAAACGCCTTGCGCGGCGGTGCAGCGCCATCGAGTAAATAACGGAGGATCTCCGTCGCCTCGCGGCCGCGCTCGGCCATGTCCACGTGTGGCAACGTGTCGTAGGCGACCAGCACATCGGCGGCATCGATCAGTGGCTGCGTGATGTTGCCGTGCAGATCGAAGGTAACTACTCTCATGTTCGCCATTTCAAGCTGCAGGCGCACGTATATTCTCCGCTTGTCCTCCAAGCTATACAGCGCAGCCGCCACTGAGCAAGGCAGGAGGCACGATCATGAAACGACGGTTGATCATGCTCTGATGCGCGGGTTGGTTACCGCCGGACCGGTGATGCGTCGTGGAGCTTCCTCTGTCTAGCGGCCAGCGTCAGATGAGATCCGGCTGGTAGTGGATGCGAGGGTTCTCCTGGACCGTGACGTGCCTCCAGCCTTGCCCAACTTTGGATGTGTGTTTGTGCGATGTGACCTCCTTGCTTCGTGTTCAGCGAGCATCAGCGCATCAAGCGTCGCTTGGCTGCGCCTGTCTGGCGATTGCCCAGACGAAGCCTGCCAGCTCGCGTGCGATCGCGGCGGTGACGACAGTCGGTGGCTTACCTGCCCGTGCAAGCTTGCGATACCTTCGGCAAAGTCGTTCCTGCGCCTTCCACGCGGTATCTCGGATCGGTTTGGTCAGACCTTCCTGCCGCAGCAACTGCTCGCGGCTGATCCTCGCCGGGAACCGATAGCTCCAGGCAGCCTCGATGAGCATCCGCCGCGCTGCACCGTTGCCAGTCTTTGTGATACCGCCTTGGCGTCGCGTGCCGCCGCTGGAGTGCTCGGACGGCACCAGGCCAAGATACGCCATGAGCTGACGTGGATTGGCGAAGCGCGTGATGTCACCGAGTTCAGCAACCAGGGTTGCTGCGGCCACCAGCGCCATGCCGCGCAGCGCCTGCAGCGCGTGCACCACCGCGGCGAGCGACCAGTCCGGCCGCGCCGCCGCGATGTGGGCTTCCAGACGGTCGCGCCGTGCCGTCGCCGCCTCGACGGCTGCAATGCAGTCCTCCAGCACGATGTGATGCACTGCGTGCTCGAACCGCAGGCCGGCCAGCCATCGCCGGTGCATCAGCGTCCAGGCTGGTCGGTTGTAGTGATGACCATGGCGCAACAGGAAGCCGGAAAGTTGCTGGCGAGCTTGACGAAGTGTCCGCACTGCGGCCAGACGCGCCCGCACCAAATCGCGGATCGCCTCATGTGCCTCCTCGGGAACCCACACCGGCGTCAGTTCACCAGCCCGATGCAGCTTGGCGAGGTTGATCGCATCTCGCCGATCGGTCTTGATCCGCTCGCCAGGTCTGCGGGGAATCAGCGAGGGAGCGACCACGATGCAGTCGTGCTTCAAGGCTGTCAGTTGTCGCTGGATGCCGTAACCGCAAGGTCCGGCTTCGTAGCAGAACCGCAACTCGTGGCCATTGCGTGCCAGCTTCGTGACCAACGCCTTCATGGCAGCCGGCGTGTTCGCGATCTTGCCATACTCGCGCACTTCATTCCGTTTGCCCGTCTCGGCAAGCGCCACCGCTATCGTCTCCTTGTGCACATCCAGCCCGATATACGTGGTAAGCTGCTTCAAGGCCCGTCTCCTATGCATGAGGCTCGGCACCGGCCATTCCGGCGCAACCCTCGTAAGCCTGCATACTGTGAGACGGGTCTATCTCAGGCGAACATCTGGTCTAGCGGGATGTCCCTGCCGATCGCGTCGCGCAGGCGCTGCAGTATATAGGCGTCGGCCTCATCGATCGTCTCCGCCACCATCGCGCCGTGAATGGCGAACAGTACGCCATCAAAGTTTCGCTGCTGCACGCGTGCGACGACTGCATTTGTTAGATGGTCGAGCGTTGCGCGGTTCGCATGCTTCCGTCTCGCGCGTGAGGCATCGCGGCCGATGGTCCGCAATGGCTGGGGGCGGATCATCAATATTTCGTCGGTGATGGGCCAGATCGCGCGTGCGAGCATCGCGCCTTACATCGCGGCCAAGAGCGGCTTGCACGGCCTGACCCGCGCATTGGCAGTTGAGCTCGGTCCGAAAGGTGTCAACGTTAACTGCATCGGTCCCAGCTTCTATCCTGGTGTGCAGAACGAGGTGGTACGCCGCAATAAGCAGTTCTATGACTGGGTCGCCAGTCGTTCGCCACTCGGACGGTGGGGCGACCCCTCGGAACTCAGCGGCGCAGTAATCTATTTTGCGTCGCCAGCCTCCTCGTTCTGCAATGGCCAAGTGCTGATGGTCGATGGCGGCATGACGATAGCGCTGTGATGACGGGAACGCGATTCCGTGTCGGCCTCTCGCGCGACTTACTGGACCGAGATGGCCACATTACATTCGATGCAGCGGCGCTTGCCGTGCTCGACGGCGACCCGATGATCGACTGGCAGTGGTTTCCCGAGCAGCCGGTCAATGTGACGGCAGATCATCTGGCGACCTACGACGCGATTTTTCTGGGAGCGCCCGGCGTCCCTGCGGTGGCGCTCAGGCGCGCCGACCGGAGAACTCGTATTGTGGCCCGCTTCGGTGTCGGATACGACAATTGCGATGTCGAGGCTATGACCGCGGCCGGCGTTTTGCTGACCATCAATCCCGACGGTGTCCGCAGGCCGGTTGCCAGTAGCATCCTCGGCTTCATCCTCGCACTCGCACACCGCATCCCGGTCATGGACCGGATCACGCGCTCGGGTCGCTGGCATGAAAAGATCCAGCACACCGGCACCGGTCTCACCGGTCGGACGTTGGGATCGATCGGCGCCGGCAATATCGGCCGGGAGCTGTTCCGCCTAATTCGTCCCCTGGAAATGCGACACATCGCATATGACCCCCACGTTGCTGCGGAAGAGCTCGAGCCGTTGGAGGTAGCGTTGCGCGATCTGGACAGCGTGCTCGCGGAGTCGGACTTTCTGGTGGTCAACTGCCCGCTGAACAAGACGACGCGTGGACTCATTGGCCGACGAGAGCTCGCGCTGATGAAGCGCTCGGCGTTTCTCGTCAACACGGCGCGCGGACATATCGTAGACGAGGTGGCGCTTTATGACGCGCTACAGCAGCGTCGCATTGCTGGCGCCGCGCTCGATGCATTCGCGCAGGAGCCAGTTTCGCCGAGCAATCCGCTGCTCACTCTCGACAACATCATCGTTTCGCCGCATGCGATCTGCTACACGGATGAATGCCTTCGGCTGCTCGCCGAAGGCGCCTTCACGGCAGCGCGCACACTCCTGCATCGGGGAGTGCCGCGACACGTGGTGAATCCGGCAGTACTCGATCAGCCGCCGGTGCGCGCCTGGCTTTCCGGCAGCTGACCGCGCCCCATGTCGCTCGGGCTGGGAGCCCACAGTGACCGGAACCACCCAACTCTTTGGCGCGCGCAGCGACCATTCGCGCAGCTTTGTCCCAGGCAAGGCTGTGAGACAAGAAAGGAGATGGCCCCGAGCAAACTGCCGTATCCGAGCACGCGCTGTTTCAGCCTCGACCTACCCAACCGAACCGTCGGCGACCGGCATGATTTCCTCCGACCGATCACACGATGCTGAACGAGAGCATCGGCGGAACGACGATAGAGCATCTGGCGGAATGACTGTTGCGGCGATTAAACTAGCTTTGCTTCATGCGACGCGGGTGGTCGTCCGCCGTCCCACGGTGGGCTATGTGGTCGAAGCGCGTTGGGATTCGTAGCCGAGGTTAACGACTGCGCCCTGTTAACGGCCGCAAGTTCCGCAGGTCAGCGCGACGGCGGCCGGCGTTCCCGTGGCGCAATACCCGAACTTGCTGGGGCTGCCCACTCACCTTCGATCCGAGAAACGGTAGAAGCGGGACGATTCTCGGGCAACCCGTGCCGCTCTTGAGCATCTTGTTCTGTCCGAAGCTGGCCTCATTTTCTGACCGGGCGCTGCTCGCCCCAGTCCCGCTCTCATATATTCAGTCCTTATGACTGCGCGGGATAATAGCGAAGTCGATCATTCTGACCGCGCGCACAACTCGATGTGGCACCACGCCTCCGCAGTTCTCGCCCCCTCACGTGGCAAGATGCTCTCAAGGCCCTTGCCAAAACGCCATCCACGTATAGAGCAATTTGTATTGTTGCCACTGGCGTTGCGCCGGTAACCCCGCTTCAACAGCCTCACCAGCTCAACACGGTTGGCCCACTACTATGCTCCGCACAACGGCAGCCGGAGCATTTTGGCCTCGTCCGGAGCGGACCGGGCGGTCCACGCGCGACGAGTTTCTCCGCCAGGGCTTCAACCTGCTCTGCTCATAGGTGAAGGCCTCAGCAGTTCTCGACCGGTGGACCGTCGGGCGGCAATCGATGGGAGGGCCCGCAAGAGTTTGACTTTATGCGATTGCACCGTTCTGCGTCTCGAAATCATTGCCATAGGAAGAAGGGATGGCTATCGTTCGTTACAGGGCATTGAATTCGGGATGACGTGGGAGAAAGCAGCCCAGCTGAGTTTGCCGCAATGCGCAGAGGAATGTACGCCAATGTTCATGAGCGACTCCGCTTTGACCCCGTGGGCCCCCCGAATCCTCAGTGTGCTTCGCATCGTGGTAGCGGTGCTCTATTTACAGCACGGCCTGACCAAATTCTTTGGGTTTCCGGGGCCTGCACCGGCGTCAATGCCACTCTTCCCTATAATATGCTGGCCTTATTGAGACCGTCGGCAGCATCCTGCTGTTGATTGGCGTGTTCACACGTCCAGCTGCCTTCATCATGTCGGGCGAGATGGCAATCGCCTATTGGTATGCTCACTTCCCCCGCAATCCGGTCCCCTATAACAACGGCGGTACACTGGCTGTTTTGTATTGCTTCGTGTTCCTATACATCTTATTCGCCGGTCCCGGCCCTTGGAGCGTGGACGCTGCGCGAGCTACGAAATCCCGTCCACGGGTAGCCGCCTGATTTGGGGTTCTAGCCTTGTAGCTCAGCTGGATTTGTCATTGGGCAATGGCGATCGACGAAGTTTTCATCCGACCGCGGATCTTGCTTCTGTCGTGGTCTCGAAGCATCTCCGACGCCGCGTCGCTACTGGTCTCTCGAGGTGCTCAGCTGCTTGATGCTCGGGCTCACTTACTGACGCGGCTGCTCTGAGGCGCCGACAGGTCGATAACAGGACAAGAGCACTAGTCACATTGAGGAGCGTGGCTTCGACAGCGGTGTGACAAGGACAGGGTCGGCGCGATAACGATCAGGGAAATGCTGTTGCAGTGCCCTGATCTTCGGTAGGTCGTAAGAGACAATATATGGGCTGGTTGAATGCCGCGTCAGAAAGTCCTGGTGGTAGGGTTCCGCCGGGTAGAATTCACGGCCAAGTTCGATCGTTGTGACCAGAAGTGCATGAAACAAGTGCGCCTGATTAAGTTGCGCAATGTAGGTGCGGGAGATGTCCGCTTGTTCCTGGGTGGCGGGAAAGATCGTTGAGCGGTACTGCGTACCGCGGTCTGGACCCTGGTAGTTCAGCTGAGTCGGGTCGTGCGCGACCGAGAAGTATATTTGCAGGATCCGACCATAGCTGATGCGCTGTGGATCAAAGGTGATGCGAACGGACTCAGCATGGCCGGTCGCTCCGGTGCTTACAGCGTCGTAGGTTGCAGTGATGCTGTCTCCGCCAGCATAGCCTGAGACAGCGCTGGTTACGCCTTCCACATGCTGAAACACGCCTTGCATGCCCCAGAAGCATCCGCCGGCCAGAACCACCGTCTCAACTCGGGTGGTGTTATTTGCTTCATCGACGGCCGGCGGCGGCACTGGCCCGTCGCGCTCGGCGTGCGACGAGGACACCACTATGTTAGCCCAGGTTATTACTGTCAGTCCGGCTGCGACCAGCATACCGCGCCAGTCTGAACGAATGGACATCAAACGCCTCCGAAAACCAGACCGCATTCTAGGATGGGAAGCAGCTATAGTC
>JBKPSV010000184.1:0-7066 GCA_046735215.1 Pseudomonadota bacterium | reverse complement strand
ATCAGCGTCGCAGTGAATGTTGTGCGGCAGGTTGAATTCGCCCTCGCCGATGCCGCACTTGCCCCACGACATCAGGTATTTGCCGTCAGGCGTGTACTTGTGCACCTGCGCGTTGCCATATCCGTCGGTCACGTAGATCTCTCCCTTCGGCGACAGCGCCGTGTGGGTGCAGCGACAGAACGGCTGTCCGCTCATGAACGGAGCCGGTTTGCCCGGGGTACCTAGTGTCATCAGCACCTTGCCCTCGAGCGTGCACCGCCGCACGCAATGCGCGCCATCATCGGTGAGCCAGATCGTCTGTTCCGGATCGATGTGCACACCATGGGCACGAGGGAACATGCCTTCGCCCCACGAGCGCAGAAAATTGCCCTCGCGATCGAATACGATCATCGGGTGCTCGCCGCGATTGAACACATAGACGTTGTCGGCGCCATCGACGCCAACGGCTGCCACCTCGTGGAACGACCAGCCATCAGGAATCCGGCCCCAGCCCTCTTCCACACGATAGCGATACTCGCCCGCTCCCAGTATGGCCGACATGGCGTTCCCTCCGTTTTCTGGAGCCATTGTTGCCCGCTGGCTACCGCTCGCTCAAGATGAGGGGATGCAGCAGAGACCGGCGATGCCCAATGAGGTTGCCTTTCTCGACGTCATGGATCTGCTCGGAGTTGCAACTGATTTTTCGATCCAGTTTGGTGACGAAGAAATCATTGCATGCGCGTCGGGGATCGTTTGATGAGCTGATCGCGCGAAGCGATGTCTCGTCGATCCACGTGCCGCTGACGCCGGCGCCCAAAGGGCTGATCGGGCAGAGACGATCGCCCGGATGAAGAGCGGCGCAATCGTCATCAATGCGGCGCGTGGCGGCATCTTCGACGAGGCGGCGTTGTATGACGCGCTGGTCAGTGGCAAGCTGCTCGGCGCAGGGCTTGACGTGTTCGCGACGGAGCCGGCGGACCCCGCCAATCCGTTGTTTCGGTTGGATCAGGTCGTCGTCACACCGCACACCGCGGGCAGTGTCATCGATCTTGTGGCCGATATGGCGCGTCACGCCTTCACCAACATGCAGTCCGTGCTGCGCGGCACCCCGCTTCCGCCGGATGACGTGGTCCTCGGGACGAGCCCAGGGACGCTGCCGAAGGAGAACAAGTGATGGCAACGTTGCAGAGCAGATCGGTACGCCGGCGCGAGGATGTCCGGCTGCTGACCGGCAAGGGGAACTACAGTGCGGATCCAAATCCGCCAGGGCTGCTGTATGCTGTGCTCGTCCGCTCGCATTATGCCCATGCGACAATCGGCGGCATCGATGTCAGTGCAGCGGCCGCGATGCCGGGTGTGGTTGCTGTTTTCACCGCGGCGGATCTGACGGATGTGGGGCCTATCCCCGGCGGAATAGGATTTTCGCGACCAGACGGCAGCCCGGCACCAAAGACCGATCGACCGCTATTGGCGCGGCAGCGGGTGCGTTTTGTCGGTGAGCCCGTGGCGGTCGTTCTGGCCGACACAGTGGGGTCCGGGCAGGACGCGGCTGAGGCGGTGCAGGTCGATTACCAGGAACTGCCGCTGGTGACCGATGCGATCACCGCGCTGCAGCCCGATGCGCCCAAAGTATGGGATGAGCTGGAGGACAATATCGGTTTTCTGTGGAAGCGCGGCGACGCCGAGGCGTCTGAGGCTGCATTGCGTTCAGCCGCCCATGTCGCGCGGCTGCAGTTCACCGTGTCACGGGTCACGGCCAACACGATGGAGCCCCGTGCGGCGTGGGCCCAGATCGGCCCCGATGGCCGCATGGTGGTGCATGCGGCGCATCAGTCGCCATACAACCTGCGCAACGGCATGGCGAACGGCAATTTCAACGTCAAGCCGACCGATATCCGCGTGCTGACCGCCGATGTCGGTGGGTCGTTCGGCATGAAATCCGGCGTGCAGCCGGAGTACGCTCTGGTTGGCTGGGCGGCGCGCAAGCTGGGACGACCGGTGCGCTGGGTGTCCGACCGAACCGAAGGATTTCTCGCCGACGAACAGGCGCGCGAGATGCGCATCACGGTCGAGCTTGGGCTCGATGCGGAGCACAAATTCACTGCGCTGCGTTTGCGCTGGGACGTGAATCTTGGCGCTTACGTGACCGGTCGCTCGGGCTGGCCGGTCGGCAATATCGGTGGGACTGCCGGCGTCTATCACATCCCGACGATCTACGCCGAGTCATGCGGCATTATGACCAATACGGTGCCGACCGCGGCATATCGCGGCGCCGGGCGACCGGAGGCGACCTACACGATCGAACGCATTATCGATGTGGCGGCGCGCGAACTCGGCATCAGTCCATACGAACTTCGGCGTATCAACCTGATCCCGCCGGAGGCGATGCCGTACAAGACCGCGCTGACCTTCACGTATGATTGCGGGGAGTTCGAAGGCAACATGCGCAAGGCGGCCGATATGGCGGAGCTGAACGGCTTCGAAGGCCGTCGTGCCGAAGCGAGTGCGCGTGGCAAATTGCGTGGCATCGGCATTTGCAATTGCATCGAGGTTGCCGGTGGGCCGTTCCTGCGGCCTGCAAAGGACCAGGCGACCCTGCGACTGGCGGAAGACGGTTCGCTCGTGCTGCGTTCGGGCTCGATGTCAGTCGGGCAGGGGCTGGAGACGGCGTTCAGCCAGCTTGTCGCCGACCGGTTCGGTGTGCCGCTCGACAATGTGCGTTATGAGGCGGGTGACACGGACCTGTTGTCTGGCGGCAAGGGCAATGGCGGTTCGGGGGCGCTGTGCATCGGCGGTGCCGCGGTGAGCCTTGTTGTGGACAAGGTGATCGAGAAGGCGAAGCAAGCTGCTGCCGAATTGCTCGAGGCGGCAGATGTTGACGTAACCTTCGACGCCGGACGGTTCACCATCGCCGGAACGGACCGCTCTGTGAGTCTTGCCGAGGTGGCGCACGCCGCCACGCTTGATGGCAATGAATTGGTGGAGAGTGGTGAATTCACCCCCACCGCAGTCACTTTCCCGAACGGCACGCATATCTGCGAGGTGGAAATCGACCCCGATACCGGTGTTGCGGATGTGGTCCGCTACAGTGCGGTGGAAGAGCTGGGATATGTGCTGAATCCGATGCTGGTGGCGGGGCAGACGCATGGCGGCGTCGCACAGGGTGTCGGCCAGGCCATGGCCGAGCAGATCGTGCATGATCCGCACTCGGGGCAGATGCTGACCGCATCGTTCATGGACTATCAGATGCCGCGCGCAGCGGATCTGCCGGATATCCAAATGGCGACGCGCGAGGTGCCGACCAAGGTCAACCCGCTGGGGGCGAAGGGAGTTGGCGAAGCGGGCACCGTTGGTGCGATGGCCGCAGCAATGAATGCGGTGAACGACGCGCTGGCGCCACTCGGCATCCGCCACTTCGACATGCCGGCGACACCGTATCGTCTGTGGCAGGCGATCGCCGCGGCGCAGGCGTGAACGAACCGCTGTTCCATATGGTCACTGGCGCGCCGGAGCCGGTGGCGCCGTTCTCGCATGCGGTCGAGGTAGACGGGTGGGTGTTCCTTACGGGACAGATGCCGACGCTGCCGGATGATGACACGGCGCCGCTGCCCAAGGGCATCGAGGCACAGACGCGGCGCGTGATGGACAATCTGGTCATCGTGCTGCGAGGCATTGGGCTCGGCTTGCGGCACGTTGTCAGCGTTCGCGTCTATCTGACGCGGTTCGAGCAAGACTATGCGCCGATGAACGATGTCTATCGCGGTTATTTCCCGTCCGATCGCTTGCCGGCGCGCACCTGCGTGGGTGTGATTGGCCTGGCGCGTGGCGCGTTGGTGGAAATCGACTGCGTGGCTCGCCGCTAGCTGCGGCCGCCGCTGAAGGCGTTGAAGGTGATCAAAGTGTAGGTGTCCTTCACGCCCTTCAATGTCTGGATCTTCTCGGTCACGAACAGGCCGATATCCTGTTCCGGTTCGAGGTAGAACTTACCGAGCAGATCGTATTGCCCGGATGTGGAGTAAAGTTCAGACATCTGTTCGATGGTGTCGGCGGCCTCGCGAGCCACCTTATAGGCCTGCCCCATCTCACATTTGATCTGTACGAATATCGCTCGCATCGCGCCATCCTAGCAGGGAAGGCGCTCAGAAACTACGCCTGCCCGACAGTGCGGTCGGCCAGCGCCGCGAGCCGATGACTGGCACTGCCAAGCCGACGCAGCATAACCGGAAGCTGCGGCTGGGCCGGCAACGGACCATCATCCTGGCAGAAGTCGGACCACTGCGCCCATTCCTGCTCTGACAGCAGCAGAACGCGCCGCTGATCGTCGTCGCTGAGTTGCATCTGCTCGCCAATGTCGCTGAACAGTTGGAACTGGCTGCGGGCTAGGTTGTCAGTGGCGAACCAAGTCATGCTCTGAAGCATAGTGGCACCTCGTTTTTCGTCGTCTCAGCAGATACTCAGACGGTGGTGAGAGGCAAGGGCGGAAATTGGCAGACGTTTTGTCGGATTTGTGGCTAGCAAACACTGTCGAGTGACCGACGGAAAGTTCGGAATTGTGCGGATCGGGATTCTACGTATGGGTCGTTGGCGGGATCGACGCGACCTGACTATTCTGTGAGCAAGCGCCCCAAGGCGCCCGGCGGGAGGCTTGCATGAAATTGGCTCAGGCGCGCAAGGCGCGCATCGTACGGCGGACCGGAGGGCGTGCGGTGGCCGATGCGCTGGTCGCACAAGGTATAGACCATGTCTTTGCGGTGCCGGGCGAGAGCTATCTCGATGTGCTCGACGGCCTGTATGAGGTGCGTCAGAAGCTGCACCTGATCACCTGCCGATTCGAGGCCGGTGCCGTCAACATGGCGGAAGCGTTCGGCAAGCTGAAGGGTCGTCCTGCGGCGGCGATGGTGACCCGTGGTCCAGGCGCATGCCACGGCGCGATCGGCGTGCACATCGCCATGCAGGACAGCACGCCTCTGCTGCTGTTCGTCGGCCAGATACCGCACGAGGACGCGGGGCGAGACGCGTTCCAGGAAGTCGACTATCGACGCATGTTCAGCCCGCTCGCGAAGTGGGTGACACAGATCGACCAGGCAAAGCGTATTCCTGAAATTATCGCGCACGCCTATGACGTGGCTGTGTCCGGGCGACCAGGTCCGGTGGTGATCGCGCTCTCGGAAGAGATGCAGAAGGACATCATCGAAGTACCGGACCTGCCGCAAGCGAAGGTCGCGCCGCCGCATCCCGACCCCGCGTCCTTGCAGCAATTGCGTTCCATGCTCAGCCGCGCGCGCAAGCCGCTGGCGGTCCTCGGTGGCTCGTGCTGGACCGAGGAAGGCCGTGCTGCGATCCGTGACTTTCTTTCGGGCAATGACGTTCCGGTAACCGTCGGCTTCCGACGTCAGGCGCTGTACGACGGCACATTGGACAATTTTGCGGGCGACCTGGGGGTAGGCTCCGATCCAGGTCTGGTCGGCAAAGTGAAAGAGGCCGACCTGATCCTGGCGATCGGGTCACGGCTCGGCGACACGGTGACGCAGGGATATACGCTGCTCGACATGGCTGGCAGCGTTCCGATCATCCAGGTGCATCCCGACGGCAGCGAAATTGGGCGGGTGTTCCGGCCGGCGCTGGGTATCGTCTCCGATCTCAACACGTTCGCCCATGCCGTCGCTGCGCTCGAGCCGGTGCGGGCCAATTGGGTCAGTTGGACCGAGGAGTTGCGTTCACTGCGCGAGGCGCAGCGCGCGGTGCCGAACTACCAAGGCACGCTCAACCTCGGAACAGTGATGCGTGAGCTCGAAGGTTTACTCGACCCGGATGCTCTGATCACCACGGATGCCGGCAATTTTGCCGGCTGGGCAACGCGCTTCATCAACTTCCGGGACGGTCAGCGATACATTGGGCCGACCAATGGCGCGATGGGCTACAGCGTGCCGGCGGCAATCGGTGCCAAGATCGCGCATCCGGACCGCATGGTTATCGCCTTGGTCGGCGATGGTGGCTTCCTGATGACGGGGCAGGAATTGGCGACTGCATTCCACCACGGAGTGGCACCCATCGTACTGGTGTTCAACAACCAGATGTATGGCACGATTCGCATGCATCAGGAGCGCGCCTATCCAAGTCGCGTGTCCGGCACGGCGTTGACCAATCCTGACTTTGCCAAGTTCATCGATGCGTTCGGCGGTCATGGTGAGGTGGTGAGTGAGACTGCGGAGTTCGCTCCGGCGTTTCGTCGCGCGGTGGAGAGCGGCCGTCCGGCCGTTATCGAATTGCGCATGAACCCAGAACAGATCACCACGCGCGCCACGATCGCGGAACTGCGCGCAGGCAAGGCGGCGAAGCGTGCCAAACCAAAGCGCGCGGCAACGTCCAAGCATCCGAAGCCGCGTTCCGGACCAGCTGCCAAGAAGCGGGGTGGATGAGCTTCGGCTACAGCCGTCGCTTCACGCTGCCTTCTTCGTCCTCGCGCACCATTGACGAGGCGGCGCGGTTCTCTCACAGCCGTGACTACGCCAATGCCGAAAGATGCTGCCGTGAATTGCTCCAGCATGAACCGCGACAGTTCGATGCCCTGCATCTGATCGGCGTGGTGTGCCTGGATGACGGTCGACCTGGCGATGCGGTCCCCTATCTGCAGCAGGCTGCGTCCGAACAACCCGACAATGCCCGCGCGCACTATCATCTCGGCGCGGCACTGCTTGGCATGAAGCAGTACGAGCCAGCTGAGGCTGCGTTGCGATGCGCGCTTGCGTTGCAGCCGAGCGACTGCAACACGCTGGTTAATCTGCACTGTGCTTGCGGCCTGCGGGCGACATGCCGAGGCGAGCCATTGCTACCAACAAGTGCCGGTGGACGATGCGCCTCACCTGCATGCGCCGTTCAATCTCGGCCGATCGCTTGCCGCTGTGGACAGGTTGGACGAAGCGGTCGCCGCATTTCGTACTTCGCCGTCCCCGACATAGAGATGCAGGCATTGATCTCGGTGCTGGATCTGGTGGTGACGATCGATACATCGGTTGCGCATCTCGACAGTGCACTGGCGGCACCGGTGTGGATCATGCTGCAGCCAAAGTGTCGATTGGCGCTGGTT
>JBKPSV010000183.1:0-13519 GCA_046735215.1 Pseudomonadota bacterium | reverse complement strand
GGCGCAGCTCCGCCGCCGACAAATCCAGTCGAGTGATCGCTATCGTCATCGCCGTCCCCCCGTCTTCCGCAGGGACTGCGAAGCACAACCCGTCGCGCCGCGCAGATTCACATCGGAGTCAACGGTTCAGGCGGTTGGTATGAGATCGGCGAGATTCGGTTGTCTCAGGCGTTACACCCGCGGCAGCCGGACTACGAACCGCGCCCCCAGCACGCGGTTGCCGATCCCTTTGCGGTTCTCGGCGATGATCTCGCCGTGCAGCGCCTCGACGATCTGCCGGCTTATCGATAGCCCAAGACCTGAGTGTTGACCGAATTTTTCCTCTTTCGGCCGCTCCGAATAGAACCGATCGAAGACGTGCTCCAGGTTCCCGTCGGGGATGCCAGGCCCTTCATCCTCGACACTGACCTCCGCCATGCGTCCAGCCTCACGGGCTGTAAGCGCAATGCGCCCGCGCGGCGGACTGAATGACTGCGCATTGGCGATCAGGTTGCGCAGTACCTGGACCAGCCGATCTTCCGTACCCCAGACCATTAGGCTTGTGGGCGCATCGACGACCAGCCGCGGATCGTTCTCTGCATCCCGCGTCGCTTCGTCGAGTTCACGCAGCGTCTGCAGCATCGGCACGAGGTCTACCGGCTCCGCGGTGATGCGCGACAGTTCGGCATCCAGACGAGACGCATCGCTGACATCGCTGATCAGCCTGTCCAGTCGGCTGACATCCTGGGCGATGATCGTGAGCAGCTGTCTCTGGCGTTCCGGATCGTCGATCCGGCGAAGCGTCTCGATCGCGCTGCGGATCGATGAGAGCGGATTCTTGATCTCGTGCGCCACGTCGGCAGCGAATTTCTCGATCGCATCCATTCTGGCGAACAGTGCCTGCGCTGAATCGTAGAGCGCAGTCGCCAGTGCCCCCACTTCGTCGCGCCGTTTGAGAAGCGGTGCGGGGACGCTGCTGGCCCGCCCCTGCCCCTCGCGCATTTCGACCGCCGCACCGGCAAGACGCAGGATCGGTCGTGCAATGGTCAGCGACAAATACCAGGACAGCAGCACGGTGAGCGCGAGTGCCAGGCTGAACAGCGCCAGAATAGAGAGGCGCGTGGCAAACAGGCTGGTATCCACTTCGTGGGCGTCTCTGGTCAGCAGGATGATGCCTACGGTCTTGCGGTCACGTTCCACCGGCTCGGCGACCGTCACCAGCAGCCGATTATCCTTGGTGCGGCGGATATACGGCGGCATCTGCCGGCTCTGGCCAGAGCTGTTGAGGCGCAATTCTTCCTTCACGTCAGGCTGCCACTCCAGCCCACCGGCGCCTGGGGTCATATCGACAACCAGTGGCGCCGGCCGTTCGCGCGGCATCAGCGCCAATACCTTATCATACAGCCAGCTGATTGCGCCGACCACCGCACCCTCCTGCGCGGCCGGCGGCAAGGGCTCGGTGTTGATGGCGCCGCTCGGCCCCTCACGCACACGCGAATCGGCGATCAGCGTTCCATCGGGCGCATACAGCTTGGCCTGAGCGCCGGGGGTCGGCTCCGTGAGGCGATACAGCAGCGGCCGCGCTATCTCGGATACTAGCTTCGGATTATCCGGTTCGGTGATCCGCACAGCACTCTCTCCGAGAGCGCCGGCGTAGATCCGTGCCTGCTCGCGCAGTGCGCCGACCTCTGCCTCCAGCAGTCCGTTCTGGTACTGGTCGAGATACAGCAGCGCCGCGACCAGCAGCGCCAGCGGCAGCGCGTTCACCAAGAGGATGCGGCGCAACAGCGGCGAGACCCAGCGACGCGCGCGGAACCGGCGCTGCTGCGGAACAGCAGGCGGTGCCAGCCCCGTCAGGGTGCCGCCGTCGGGCATGACGTCCGTTCAGTGCTCCTTGTAGCGGTAGCCGATGCCGTAGAGCGTTTCGATGTGGTTAAAGGTGTCGTCAACCGTCCGGAACTTTTTGCGGATGCGCTTGACGTGGCTGTCGATGGTGCGGTCGTCGACATAGATGTTCTCGCCGTAGGCCGCGTCGATCAGCTGGTCGCGGCTCTTTACCATGCCGGGCCGTGCCGCCAGCGCCTTGACCAACAGGAACTCGGTCACGGTGAGCTGGATGTCCTCGCTATGCCAGGTGCACTGGTGCTTGGTCTCGTCCAGCGTCAGCTCGCCCCGGACCATTACACCGCCCGGGGCAGCCCCCGAGCCTTCCGCGCGGCTGGCCTCGTTACGGCGCAACAGGGCGCGGATGCGCTCGATCAGCAGCCGCTGGCTAAATGGCTTGGTGATGTAGTCGTCCGCGCCGAGCCGAAGGCCCATCAACTCGTCCACCTCCTCGTCCTTCGAGGTGAGGAAGATCACCGGCATGGAACTCCGCTGACGCAGCTTCTGCAGCAGCTCCATCCCGTCCATGCGCGGCATCTTGATGTCGAGCACCGCCAGATCGACCGGTCGGGCGTTAAGGCCCTGCAGCGCACTTTCACCGTCCGTATAGGTGCGGACCTGGAAACCCTCCTGTTCAAGCGTCATCTGCACGCTGGTCAGGATGTTCCTGTCGTCATCGACCAGGGCGATGGTCTGCTTCATTGAGCTGTCTTTCGGGGGTAGGGTCATGGTTTCCCTCCGTCCTGCCATCGAGGCGAGGCTGACATCAGATTGTGGCGCAATGCGGACGAGAGGTGAACGAAATATGGCTGATGGCCCATGGCTGATCGGCCAGGTCGCGCAGTCGCCCCCTGAACGCGCACGAGATTCGATAACCTGCCGCCCCGGGGCTTGCCCATGAATATCCCGAACGCGGCGTGGGAAGCGCGTAAGCTGCTGCGGGCCGCACGCGTCGGCACCCTGGCGACCGCAGCGGCCGGGCAACCGTTCGCCTCCCTGGTCACACCGGCCATCGCGGCTGATCTATCGGTCCTGTTGCTGTTGTCCGATCTCTCCGAGCACACCCGCCATTTGCGCACCGAGCCGCGCTGCTCGGTGCTGATCGCCGGTGTGCGCGCTGACGCCAATCCGCAGACGACCCCCCGCATCACGGTCACGGGTCTGGCAGAGGCCGTAGACGATGCGGTCCTCAAGGCTCGCTACCTGGCGGTGCACCCCTACGCGTCACTCTACGCAGGCTTCAGCGATTTCGCGTTATGGAGGATCCAGCCGGTGAACGGCCTGTATGTGGGTGGCTTTGACCGGGCCGCCCGGCTGGGTTCGGCGAACCTGCTGCCGGATCCGCGGGCGGTGGCCACGATTGACGCAGAAGCATCCTATATTATCGCCCGGTACAATGCGGATCATGCGGCTGCACTTGCGTTCATCGCCGGTCAGCCAGGCGCTTGGCAGATGGTCGCCGTTGATGTTGATGGCTGCGATCTGGCGTATGGCGAGCAAGTCGTCCGGGTCCACTGGACAACGCCGGCGGCCGATGCGAGCCAGGTCTGCAATGAACTGGCCGGACTGGCGCGCGGGACCGGGGCTGGTTAGCGTTGACAGAACGAGAGGAGACACATCGTGCTCAAGCTGGGTTACAAGGCATCCGCCGAACAGTTCGCTCCGTCGAAGCTGCTGGCGTTCTCGGTGCTGGCCGAGCAGGTGGGCTTCGACTCGGTGTTCATCAGCGACCACTTCCAGCCCTGGAAGCACACTGACGGGCATGCACCCAATGCACTCGCTTGGCTCGGCGCACTGGGTGCCTCGACGCAGCGCGTGGTGATGGGTACATCCGTGCTGACGCCGACCTTCCGCTATCATCCGTCGATCGTGGCGCAGGCGTTCGGCACGCTGGGTGCCATGTTTCCCGGGCGGGTGGTGTTGGGGGTCGGCACTGGCGAGGGGCTGAACGAAGTGCCCTCTACCGGGATGGCCTGGCCCGAAACCAGAGAGCGCTTTGCGCGCCTGCGCGAGGCATGCCAACTGATGCGTAAGCTCTGGTCTGAGGATCGTGTGTCGTTCGAGGGCCAGTATTATCGCACCGAGAACGCGACCATCTATGACAAGCCGAACCAGCCGGTCCCGATCTATGTCGCCGCGGCTGGGCCGCAGGTCGCCAAGTATGCCGGCCGGTCGGCCCAGGGTTTCATCTGCACCTCTGGCAAGGCATGGAAGCTGTACACCGAGACGCTGCTGCCGAACGTCGAGGAAGGACTGAAGCTGGCGTCTAATCCACCGAAGCAGTATGACCGAATGATAGAGATGAAGGTGTCGTTCGACACCGACCCTGAGCGCGCCATGCAGGACACGCGCCACTGGGCCGCCCTCGCGCTCACCCCCGAGGAAAAAGTGTCGGTCGAGGATCCAATAGAGATGGAGAAGCTGGCGGACGCACTGCCGGTGGACCGTGCTGCCAGCCGGTGGATCGTGTCCACGGACCCTGACGAGCATATTGAGAAGATCAGGCCTTATGTGGAGATGGGGTTCCGTCACTTGGTGTTTCATGCGCCTGGACCCGACCAGGAGCGCTTCCTGCGGCTCTACGGCGAGCAGGTGCTGCCACGGCTGCGGCGGCGCTTCGACTAGCTCGCTCTATACGGCTAAGCCGTGAGTTCCGCCCTCGAATTGACCGCACTAGCCGGCATCCCGATGGTGCGCGAGGGCGACGATATCTCCGCCTTGATCATCACCGCACTTGGATCGAGGGAGCTGCGCGGCGGTGATGTCATTGTGGTGGCTCAGAAAATCGTCTCCAAGGCGGAGGGGCGCACCGTCGATCTTGCGACCGTGACGCCCTCCGCAGAAGCAAAGAAGCTCGCCGCAGAGGTCGACAAGGACCCGCGGCTGGTGGAAGTGATATTGTCGGAGTCCAGCCGCGTCGTCCGATCACGTCCCAATCTGATCATCGTGCAGCATCGGCTTGGGTTCGTTATGGCCAATGCTGGGGTCGATCAGTCGAACGTGGCATCAGCGAACGGCGTACATCGCGTGCTGCTACTGCCGCGCGATCCTGACGCATCGGCCGAGGCACTGCGTCTGGCCCTGCAACAGCGTTACGATGTGCAGATCGGTGTCATCATCAGCGACAGCTTCGGCCGCGCCTGGCGTCGCGGCACCTGCGGCATTGCCATAGGTGCGGCAGGTTTGCCGAGCCTGATCGATCTACGAGGTCAGCCCGATCTGTTTGGCCGCACGCTGGAGGTCAGCATCATTGGCTTTGCCGACGAGATCGCAGCAGCCGCATCGTTGCTGCAGGGCCAGGCAGCCGAAGCACAGCCGGTCGTGCTGGTTCGCGGTCTGAACTGGTCCGCGCCGTCCGCTCCCGCCGCCGATCTGGTGCGACCGCTTGAGGAGGATCTGTTCCGGTGACCGTGGTTGCACTGTCCGGCGGCGTCGGCGGCGCCAAACTCGCACTTGGCTTGAGCCGTGTATTGCCGGCAAACGAACTGCTTGTCGTCTGCAATACCGGCGACGATTTTGAGCACCTTGGCCTTTGCATATCTCCGGATATCGACACGGTGATGTACACGTTGGCGGGCGTCGCGAATCCTGAGCTTGGCTGGGGCCGCGCTGACGAGACCTGGTCCTTCATGGAGGCGCTCAATTCCATTGGCGGAGAAACATGGTTCCGGCTTGGTGATCGCGATCTCGCCGTGCATATCGAACGTACGCGCCGCCTGCGCGGTGGAGAGTCGTTGTCCGCGATAACAGGTGATCTTTGCGCGCGCCTGGGTGTTGCACCTCGTGTGCTACCGATGAGTGACGATCCAGTTCGCACGCGCGTCCGCACTGACGATGGGTGGATCGACTTCCAGGACTATTTTGTTCGTCGACGGTGCGAGGCCGTGGTGCACGAATTGGCCTTCCACGGCGCCAGCACGGCACGCGCACAACCGGATTTTCTGACCGCCCTGGCAGATCCCGCCACCAAAGCGGTGGTAATCTGTCCATCCAATCCATTCATCAGTATCGAGCCAATTCTGGCGGTGCCAGGCGTCAGCGCGGCATTGGCCGAGTGTGCCGCGCCAGTGATCGCAGTATCGCCGATTATAGGCGGCCGCGCCATCAAGGGACCGACCGCGAAGATGATGGCAGAGCTTGGGATGACACCCAGCGCAGGTGGTGTGGCACGTCGCTACGACGAGTTGATCGACGGCTATGTTTGCGACTTCGCCGATATGGATCAGGCGGCCGGGGTAAGCGCCAAGGTGACGTTGGCTCAGACGCTGATGACGACGCTGGCCGACCGGGAGGCACTCGCGCGCGTCGTGCTCAGTGCGGCGCGCATGCTGCGGCGCTAGCACAAATGGCAATATGGGCTGCGGTGCCGGTCAAGGAATTTGCTGGCGCCAAGCAACGCCTGGCAAGGCTGCTGACAGTCGAGCAGCGCCAGGGGTTGGCGGCCGCCATGCTGGAGGATGTGCTGGCGGCGTTGGTAGCGGCGCCGCTTGGCGGAATCATGGTCAATACCGTCGATCCGCTCGCAACGGAGTTGGCACGACGCTACGGCGCCCGCGTCGTCACCGACGGCGCGCGTGATGGCCACACCGGAGCAGTGACTGCGATGGCACGCATGCTTGCCGCAGAGGGACACGACATGCTGACCGTGCCAGGCGATATCCCTCGGGTGACCGCGGTCGAGATTGCGGCGGTGATCGAAGCTGCGCCACGGGCACCGTCTGTCACGATCGTCCCGGCACACGATGAGCGGGGTTCGAATGCTGTGCTGTGCGCGCCGCCACTGATCATGCCGCTGCGCTTCGGCGACGACAGTTTCTTGCCGCATCTTGCTTCAGCGCGTACCCTTGGCATTGAGCCTACGATCGTCAAGCTGCCTGGGATTGGCCTAGACATCGATCAACCCGAAGACGTGCACGCCTTGCTGCAGGCACAGCCTGCGATGCACACACGTGCGCTACTGTCGTTGCAAGCGTGGTGAGAGCAATCTGAATGTGGGCACGTAACGGCGCGAAATTCTCGCTACGCTCGCAGTGACATAGGGTGCCGAGCCGGCGGGGTCTGAACCACCGGGGCCAGTTCGGGTGCGCCAAATGAAGCCACCCGACGCTCTTGCGATGCCGGCCGATAGAGTGTGTCGCGCTGCAGCGGCACACGTCCGATAGACCGGATCAGCCCTTCCATCGCCTCAGGTGGAAACTCCTGGCCATGCTGCGTGCCGGCAGCGCGCGAGATGCTTTCATTCATCAGTGTGCCGCCAAGATCATTGGCACCCGCGTTCAGGCACAATGCGGCACCGTCCGGCCCCATCTTCACCCAGGATGTCTGGATATTGGTGATCAACGGGTGCAGTGCGAGCCGCGCCACCGCGTGCATCAGCACTGCCTCGCGCAATGTCGGTCCCTTGCGGGCCTGGCCGCGCAAGTACATCGGCGCTTCCATATGTACGAAGGGTAGCGGCACGAATTCAGTGATGCCGCGGGTCTCCCTCTGAAGGTCGCGCAGCCGCAACAGGTGACGTGCCCACGAGATCGGCCGCTCCACGTGACCATACATGATGGTCGATGTCGTTCGTAGGCCAAGTTCGTGCGCAGTGCGCAAAACCTCGAGCCACTGCTGCGTATTCACTTTGTCCGGGCAGATGATCGCCCTAACCTCGTCATCGAGGATTTCCGCCGCAGTACCAGGCAGCGTGCCGAGGCCTGCGTCTTTCAGCTGCCCCAGGAACTCGCGTAGCGACAGGCCGAGTGTAGCCGCACCTTGCGTCACTTCCAGGGGTGAAAAGGCGTGGATGTGCATCTCTGGCAGCGCCTGTTTGATCGCGCGACAGATGCCGAGGTACGTGGCGCCGGTGTAGTCAGGATGGATGCCACCTTGCAGGCACACTTCCGTCGCGCCTCGCTCCCAGGCTTCCTGCGATCGCCGCACGACTTCATCGAGTGCGAGGTCGTATGGCGTGCCGCGCAGGTCCTCATGTGTCTTGCCCTTGGAGAAGGCGCAGAACCGGCAACGGAAGTAGCAGATGTTAGTGTAGTTGATGTTGCGGTTGACCACATACCGTACGACATCGCCGCTGACCGATTGGCGCAACGCATCAGCCGCGGTGATCACATGCTCATAATCGGCGTCGCGCGCGGCGAACAACCGCACGACCTCCGCTTCATCAAGTGGCTTACCGGTCACCGCCTTCGAGACTGCCTCACTGACCGCGCGGTCAACCTGATCGAGCTGCGGCAGATGCTGCTTCGGCAGCACGGTTAGGCCGGGCGCCCATTCGTCTTCGCGTGCCCAGCCTTCAGCATCGATCGCACGCCGCACCCGTGTCGCGATGTCCTGGCTGCACCAGCGATCAACGTCGAACGCATAACTCGGATAAACCGGCAGCCGTTGCACCAGCACCTTGCCCATCGCGGCAGTGCGCTGCGCGAGTACCTCGATCTGTGGCCAAGGGGCTTCGGGATTCACGTGGTCAGGTGTCACCGGTGATACGCCACCCCAGTCGTCGATGCCGGCGGCAATCAGCTTCTCGTACACACCTGGCGACAGGTTAGGCGGCGCCTGCACGTGCACTTCGTCGGGCAAGATCAGGCGCGCTGCGGCGATCGTCCACAGCAGATCGTCAAGCTCCGGCTCCGGCGCCGTTGCTCGCTTGGTATTAGGCTTCGCGCGGAAGTTCTGCACGATGACTTCCTGGATATGGCCGTGCTGTTCGTGCAGCGCCCGGATAGCATGCAGCGAGTCCAGTCGTTCGGCGCGTGTCTCACCGATACCGATGAGGATACCGGTGGTGAATGGCACCGCCAGTTCGCCGGCGATCCGCATCATCTCCAACCGCACCTCCGGTGCCTTGTCTGGCGAGCCGTAGTGCACACCGCCAGGTTCGCACAGCCGGTCACTGCTCGATTCCAGCATGATCCCCATGCTCGCAGAGACGTCGCGCAGCGACGCGATCTCTTCGCGGGTCATGATCCCGGGATTGATGTGCGGCAGCAGCCCGGTTTCCTTCACCACCAGCGCACACATGGCACGCAGATACTGTATCGTCGTCTGATGTCCGAGCACCGCCAGCGCCTCGCGTGCAGCGCGGTAGCGGAGCTCCGGCTTGTCGCCCAGCGTGAACAGCGCTTCGGTGCAGCCTGCCGCCGCGCCGGCACGCGCGATCGTCAGAACCGACTCTGCCGAGAGATACGCCGGTCGCCCAGCCCGCGGCCGTTCGGCAAAGGTGCAGTAATGGCATACATCGCGACACAGCTTGGTCAGCGGGATGAACACCTTGCGCGAGTACGACACCAATCGCCCCTGCGCCGCGTCGCGTTTGGCCGCCGCGCGGACCATCAGTTCGTCAAGAGGCGCGGATTCAATGTCGTGGATCATGCCTTGCGTACCACTTCTTCTCCGAAGCGCTGGATCACATCCAGCGTCTCCTCGATAGTCGCCCGTTGCGGATAGACGATCACATGCCGCGCACCGGCCTTCTCCAGGGCGGCTGCGTCGGCCAGCATGTCTGACGAAGTGCCGGTGAACAACTGCCGCCCGTCGGGACCCTGCTGTGCGCTCCATACTGGCGGAGCAAACCACAGATAGCCAACATCAATCGTCGCCGGATCGCGACCCGCCTTCTCGGCCACTCGATGCAACCCGGCGACGCCGCTGCGCAGCCGTTCGGGCGTATTGAGCCGAATGGTCTGGTTGGCCGAGCCTGGATACCATGCATCGCCGAATTTCACCGTCCGCCGCAGGGCGGGCGGACTTTCACCGCCGACCCAGATCGGCAGATGCGGCCGTGCCATTGGCTTTGGCTCAAACACGACGTTGTCGAACTTTGCATACTTGCCATCGAGGGCCGGCCGCGGCTCATCCCACAACGCGCGCCAGGCGGTCAGGTACTCATCAGTGACCGTGCCGCGTTCATCGTAGGGTGGCGTTCCCAACGCCTCGAATTCCTCCCGCATCCAACCGGTGCCGACACCGGCTATGACACGGCCTCCGGATAGCACATCCGCGGTGGCAAAAAGCTTCGCCGTCAGTACCGCTGGCCGATGCGGCACCACGGCAACGGACGTCAGCAGCTTCAGCCGTTGCGTGCAGCCGGCGAGAAACGCGAGTGTGGCGATGCAGTCGAAGCATTCGCCGGTCGGCGCACCGGGCCAGATGCCATCCGCAGTATATGGATAGCGCACGCTGGTCTGCGTCGGCACGATAAGAAGATCGGCGACACCGAGATAGGCGTAGCCCAGGGCTTCGGCGCGTTGCGCTGCCGCCATCACGTTCTCACGCGACGTGAGGCAGCCGCGTGTACCGATGTGAACGCCGAAATCGATCATCCCGCCAAATTCCCCCGTCTGGCTGGCAGCGGCGGATCGTGTGCTATCGTCGCCGCCGACGCAACGCAAGCGGGAGGAACAAATGCAGATCGGGTGCAGCGCGCCAACCAGCGGACCTCTGATCGCACCGGATAGCCTGGTGCGTATAGCGACCGAGGCCGAGATGCTTGGCTTCGACTACGTCACAGTCAGCGACCACGTTATGATGCCGAAAAGCGTGGTTTCACGTTATCCATATAGCGAATCGGGCGAATTTCCCTCCGGTGCTGGCGCGGCACGACTGGAACAGCTGACCACCGCGGCATTCATCGCGGCAGCAACTTCGAAACTGGGCATCGTCACCTCGGTGATGGTGGTGCCGCACCGACCGGCCGTGCTGACAGCGAAGATGTTGGCGACCATCGATTACCTGTCGAAGGGGCGGCTGACGCTGGGTATTGGCGCCGGCTGGTGCAAGGAGGAGTTCGAGGTGATCGGCGCGCCCCCCTTCGAGGACCGCGGACACGTTACCGACGAATGGATGATGGTCTGCAAGGAACTCTGGTCGAAGGACGATCCGAAGTTCAAAGGGAAATATGTCAATTTCTCCGACGTGGTATTCACGCCGAAGCCGGCGCAGAAATCGATCCCGATCTGGGTAGGGGGCGAGAGTGGTCCGGCGCTGCGGCGCACCGCGAAGTACGCGGATGCCTGGTATCCGATCGGCACCAATCCGCAGTTCCCGATGGACACGCTGACACGGTTCAAGGGCGGCGTGACAAAGCTGCGCGACCTGACCGCGAAGGCGGGCCGCGATCCGTCTTCGGTGGGCCTGACCTACCGCGTGTCGTCCAACCCCGAGGCGCAGCCGAAGGGCACCGTGAACGGCGAGCGCAAGCTGTTCACCGGCGGCGCGGCCGACTATGCCGGTGACATCCGCGCTCTCCAGGAGGTCGGCGTCACATCATTCGACTTTGGCTTATTCGGGCCGACTTTGGCGGCGACAATCGACAACATGCGCCGGTTCAAGGACGAGGTGATGGCGAAGGTGCGCTGACATGCAGATTGGCTTCAACGCACCGACCACCGGGGCCCTGATCGACCCGGACAGCCTGCGCCGGATCATCACGGAAGGTGAAGCTCTCGGCTTTGACTACGTGACGGTCAGCGACCACATCATGGTGCCGCGCAATCTCGACTCGAAATACCCTTACACGAACGATGGCGAGTTCCCGGCCGGCACCGCGGCGGCGTGGCTCGAGCAGCTCGCTACTACCGCCTATATCGCAGCGCTGACCGAGAGGCTGCGCTTTGTGATGTCGGTGATGGTGGTACCGCATCGGCCAGCGGTGCTGACCGCGAAGATCCTGGCGACGATCGACTATTTGTCAAAGGGGCGGCTTACACTCGGCATCGGCGTCGGCTGGTGCCGCGAGGAATTCGAGGCGATTGCCGCCGCACCGTTCGATGACAGAGGCCACGTCACGGACGAATGGATGGCGGCCTGCAAGGAGCTGTGGACCAAGGAGAACCCACGCTTCGACGGGAAATATGTGAAGTTCTCTGACGTGGTGTTCACACCGAAGCCGGTGCAGCAACCGATCCCGATCTGGGTCGGTGGCGAAAGCGCACCGGCATTGCGGCGCATTATGCGCTATGCCGACTGCTGGTATCCAGTCGGCACCAATCCTCAGTTCCCGATGAACACGGTCACCCGCTTCAAGTCTGGGCTAGAGCGGTTCCGTGGGTTTGCGGACAGGGCAAGACGCGATCCTGCGACTTTGCAGGTGGCACTGCGTGTCTTGGCTGGCCCATCAAACCGTGCGCGGCGCAGCGTCGACGGTGAAGGCGAAATGTTCACCGGTGGAGCCGCAGACTACGTCGGTGATATCAAGGCGTTGGAGGACTTGGGCGTCACCGCTGTCGATGTCCGACTGTTTGCCACGACGCTGGAAGCAACCATCGACAACATGCGGCGCTTCCACGATGAAGTGATGGCTAAGGTCCGATAGAGGAGGAGTGCGGGGATGCAGCTTGGTATCACGATGCGTATCAACGGCGCATCACCGAAGTTCAGTATGGACGATGTGCTGGAGGCCGAGCGTCTGGGCTATGTATCGGTGTGGTCCGGTGAGGCGTGGGGCACCGATGCGGTTTCACCGGTCGCCTGGGTGCTGGCTCGCACGACGAAGATCAAGGCGGGTACTGCGATCATGCAGATGCAGGCGCGAACGCCCTCGTGCACAGCGATGACGGCGATGACGCTTCATGCACTATCCGGTGGACGCTTCCTGCTTGGCGTCGGACCTTCTGGCCCGCAGGTGATCGAGGGTTGGCATGGGGTCGCTTACGGCAAACCGCTCGGCCGCACCAAGGAATACATCGAGATCATACGTAAGGCGCTGGCACGCGAGGCGCCGCTGACTTATCAGGGCGAACACTATCAAATCCCGTACGCTGGTCCTGGCGCGACCGGATTGGGCAAACCGCTGCGCAGCATCGTGCACGGAGATCCTAGCTTGAAGATCTACACTGCATCGATCACGCCGGCGGGCCTGCGCTCCGCCGGCGAGGTGTCGGATGGCACGCTGCCCATATGGTTCTCTCCGGAGCAGGCGGATCAGGTGGTGAAGCCAATTCTCGACGGGCGCGCCAAGGCAGGCAAGGCACGTGATCTCAACGGTTTCGATCTCGCGCCGTATGTGAAGATCAGCATGGGCAGCGATCTGCAAGCCTGCCGAGATTCGCTGCGTCCTAATCTCGCCTTGTACATCGGCGGCATGGGAGCGCGATCAAAGAACTTCTACAACGATTTTGCTGTGCGGCTCGGCTATGAAGAGGCGGCGGCCAAGATACAGGACCTGTATCTGAGTGGGCACAAGAAGGATGCCGAGGCTCTGGTACCGGATAAGCTGATCGACGAAATCGCACTCGTAGGAACAGCGGATCGTATCAAAGACCGGCTGCAGGCATGGCAGCAAGTGGCAAAGGCCGGCAAGTTGACGACGATGGTGTTGACCGGCGCCAACGTCGGCGCATTGCGGGTGGTCGCCGAGGCGGTTCTGTAGTCGCTGCGCTGGCTCGGTCTACCACGGTGTGCGCGCATGATCGCTACTGACCGTCTGTTTGGCCTACCGGTGAGCATGGACGCAGACCTGTCAGTCTCCTAGCATCGGCGCGCATCGACAGAGGAAGCACTGATGAGCGGAGCAACACCGGTCAGCCTAGAGCGCCAAGGCGACGTCGGCGTCATCACCGTCAATTATCCGCCGGTGAACGCGTTGGGTCCGGGTGTTGCGGAAGGCATCAAGGATTGCCTGGCGCGCGCCAATATCGACCCGGCGATCAAGGCCATC
>JBKPSV010000182.1:0-27090 GCA_046735215.1 Pseudomonadota bacterium | reverse complement strand
ATTGATTTCCTTCCGGTCTTTGTGACTGCTGACTGTGCGTCGGATTGACGCGCGGTCGAAGCAGCGGCTGGAGTTGTAGGCACCTGGAGCATGTATAATGACCGGTTCCGACTTCCGCGCGGCGGGTTATGCTTGGCGGCTGCATTGCGGCCGCTCGGTCATCGAGCAGTCACTCAATGATGCGGTCGGTCGGGCCGCTGGCAAGCGGGCCTTTGTTGTGTGCTCACCATCAGTGAATCGCCGAACCCACACGGTCCGGCGGATAGAAGCTGCACTGGGCGACCGTTATGCCGGCGTGTTCGATGGCATCGAGAAGGATTCGACCTACGCCTCGGTTTGCGCTGCCGCGCAGGCAGCCCGCGCGGCCTCGGCAGATCTGCTGATCGCCGTCGGCGGCGGCAGCGTCATCGTGGCGACCCGTGCCGTGGCGATCTTTCTGGCGGAACAAGGTGACCCATTCGATATCATGACGCAGTATCCCGAAGGGAAACCGGCCTATAGCCCGCGTCTGTCGGCGCCGAAGCCCCCGATCATCAACATACCGACCACACCGACCAGCGCGATGAACCGTGCGGGCACCGGACTCAAGAACCCGAGCCTCGACCATCGAATGGAGTATTTCGATCCGAAGACGCGGCCACAGGCGATCTTCCTCGACCATGACGCACTGCTCACTGCGCCCCCGGACCTGGTGCGCTCTACCGCGACGACGGTATTCGCCGGCGCGATCGGCGCAATGTCCCAGGTCGAGCTGAACCCTCTGGTCGAGGGTGACCGCGATCACGCTTTCCAGCTGGCATATCGTGCCTACTCAAGACTGGCAGACGCGCCCGAGGACGCATCCTTGCGTGTCGATCTCTGCATTGCCGCGTTCCTGCAGAATCGCGCCGAGGATGATGGCTTCCGTCGGTCACGGGGCGGCGTATTTGCTGGAAACTACGCGGTCTCAACCGCGCTGCATGTGCGATATCGCATATAGGACAGGGCGAATCAACCTCGGTTGTGCATGCGTCGAAGATACGGCTTGCCGAAACAGTGGACTTGCGGCCTGCGCAACAGGTCGCCACAGCGCTTGGTATCTGGCGCGACGGCATGGCTGCACGGACGGCTGCGCTTGCCGTCGCCGACACTCTAGAGTCGCTCTATGCGCGCATCGGCGTCCCGACGCGGCTGCGTCAGCTCGCTGTTCCGCGCGAGGACCTCAGGGCGATCGCCGGCGAGACGGTGAAGAACTTCAACGCCAATGCAGGAGTACGTTCGCCCGCGGAGCAGATCGAGGATGCGATGCGCTTGCTGGAGGCGGCCTACTGAGCCACCCTACGTCCCGCGCAGACGCCCGCTCTCCTCGATCTCCGCCGCCGCGATCGCCTTGATCAGCGCGGTACTTAGTTCTTTTGCCGACTCAAGCGTCATCTCGACTGCCACGCGAGCCGCGGGCCCGAGTGCCGCATTCACGAAATCGATGGTGATGGCCTCTTCCAGCAAGGCATGGTGCGGGTGGTCGTAAGAGACCACAGAGTGGGTCAAATCGAACCACCCGTCACTGCCCTTGCCGGCACCGTTTGCGCCGACGATCTCGACGATCGAGGTGCACATACCCGGTCTTATGCAGCCATGTGCTTTTGCAGGAAGGCGAACACCTTCTTCCACCCATCGAGCGCCTGCTCGATGCGGTACATCGGCCGGTCATAATAGAAGAATCCATGTCCAGCGCCGTCATAACGGTGGAATTCGTATTGCTTGCCGTGCTTCTTCAGTTCCGCTTCGTGCTGGTCCACCTGCTCTGGTGTCGGCGCGCGGTCCTCGTTGCCGAACAGGCCCAGCAGCGGGCAAGACAGATCCTTCGTGTAGTCGATCGGCGCCACGGGCTGCTTCGGGTTCAATTCGTCTTTGCTCATCACCACGCGACCTCCCCACAAGTCGCAAGCCGCGTTGATGCTCTTGGTCTTGCATGCGTAGAGAAATGTCTGTCGGCCGCCCGAGCAGGTGCCCAGCACGGCGACCTTGCCATTCAGCCAAGGTTGCGCGCGCAGCCATTGCACTGCGCCTTCCGTGTCGCCGACCACCTGATCGTCGGGAACGCCGCCTTCCGCTCGTACCTTGGCAGCCACATCATCGGCTGTTCCCTCGCCGGCGCGATGATAAAGATTGTGACTGATCGCCGCGTAACCATGATGGGCAAACTTTCGCGTCGCCTCGCGGTACCATTCGTCCCACCCGGGCGCATGATGGATCAACACCATGCCTGGGAAGGGGCCAGCGCCTAATGGTCGTGCGACATAAGCCGAGATCGGCTCGCCTTTATGGCCAATGATGGAGATGGTTTCTGCAAGCATGCCTTCGTAAGCCATTATCCTTTCCCCTCTCGTGCTGCGTGCTTCAGTGAAAAAAGCGCCCAGAGTCGATGACAATCGTCTGGCCGGTCATTGTCTCGGTGCGGCACATGGTCACCACCATGTCGGCGCAGTCGTCCTTGTCGGCGGCCTTCTTCAGAAGCGACCCGGACGACGAACGTTCGATCTGCTCGGGCCGCAGATTGGATGTCGCTCGGGTCCCTTCCAACAGACCAGGCGCGACACAGTTGACCAGCGTCTCTGGCGCCAGCGCCACCGCCATGCATCGCGTCAGATGGATCAAACCGGCCTTCGACACTGCATAAGCGATGGACGACCCCGTTGGGCCAAGCCCTGCGACAGAGGCGATGTTGACGATGCGGCCGCGACCCTGCGCCTTCATGATGGGCGCCACGGCCTTGGTCAGGCGCATCGGTCCCGTCAGGTTCACCGCCATGATCCTGTCCCACACGTCCATCGTTAAATTGTCTAGGTCGGGGAAGGGGATCGATTTGTTGTAAGCGGCGTCATTGACAAGGATATCCAGACGACCGAGGCGTCGACCGACCTCGCTGACCAAGCGCGCGACTGCCGCCGCATCGGTGATGTCGCAGGCGAACGCCGCGGCGTTGATCTGGTAGCTGGATGTGAGAGTGCGCGCGACTTCCTCCGCCTGGTCACGGCTCTGCGCGTACATGACCGCTATGTGCGCGCCCTCCTGAGCCAGAGCATGACAGATGCGCTGTCCCAGTCCGCCGTTGCCGCCAGTTACCAACGCGACGGTCCCTCTCAGTTCCATCTGTCTCTCCCCCAACTGTCGTGGCCGCTCGCTAGTTTGTTGTCGGCAGCGTCGAGCAGGCAAGCTCTCGCGGGAACATGCGTAAGGCGATGCACGACCCCCAGGCGAGCGTCAGTGCCAATCGCCTGCAATCTCACGCTCACACTGGAATGGTTGGTGCCGTCCTGCAGGCGGGTGACGAAGCGAGCAGGCTACGTGCCTTCTACCTCCAGCGCCATGTCGATGCTGCCCCGTGTGGCATGGCTATAGGGACAGATCTTCTCGTGTGTCTCCTCGACCAGCGCCCGAGCTTCCGCTGTGGGCAGGGTCGGGACCTTCACGTGCATCCTGACGGCGATGCCGAAGCCGCCACCCTCGCGCGGTCCCACCGACGTGTCACAGGTCACGGTGCTGCCCGACACGTTCTTCTTGTGCTGGTTTGCAACGAATTCGAGAGCGCCACCAAAACAGGCAGCGTAGCCGGCCGCGAACAGATGTTCGGGTGTGGTTGTGTTCGGCAGGCCAGGCCCACCCATCTCTTTGCGTACTGAAAGGTTGACGCTCACCGAGTGATCGGTCGTCTCGGAATGCCCGTTGCGGCCCCCCGTGTTTATTGCCGTTGCGGTCACCAGCGGCTTGATCGTGTATGCAGCCATCTTTGCCTCCGAGGTTTGCTTCACCAGCGCAGCGTCGCGAATTCTATGCTCAGGTCGTGGACCTGAACGTAGCGACTGAATGGGTAACTCTCCGGTGCATCATGTTGCTATAAGTCTCGCATGGTTCCCGCGCCTCGTGCCAATCCCCTGCTGCTCGGCCATGAAGCCGCCGAGGCCGTGCTGCTTGAGGCGATGCGGTCGGGCCGCATTCACCATGCCTGGCTGATCACCGGGCCCGACGGCGTTGGCAAGGCGACTCTGGCCTACCGCTTTGCGCGTCGGCTGCTGGCGGGCATGCCGTCAGACAACTCCCTGGCACTTGACCCCCAGCACCCTGTCTTCCGTCGCGTCGCCGCCGGCGCGCATGCCGACCTGCATACGGTAGAGCGTGCATATGACGAAAAGCGCCGGCGGATGCGCACACAGATCGCGGTGGAAGACGTGCGCGGCATCAGCACCTTCATGAGCCTTACGCCCGCCGAAGGCGGCTGGCGTGTCGCGATCGTCGACGGTGCCGAAGAGATGAACCAGTCCTCGGCCAATGCGCTGCTGAAGATCCTGGAGGAGCCGCCACAGCGGGCGATCCTGCTGCTGGTCTGCGCTGCACCCGGACGGCTGCTGCCGACCATCCGCAGCCGCTGCCGACGCCTCCGCCTGGATCCGCTGCCGCCCGAGCCGATGGAGCGGCTGTTGGCGGACTATCTTCCTGACCTCTTGGGCGACGAAAGGGGAAGGCTGGTCACCGTGGCTGAAGGCTCGCCGGGCCGCGCGCTGCTGCTCGCGGACGAGGAAGGGCTGGCCATCGCCGGGTTGGTCAACGAAGTGCTGGGCGCATTGCCCGGCCTGAAGCCTCAGCGGGCGTATGCCGTGGCGGACAAACTCGCGCGCGGGGATACGGCCTTCTCGAACTTCATGGACCTGCTGCGCGCCGGGATTGCTGTAGCCGTACGCGATGTGGCGCGGGGGAGGGGGGATGAGGAGCAGTCGAGGTTGGTCGCACTGCGTCCCCTTGATGCCTGGGGCGACGTGTGGCACGCGCTGACACGACTGCAGGACGAGACGGAACGCTTCAGCCTGGACAAGCGTCAGGCCATCGTGGCTGGTCTCGGCATGCTCAGCGGAACGATAGCTTAAAGGCGGGGTTTGGCCCCGCAATGACGGGAGAAGGCCGGGCTTATGCCCGGGACCATTGATGACCGGGCGCTACTACATCACCACGCCGATTTTTTACGTGAACGGGCCGCCTCATCTCGGCCATGCCTACATCTCGATCGCCGCCGATGTGATGGCACGCTGGAAGCGGCTGGACGGGTTCGACGTGTTCTTCCTGACCGGCACCGATGAGCACGGTCAGAAGGTGGAGCAGGCGGCCCGCGCAGCCGGGATGGACCCACAATCCTTTACCGACAAGATCTCCGCTGATTTCCGTGACATGTCGGAGAAGATGGGCGTCTCGTTCGACCAGTGGTTCCGCACGACGGAGGAGCGGCACAAGGTCTCCTGCACCGAGCTCTGGCAGCGTATCGAGGCCGCGGGTGACATCTACCTGGGTCACTACGAAGGCTGGTATGCCGTACGGGATGAAGCTTTTTATGATGAGGACGAGCTGACCAGCCGGCCGGACGGCAGCAAAGTGGCACCAAGTGGTGCGCCGGTAGAATGGGTGAGGGAGCCTTCGTATTTCTTTCGCCTCTCAGCCTTTCAAGACAAGCTGCTGAAACTATACGATGAACAGTCCGACTTCATCCTGCCTGGGAGCCGACGAAACGAGGTGGCGAGCTTCGTGCGCGGCGGGCTACGCGATCTGTCGATCAGCCGCACCACGTTCCGCTGGGGCATTCCGGTGCCGGGCGCACCCGACCACGTGATGTATGTGTGGCTCGACGCGCTGAACAACTATGTCACCGCCTGCGGTTTCCCGGACGAAGCGGCGCCGAACTGGAAATACTGGCCTGCCGATGTGCACATGGTGGGCAAGGACATCATCCGGTTCCACGCGGTCTATTGGCCCGCCTTCCTGATGTCGGCCGGCCTGCCGCTTCCGCGTCGTATTTCGTCAAGCGGCTGGTGGGTGGCCGAAGGCGAGAAGATGAGCAAGTCGGTCGGCAATGTCATCGAGGCGCGCGAGCTTGCGGCCACCTATGGACTTGATCAGGTGCGCTACTTCCTGCTGCGCGAAAAGCCGTTCGGCGGCGACGGCAGTATCAGCCATCCGGCCATTGTGACACGCACGAACGTCGACCTCGCGAACGACCTCGGCAACCTGGCGCAGCGAACGCTATCGCTTATCGCTCGAAACTGCGATGGCAAGCTGCCGGCGAGAGGCATGGCCACCGAAGCCGACATGGAACTGCTGCGGGCTGCTGAAGCTCTGCCCGGGCTGCTGCGCGAGCATCTGGACCGGCAGATATTCCACGAAGGGTTGGAAGAGGTCTGGAAGGTGGTTCGCGCCGCCAATGCCTATATCGATCACCAGGCCCCCTGGGCGTTGCGCCGAACCGATGCGGTGCGGATGGGGACAGTGCTGCGGATACTCGTGGATGTGCTGCGCGTAATAGCGACCGTGTTGCAGCCATTCATGCCGGACAGCATGACACGCATGCTGGATCAGCTCGGAGTGCCCACGGCGGCACGGCGGATCGCCGACCTTGCGACACCATTGCCGGAAAGCTGCGCACTCCCCACTCCGCAGGGAGTGTTCCCACGCTACCTCGAATCCGCCGTATAATAGCCTGATGTTGATAGATTCGCACTGCCATCTGGACTACTACACCGAAGCCGAAATCCCGCATGTGCTGGTGCGCGCGGCGACTGCTGGCGTGAGCGAAATGGTCACCATCGGGACCACGCTCTCGCAGTCGCAACGGCTGCCGGCAATGGCAGAAGCGCAGCCGAACCTCTGGTGTACCGTCGGCATCCATCCGCACCACGCGGCGGAAGGGCCGGTTCCGGCCCCCGAGAAGATCGCTGCGCTGGCAGAGCATCCCAAGGTGATTGGGATCGGCGAGTCCGGTCTGGATTACTTCTACGACCGCTCGCCGCGTGACGCGCAGCAGGCGGTGTTTCGCGCCCATATCCGAGCCGCCAGCCTGGCCAAGGTTCCTCTGGTGATCCATGCGCGGGAAGCCGACGCCGACATTGTCGGGATCCTGCAGGATGAACGCAGGAATGGCTACGACTTCGCGTTCGTTCTGCACTGTTTCAGCTCCACGCGTGCCTTGGCGGAGGCTGCTGTGGCGATGGGCGCTTATGTCAGCTTCTCCGGCATTCTGACGTTTCCGAAATCCGGCGAACTCCGTGAGATAGCGCTCGATCTTCCGGCTGAACGTATATTGGTTGAAACCGACGCGCCCTACCTGGCGCCCGTGCCGTTTCGCGGGAAGCGTAATGAACCGGCTTTTGTCGCTCACACAGCCAAGGTGCTTGCTGACGTGCGAGGGTTACCATTTCAGGCGCTGGCTGATCTGACGACGGAGAACTTCCGCCGCCTGTTCCGCAAGACGGCCTGAGCCTGGATGCGAGTCACTTTACTTGGGACCGGAGGTTCGGCAGGCGTTCCCTTGATCGGCGGGGCGGACGGTAGCGGCGAGTGGGGCGTGTGCGATCCAACCGAACCGCGCAATCAACGGACGCGGGCCAGCATCGTGGTCGAAAGCGACGCTGGCGCGCGGCTCTTGGTCGATACGAGCCCAGACATGCGGGCGCAGCTGCTAGCCTGCCGCGTCCGTGGCATCGACGCGGTGCTGTACACGCACGCGCACGCGGATCACATCACCGGGCTGGACGATGTGCGGATCCTGAACCGCATCGCCGGGCGTCCTCTGGATGCCTTCGGCACTAAGGCTACCCTGGAAGAGCTGAGCCGCCGTTTCGGCTACGCGTTTCGGCCGTGGCAGCCGCCGGGCTTCTTCCGCCCGGTCATGGTCGGGCGCGACGTGAGCGCGGGCGAGACTGTCTGTATCGCCGGCATGCAGGTCCGGTTGATCGATCAGGACCACGGATTTTCGCGCTCGCTGGGCCTGCGCATCAACGCGTTCGGCTACTCGACTGATGTCGCGACCCTCGACGAGATGGCGCTGAATGCGCTGCGCGACGTCGACACCTGGGTCGTCGGCTGCTTTCTGCGCCACGAGGTGCACAAGACGCACGCCAATCTCGAGCAGGTGCTGGACTGGGTGGATCGCCTACGACCGCGCCGGACCGTGCTGACCCACATGGGGACCGACATGGACTGGGGGTGGTTGCGTGCAAACCTGCCAGCAGGCGTCGAGCCAGGCTATGACGGTATGCAGTTGGACTTAACATAATATATCTTATGCGGCAAGACAGTGTCAGGAAAGCAAGAACCCCCTACGGCCGAAACCGCACTCCGTCGCCTACTCGAGGTCATGGCGGCGCTGCGCGATCCCACCAGTGGCTGCCCATGGGACCAGCAGCAAAGCTTCTCCACCATCGCGCCTCACACGATCGAAGAGGCCTATGAGGTCGCCGATGCGATCGCACGCGGTGACCTAGACGATCTGCAGGACGAACTTGGTGATTTGCTCTTTCAGGTCGTCTACCACGCACGCATGGCCGAGGAAGCCGGCCGCTTCGACTTCGCTGCCGTGGCACGAACCATCGCCGACAAGATGGTCCGCCGCCATCCGCACGTGTTCGGCGACGTGGCCAAGCGATCGGCTGAGGAGCACAGTGCTGTTTGGGAGGCGCAAAAGCGTGTGGAGCGCTCCACACGAGCAGAGACCGGTACGCTGGCTGGTGTACCGGAAAACCTTCCTGCGCTCGCCCGTGCGGCAAAGCTCACGAGCCGCGCCGCTCGTGTCGGCTTCGATTGGCCCGATGCCGAAGCGGTATTGTGCAAGCTGAATGAGGAGATTGCGGAGCTTCGAGCAGAGATGCCCGAGGCGAAGCATGAGCGGCTCGTCGATGAGGTCGGGGACCTGCTGTTCGTCCTGGCCAACCTAGCCCGCAAGCTAGGTTTGGACCCGGAAGCCTGCCTGCGCCACGCCAACCTTAAGTTCTCCACCAGGTTCAACTCGATGGAAGAAGCGGCTGCATCTACGGGAAGCTCACTGATGGAATTGCCACTTCAGGCGATGGAAGAGATATGGCAGAAAATCAAATTGCAAACATAAGATATCAGCACAACCTGATACGCAGCACGAGGTTTTGTCGCTCGCCTGGCGGAATAAGCATCAGTCCTGGCTTGTCAGTGAACTCGCCGTCGAAATCGATCGGGCTGGCTGTTCCGTGCCACGGCTCGATGCAGAGGAAGTCGCCACCTTCCCGCGACCAGATGCCTAGTTGGGTAAACCCTTGCCATCCTACCTCGATCGTTGCTGCGCCGGGCGCACTATAGCGAACCGAGTGGCTGACCGGATCGGACAGAATGAGCGCATCCTTGGCGAACAGCGTCGGCTCCAGGTGCAGCGTGCCGCCTATCCTGCACGTCTCCGGCTCGCTCCGCAGGAGTCCCTGATCCAGCCGGCGGACAGGGCCTATCTCGGGCTGGGCGAACTCCATCGTGTGGCTGGATTTGGCTATGCCCTCGGCTAACGGCCAGATGAAGGCCGGATGCGCCCCGAGTGAGGCGGGCAGCGGATTGCGGTTGGGGTTGAAGATCGTGAAGCTCTGCTCCAGCGTGTCGTCATCCAGGCTGAACGCGACTTCGAGCCGGAACGCGAAGGGGTAGATCGCGCGCGTTTCGGCGTCCTCGTGCAGCACCAAACGGCAGCCAGACGCCGTCCGGTTTAGCCAGGCAAATCGTTTGTCGCGAGCAAACCCGTGTTGTGTCAGCCGATACGTTCTGCCCGCATGTCGCAACGTGTCGTCCTTCAGGCGGCCGACAATCGGGAACAGGACGGGCGCGTGACGTGGCCAAATCGGCGCCGCCTGCCAGAGCATCTCCTCACCGGCCGCATTGCACAGCGAGCACAGTTCGGCTCCGTCCGCCTTGACGGTGGCAGAAAGGGTGCCATTCGACAGCACATGTCGATCCATCATTGCAACGCTACCTAAACGATTCGTCGCACCGCCACCCCTGCCCCGGTGTCCTGCGTCACCCGGCTTGCTCGCTCAACCATAGTCCGGGCTGAAACCTAGTCCACTCCCATGCGCGGCGAGTTCTGCAGAAGCCCTGCCCTATGTGCCCAGTTCAGCACGCACCACCGCTTCAAGTTCACGCATGCGGAATGGCTTGCTTAGGAACCGTCGACCGATTTGCTGGGAAACAAAATAGCCAGAGATCAGAATAACCTTCAGGTCGCGCTGACGCTGGGTCGCTATGTCGACCAGCTCGATCCCAGACATGTCGGGCATGCGGATATCACTGATGATCATCCGAAGGTCGGGGTGGCGCGATAGCAAATCCAAGGCTTCCCGACCACCACTGGCCTGGACTACGACGTAGCCAGAGCTTTCGAGAAATTCGGCAATGACGATCCTTACCTCGGGATCGTCGTCGACAATAAGTAGCTTTGGTCGATCCGCACGGCCCGCTCCAGGTGTGGCAGTTTCACTGTCCGCTGCAACGTCCACCGTCGTTCCTTTGCAAGCTTGATGAAGTCCCATGACTTCGGTCAGAACTTGCGCGGCATCACGCTCTTACCGTGCATAGACGGTTAATAGCACCGACGGGTCCGCGGATCCCATGGCGACACGCGGTTCGTCACTTGGTGGTGGATCAAAACACTGAGAACATTGTCCGCATACTTTAGCCAAGAAAACTCTTGGTTTGCGTGAAACATGCGATGCAATTTTTACGGGATTCTCCACCGATGACCATAAGCAACGATGTGCAGCCGGAGGCAAGGCAAGATCCTCTCCCGTTCCGAATTCGTCGGTCTAAGTTATCGGCACGCTCTCGGCCGGGCAGAACATAATGCAACGTTTCTACCAAGAAACGTCGATTTCTAGGGTTCGACCATTCAGTGCCGCAAAGGAAAGGGAGGCACCAGGCGGTGGAACGGTCGGCATGTGGAATCTCGCCTGAGGCGCGAAGGAAATGGTGCCGTCACGTGGAATATTGGCGGATGGTGCCCAGGGGCGGAATCGAACCACCGACACTGCGATTTTCAGTCGCATGCTCTACCAACTGAGCTACCTGGGCAGCCGGGCCGCTGGCCATAGACCATGCCGTCCCCACGATCAAGACGGCTCGCCGGTTTCGTCGCTTTCGTCCCGCGCCGCTGCAACGCGGTATCGGCCGGTGAGCCACCGTCCGAGGTCGACATCGGCGCAGCGCCGGCTACAGAACGGGTGGAACTGTCGCAAAGCAGGCCTCTGACAGATTGGGCATAGCGGCGCGCACTCATCCAGTTCAGGCATGTCGGTATTCGAGCGTCCATTCCTCCGCCGACAGCGACGGATCAGAATGCATGATCAAGGCACGCCCGGTGCGCCTTGCAAGGTCCGGCAGCGCCTCGGGATCGGCTTGCAGAGCCGCCAGGACGGAAGGGGAGGCGCGCAACATCGGCGCGGAGTGCGGCTGCGCCGCGACGTCGCCCGAGATCCGGCGCAGCGCGGCCAGGCCCGCGGCGTGGGGGCCAGCCAGCATTTCATGCAGTGGCGGGTGCACGCGAGGTCGCACAATCTCGGCTAGGCCGAGGTTGGTGAACCCAAGCAGTCGCGGCTGCAGCGGATCGCCCTCGAGCGCGGCTTCGAGTGCGGGCGCCAGTGACCGTCGTCGTCGCTCTGGCAACCCGGCGAAATCCACCAAGATCGCTCCAGACAGATTGCGCAGCCTGATCTGCCGCGCCAGCGCCGGCAAAGCCGCCTGGTTCAGGGCAAAGTGCGTGGCGTTCTTTCGCTGACCTGACGCCAACGCACCACCCAGGTCGATGTCGATTGCGACCAGGGCCGGCGTCGGGTGGATCCGCAACTGCATGCCCCGCGGCAGCGCGACGTGGGGTTGCGCCAATGCCTCTGCCTGTTCTTCTATTTCCTCGAACGAACCGGGTACGAGCAGGAGCCTTTCAGCCAGGACAGGTCGCAGCCGGGCGGCGAGAGCTGCATCATCTGTTAGAACGGGCGCCTCGCGGAAGCGCTGTGCCAACTCCAGCAGCGGGCCCGGTCCGCGAGCAGCCGGCGAAGCGGCCGGGAGAGCCCTGAGACGCGGTCCCTTGCCGCCCTGCGCCGCGCGCATCACGCGCACCGAGACCACGTCCCCGTCGTGAAGGCCCTTGCCGCCTTCACTGTCCGGCAGAAATCCCTGCGTGCCGTCCAGCGCCACGAATGAACCGGCCATCGTAGGCACCCGGGCTATGACGCGACCGCACTTGACGTCTCCCACCCCATCCGGAGCGCCGGGACGCCAGATCGCGTAGTCCAGCAACTGCCCGTCAAGGATCGCGGCAACCCGTACTTCCCCGGGGCTGCTCGCCGCAAGTATGCGCACCGTCACGCCGTCCGCCAGCCGAATCCACGCAGCAACTGCGCCGTCTCGAACAATGGCAGGCCGACAACGTTGGAATAGCTGCCGGAAAGAAAACGAATGAAAGCGGCCGCCCTACCCTGCGCCGCATACCCGCCGGCTTTGCCTCGCCATTCCTCGCTGGCGAGGTAGACGGCAATCTGCCGCTCGGTCAGTCGCGCGAAGCCGACGACACTCAGCACGAGCCGCTCACCGAGGCGTCCATCAGGAGCTCGCAGCGCCACTGCGGTCAGCACCCGATGCCGCCGGCCGGATAGCATCGTCAGGCATCGCCTCGCCTCCGCTTCGGTCTCGGCTTTCGCCAGGATACGGCGGCCCACGGCGACCACCGTATCGGCAGCAAGTACAAACTCTTCCGAAACGGTGGCGGTCGCCATCTTCGCCCGCGCCAGACGCTGGGCATGGCGGCGCGGCAGTTCACCGGCCAAAACACTCTCATCCACATCAGGGGAAATCACGCGGTCCGGTATGATGCCAATCTGGGCAAGAAGCGCGAGTCGCCGGGGACTTGCGGAAGCCAGAACCAGCGTGGGCGCAGTCACTTGAAGCGGAAGGTGATCCGCCCCTTGCTCAAGTCATAGGGTGTCATTTCGACGTTCACGCGATCGCCGGCCAGAACTCGAATACGGTTCTTGCGCATTTTGCCCGAGGTATGCGCGAGGATCGTATGTTCGTTGTCGAGTTTCACGCGAAACATCGCGTTAGGCAGCAGTTCCATCACCGTGCCGCTGAATTCGATCATGTCCTCTTTCGACATCCGACCTCATAAAAGTAGTTGATTTTCGGCCGCGAACATGAGCGCGCCGCAAGGCAAGGTCAAGCACACCCGGACAACCGCAGGGCGATACTGCGGGCGTGTGCGTCGAGCCCTTCTGCCTGGGCGAGCGCGACAGCCGCCGGCCCCACTCGTCGCAATGATGCCTCATCAGCCGATACCCAAGTGGTGCGCTTTAGGAAATCGAACACCGATAAACCCGAGGCAAAACGCGCCGTGCGGCCGGTTGGCAGCACGTGATTTGGTCCGGCGACATAGTCGCCGACCGCTTCCGGACAGAACGCGCCAAGAAATACCGCGCCCGCGTGACGGACATGGGCAAAAACCGAGTGAGGATCGCGCAGCATCAACTGCAGATGTTCCGGCGCCAGGCGGTTCACGAGCGCGGCCGCCTCATTCCAGTCGCGCACAACAATGATCGCGCCGTGCGCCTGCCAGCTCGCTCCGGCGATCGCAGCACGCGGCAACTCCGCGAGTTCCTGCGCCACCGCTGCCTGTACCGAGTCGCCAAACCTGTCGCCATCGGTAATCAGGATCGACTGCGCGGCCTCGTCATGTTCCGCCTGTGCCAGAAGATCGATTGCCACCTGGCGTGGGTCATTCCCGTCATCGGCCAGCACAACGACTTCCGACGGGCCCGCAATCGCATCGATGCCCACACGCCCGAACACCTGCCGCTTGGCTTCGGCGACATACGCGTTGCCAGGGCCGGCAATCCGATCCACCGGCGCAATGCTGGCAGTGCCGTATGCAAGCGCCGCGATCGCCTGCGCCCCTCCCACACGATACACCTCAGACACACCGGCACGCCGCGCCGCTGCAAGCACCAGCGGGCTCAACATGCCCTTCGGTGCCGGTACGCACATGGCGATGCGCGGCACACCGGCCACGCGTGCTGGTATAGCGTTCATCAGCACAGATGACGGATACGCCGCCTTGCCGCCAGGCACGTAAAGTCCTACCGCGTCCAGCGGCGTCCAGCGCATGCCAAGCCTGAGGCCGGCAGGATCGGTCTGCTCGATGTCGACGGGCAGCTGCAGACGATGGAACGCCTCGATGCGGGACGCTGCGAAGTCCAGCGCGTGCATCAACTCGCCGCTGATCGTCGCTACCGCCGCAACGATCTCCTCTCGCGAGATGCGCAGTTGATCCACGGTGAGGGACAGGTCGTCGAAGCGCTGCGTGTAACGCAGTAAGGCCGCATCACCCTCACCTCGTATTGCGGCAATAATAGTGGCGACCGTCTGGTCGACGCTCTCGGTGGTCTCCCGCGTCTGTTGGAGTAGGGTCTCAAACCTTACTGGGAAATCCGCCGTCCGTGTATCAAGCCTGATCATTGCCCAAGCGCCGCGCGGAAGCGGGCTATCCACGTGCCGATGATCTCCGGTTGGGTCTTCAGCGCGGTACGGTTGACAATCAGCCGGGAAGTGATCGGAGAGATGATTTCCGTTTCCACCAGGCCGTTGGCGCGCAGAGTCGAGCCCGTCTGAACCAAGTCAACGATGAGCCGCGACAATCCTAAGCCAGGTGCCAGTTCCATGGCACCGTTGAGGTGCACCACGTCCACATGCACGCCGCGCGAGGCGAAGTGCCGCCGCGCAATGTTAGGGTACTTGGTGGCCACCCGGACGCGTGACCAGCGTGATGGATCATCAGTTCCGGCGGTCTCCGCTGGCTCGGCCACAGAGACACGGCAGACGCCGATTCCCAGGTCCAGCGGAGCATAGATTTCCGGATAGTCGAACTCCAGCAGCACATCGGCGCCGCAGATACCAAGCTGGGCGCCGCCGAAGGCGACGAACGTGGCGACGTCGAACGGCCGGACCCTGACCACCTCGAGTGCCGGGTCATCGGTCGGGAACCGCAGCCGCCGGCTCTCTTCGTCGGTGTAGTCCGGCGCAGGCGTTACCCCGGCGCGCGCCAGGAACTCACCGCACTCGGCCAGGATGCGGCCCTTGGGTAGCGCGAGTATGAGCGTTGCGCTGGCGTCGGCAGCTGGATCGAAGGCGGGAGCCAGCGCCGAAGTTGCCCATGGAACCGTCATCTGGCCGTCCTGACGTAAGCGGTAGCCGCCTCTACCTCACGCGGCTCAGAACGGGAAGGGCATGCCGATTGTGCCGCGCAAACGCAGAGGACGGCCGTGCCGTGGTCAGCGTCGCCTGAACCCGGATCAGGGCGTGCGGACGATCGTTGTGCCGGTGGGGGGCGGCGCAGGCGCAATGTAGGTCGTGGCCGGTGCCGGTGCCGGTGTCACGACGGTGGCTGCCGGTTGCGGGTTCCGGTGCTCATGGACGTCGACACAGCCGGCCAGTCCTAGAAATACCAGGGGCAGCAGAAAGGAAGTTCGCATGTGGCATATCCTTTGGTTACGAAATACGGACGGGTTCCAAGTCGCGCCGTCTCGTGGCCGGTCCATGCCCGTTTTGTGGCCGCATCCTGGCCAAATCATCACGAACCAGTGCGGATTCTCGACGAGTGATCACAACAGCTGATGCGGGTACAGCGGCGAACTGCTGGCCGGCTGCCTGAGGTGGGGTCCTTAACCCCCTGTTCCACCTGTCTCTCGCAATGATAGGGTGGCGCGTTTCGACAGAGGTTGCGACCAGCGCGTTGGATTTTGAGAGGCGCGCCGTGGCCCTCGTACAACGCTCGCAAATCTTGTGGCCGGGGGGTGGGAAGCATCCTACATGTTGTCGTTGACGACGAATCGTCAGGGGTCAGACGCTCCGCTTCCGACGCGAGGAGATAACGACGTGCTCGACGCAGTGCAGATGCCAGGTCGCCATCAGGTACACCTCGACCGCTCGCGAGATGCGCTGCTGACCGATTTCGGTCGCGCCACGCTGTCCGACCGCTATTTAATGCCGGGTGAGGATTTCCAGGACCTGTTCGCGCGCGTTGCCTCGTATTACGGGGACGACGCCGCACACGCTCAGCGGATCTACGACTACATGTCGAGGCTGTGGTTCATGCCGGCAACGCCGGTGCTTTCCAATGGCGGCACCCAGCGCGGCCTGCCGATCTCGTGCTTCCTGAACGAGGCATCGGATAGCCTGGAAGGCATCGTAGGACTGTGGAACGAGAATGTCTGGCTGGCCTCGAAGGGAGGCGGCATCGGCTCCTACTGGGGCAACCTGCGCTCGATCGGCGAGAAGGTCGGTGCTGTCGGCAAGACCTCGGGCGTTATCCCGTTCATCCGGGTGATGGATTCGCTGACACTGGCCATCAGCCAAGGCTCGCTGCGGCGTGGTTCGGCCGCGGTCTACCTGCCGGTCAATCACCCGGAGATTGAGGAGTTTGTCGAGATCCGCCGGCCCACCGGAGGAGATCCGAACCGCAAGGCGTTGAACTTGCACCATGGGATCCTGGTGTCTGATGCTTTCATGCGCGCGGTGGAGGCGGACGAGCCCTGGCCGCTGCTATCGCCGCGGGACGAGACAGTGGTGCGGTCCATTTCGGCGCGGGCGCTATGGATCCGCATTCTGACGGCGCGAATCGAGACCGGGGAGCCGTATCTTATCTTCTCTGACCATGTGAACCGTGCCCGGCCGGAACACCACAAGCTGGCAGGGCTGGAGGTGAAGACCTCCAATCTCTGCTCCGAGATCACTCTGCCGACCGGTCGTGACCAGCACGGCCTGGAGCGCACCGCCGTTTGCTGCCTGTCGTCTCTGAACCTTGAGAGTTGGCTGGAATGGGAGAGCCATCCGACCTTCATCGAGGATGTGATGCGCTTCCTCGATAACGTGCTGCAGGACTTCATCGATCGCGCACCGCCGGGAATGGAAAAGGCGCGCTACGCCGCCATGCGCGAGCGGTCTGTCGGGCTTGGGGTGATGGGGTTCCACTCCTTCCTGCAGGCGCAGAACGTACCTTGGGAGAGTGTCATCGCCAAGGTCTGGAATAAGCGGATGTTCAAGCATATTCGCGAGCAGGCGGACCTGGCGTCGCGAGTGCTGGCGGAAGAGCGCGGACCGTGCCCCGACGCGGCGGAATATGGAGTCATGGAACGGTTCTCGCACAAGCTTTCGATCGCTCCGACCGCGTCGATCTCGATCATCGCAGGTAATTCGTCGCCAGGGATCGAGCCGATCGCGGCGAATGTGTTCCTGCAGAAAACGCTGTCCGGAAGCTTCACGGTACGCAACCGGCACTTGCAGATGCTGCTGACGGCCGCGGGGCAGGACTCAGACGAGGTATGGTCGTCGATCACACTGCGTGCGGGGAGCGTGCAGCATTTGGATTTCCTGACCGAACAGCAGAAAGCGGTGTTTAAAACCGCATTCGAACTGGACCAGCGCTGGATTGTGGAGCACGCGGCCGACCGCGCACCGTTTGTCTGCCAGAGCCAGTCGGTGAACCTTTTCCTGCCGGCCAATGTGCATAAGCGGGACCTGCACCAGATTCATCTGATGGCCTGGAAGCGGGGGGTGAAGTCGCTGTACTACTGCCGCAGCTTATCGATCCAACGGGCGGACGCGGTGAGCGAGGCGGCGGTGCGGCCGGAGGAGTTTCCCCCGGCCGCGAGATCGGTTCCCGCGAATGACGGGCAGGTGCGGCTGCCGCAGGTGGCTGCGGTTGTTGGGGGGCGGGCAAATACGACTGACTACGAGGAGTGCTTGGCCTGTCAGTAGGTTGTGGGCGACTCGAACTAATCAGACATATCCTGAGAGGTAAGCGACCCACGATGCCGGCCAGATCACCGCCCAAACAATGGCCTTCAGGTAGCTGATGCCACAGGCGTCCCCACACATACCTGCGCGCACCCAAATTTGAAAAGCGAGGGTCAAGAGCCCTAGGACGCCATACGCTGCAACAAGCTTGCGCACCATCAATCTCCTTGTCGGAGCTGTTGTTTCCCGAAATAGAGCGCACGGGCGGGGACACCAGCAACAACGGCACCATCTGGCACATCGGATACAACCGCCGAGCCGGCCCCAACGATCGCGCGCTCTCCGATTTGGATTCCCGGCCGCACGGCACTACCAACGCCCACTAACGTCAGCGGCCCGACATGTACCGTGCCCGCAAGCGCGCAACCAGGCGCGATATGAGCCGCTGTTCCTATTCGATTATCATGCTCCACCACTGCGCCAGTGTTGATAATGGCTAGCGCATCGACATCGGAGTCGGTGTGCACGACAGCTCGGGGCATCACTACCACACCACGACCGATTCGGGCGCTCGGTGAGATCAAGGCGGATGGATGTACGGCTACAGGCAAGGCGAATCCCAGTTGTGCGACCCGCAAGCCGACGTCGTGGCGGAGCGCGTTGTTTCCAAGCGCAATGCAGGCGGATGAAATCCCCTCCGCACGAAGCCGCGGCAGTATTTCGTCGCCGCCGAGGACGGGGACACCGAGGAGAACTGGCTGCAATGGAGCAGGATCGACCAATCCCATCGGACGCCATCCCATAGCGTATAAGAGCTCGATCACGACTTTGGCATGACTCCCACCACCTACGACGATAATGGGGCCGTAATCCATCAATCTCTCCTGACACCTATTTGGTGGTGTTCGCCACACCAGCAATCATAACTTGACGCCGATTTCCGCAAGTCTTCTGGATGTTTGCCGTGCCAGCAGAAGATTAACCGAGTAAATCTCTTCCAATCCCTTAGATCGTAGCGGCCGACATGTTCCTTGGATTTCATCGATCTCATAAGCTGTGAATCCGGGCGACGCAAGCTCCGCCAGCCAGTCCGAAATCTGGTTGTTGGCGCGGGCGAGGTGTGAGGGTCCAAACTCTACTATCACGATCAAGTCTGGATTTTCAGAGATAATCCTTCCCATGCCGCGCCATGCGCTCAGCTCGTAACCTTCAACATCAAGTTTGACGAGACTGACTTCAGTCCCTGCTGGAACGAGATCATCGAGCGGCACAACATCCACGCCAATGCGCTCGCTCTCTGATGCGAGGGGAAGGAGCGAGGAATGGCCAAAAACTCTCGCTACGTTAAGGTCCCTCCGGGCTCGCTTATTGCCCGCCGCGCAACAGTGCAAAACTACACGATCGTCCAATTCATTCAGAATCAGGCTGCGACGCAGCAGCTCAACGAGTCGTGGAACGGGTTCTATTGCGATGACGTGGCCCCGGTCTCCGACACGACGTGCAACAGGCAAAGACATGAGGCCGATGTGGGCCCCCACGTCCAGCACCGTGGCTCCCGGCTGGAGCAATCTCTCGATGATCGCCGTGGTTCCTGGCTCGAGAACGCCCCCTGTCTCATACAACGCGGCGAGAAGCTTCAGATCTGATCCCGGGGCGAACAGCCAACCCGCGGGAGTCCTTGCAAGGACGTCGTCCCCGCAGGGGAGCAAGGCAGCGCGTCTGATCAGATGGTCAATGCGATTGCCGAGACTTGCTCCCAGGCTAACCAGCCCGTTGAGGTGACCGGCTAATCCATTTAGCGTTAGGTCCAGAGTATCCAGCCTGCCGGCAAGGCTGCTTATGTCTGAACGCAATTCCTCGATTTTCGCAGCGAGCCCAGGCAAGTGTTGCGTATCTATTCGCAATGCATCGAGCGCGGCAGAAAGCCGCTCCTGATTCTGCGCGGTAGCGGCTACCAGGGAGGAAATCAGATTTGTGACATCGTCTTTCTGGGTTCCTGCCGCGAATTCGACCCTAGCCAGTCCTTCAACCAGTCCGGTACTGAGTACTGCGCTACGAATCAGAAGATCGAGCCGGCTCGCCAACGGTAGCAAGATAGGGCGTAACAACCAAAGGGCGAATTTCTTCAACAATGTGCCCCCTGCATTAAACCTTCCGCGGATTTATCCACCACACTCTGCCTCGCTCAGTATCGGAGTCCTATGAGCAGGACGGATTCGTGAGCCGAGCGCCGCACCGCATTATTCCGTTCACTGGTCCGCTCATCCAGATTCACCACGCATTCGTCGCGCTATCAATGTCGGCCGTCGGCGGAGGCGTCCGCCCCTTGCATTGCCGTCTCATCTGGGGCAGACACCACACGATCACAACGCAATAACACTTGGCACACCATGCCGCCGTGGTTCCGCGCCGTGGTGGGCTCACGTGTGTCCTCTCGGGCAAGTTGCAATTAATGGATATTGAACAAGTCCCTATCCGCACCACGCAGATGGCTCTGAGCGGCAATTCCAGCAGCACGCCAGGAGGACAATGCGCACAGCAGGCCAATCGTCGGATTGCCATCCTACTGCCAAGTGAGTGGCGCGGAGGCATGCTGCGGAATGCGTGGGCGCTCGCAAGTCTACTGGTGAGCGAGACTTGGCCTCGAATTGGCGACCTAGAGGTTGTAGTTGGACTGCGTAGCCATGGCCCTTACGATTGGCCGGCTCTGGAGCGAGAATATCAGGCTCTAGGGCGTGCATCTGTGCGCCGTATGGATTGGCAAAGCTGGCCCGTGGCAAGCCTGCGGACGGTCTTTGGTCCATTACCGGAAATTCCAGGAGCGATAACCGAATGCAGCTTCCCACGAGATTATGGTCAGGATTTTCTGGATTGCGATGCGTGGATCGTGTTCGGCAGATTGGAGGGATTCGTCCTGCCAGTTCGCCCGGTAGCGGTGTACTGCGCGGATCAGATAGAACGATACGTTCCCGAGGTTATCTCGTCGTCTGACGAGGAACGGATGCGGAAGCTGCAACTGTATACACAGCTGGGCTGGCGGCAAGCGTGCTGCGTCTTTTCCACTACGCCGCATACCGTAACGGACGCTGTCAGCTATGCAGGCGTACGGCAAGAGCGCGCTTTATTGGTTCCTACGCTCGTGGACCCCATCTGCGATCCTCCTCCCGTGGCCGAGGCTGGAGATACAGAGCCTTACATATTGTGGATCACCAATGCCTCGGCCCATAAGAATCACCAAGTCGCTGTCGACGCATTGAAAATCTATTACACTGAATTGGGTGGTGACTTAAGTGTCGTAATCGCGGGACCCCAAACGAACCTTTTTCTACCGGGCTCTGGTGCGGACTACCCTGCTTGCCTGATTGTACGAGCGGCCGCAGAGACGATGCCCCACCTACGTGTTGCTGGAGAAGTTTCCAACGCGGCATACCTTCGACTGGTGTCAAAGGCGACAGTCGTTTGGCACAACGTCATTGTTGATAACGGTACATTCGTCGCATTCGATGCAGCCAGAGCGGATCGGCATTTCGTTAGCAGTGATTACCCTCAAATGCGTTATCTCTGCGGGCGCTACGGCGTGGATGCGATGTGGTACCCGTCTCTTGACCCAAGGGCCGCAGCATTGGCACTTCTCGAAGCTGGTCGGCGTGTCAACGCAAAGATAAGACCTCAACACGAGTTGCGCTCGGACGCTCCTGAAGTAAGACGCACAGCATATGGAACACTCCTAGACACACTGTTTGCTAAAGTTCATGACTGACAGTCGTGTTCGCATTGGGGTCTGGGCGACTTGGGAACAGCCCGTAAACTGGACGGTTGAGGGCATCCTTCGGGTGCTGGCCTTTCTAGTCGAAGGTGCTGCAATCCGGGGTGACATTACCTTTTGCATCGTTGTGTCACCAGCGAACCACGCAGCGGCACTTCAGATGCTTCGCGGGCTTAGAGCGCGCGAAGGTGATGAATGGATCCTAGTTTGCAACGGGCTGCCCACAGAACAGGTGCAACCAGCAATAGAACGCGATCTGTTTCCTGGCCACCAGCCACCCGCGCCAGCACCCCAAAGTGTACGCTATGCTGGGCTTTCGCCAAAGCAGATGCGCTGGCTCCTGACAAGCCTGATGGCCGCTCTTATCCCCGTGCAGTTGCTCAGAGTACTGCTGCGGCCGCTCTGGCGGGTTCTTTGGCAATACGGTCTCGCTGCTGTGCCACGATTGATAAGTATGGGGCGCCTAGCATGGCGGGATCCTGTCGCAGCGTCCGCTATGATTGCATCTGTGCTCGAGCACAAGTCATGGCCGCCGCTACGCGCCGCAGGAAACGAGCTTCGCCAGTGGCATATCGCGCATGAGATGACAGCAGGCGACGCGAACATGTCTCCGTCTCAGCGCGGAAGTCATAGTATCGTTTGTTACAGTCCCGCTACTAGAAGTACTTTGTTGCCCGAGACGGACGGTTGGCTGCTGCTCAGGCCTGATGCGGTAGACGGACTTTGTCTCCCTGGACGCAAAGTAGCGCTGTTTCCAGATGCCATTCCGTTCGAGTTTCCGTTCGGCTTTGCGCCCGAGGAATGGAGGCCAGGAGGCAAATGGGACACCTGGAAGTGTCACGTTAGCAAGACGCTGGCTGGTGTCGACGCTGTAGCGACCTTTTCCGGGCACGTAGCAAAGCGGCATGTGGCAGGCTATTTCTCGGTGACACCAGAGACAATTAAGTCAATACCGTGGGCGCATATGGACTTGCGACCGCTGTTGCCAGCGAAACCGCCGACCCGGGCCTCGACGCCGGAGTCACGCCTGGTCGCCGCCGCCCTCCTTCGCGATCATGCGTCCGAGCGCGGTTGGCCGTATTTGCAGAGCTTTCCTTTCGAAGATGTACCTTTTATTGTAGTCTCAACGCAGGATCGGCCGACGAAGAACATTCCTCTCGTAGTAGAGGCGGTGCGACGCTTGCTCCGTCGGGACCATGTCAATCTCAAATTGCTGATGACCGCACGTTTGCCGCCGGGACAGCGGCTGACACGCTTAGTGCACGACGCTGGTATGGGACTGGACGCGCTGTCTCTGCCCTTCCTTCCACCCAATGTGCACGCCGCTCTCTATCACTGCGGAGCAGTTACTGTACACCCATCTTTTTTCGAAGGTGGGATCGGCGTGTTTCCTTTCGCCGAGTCGGTGAGCCTGGGCACGCCTTGTGTGATGGCCCGAGGCCCGCATACGCTGGAGCTTGTCGATCACGAGCCTGCGTGCAGCCCTTTTCTCTTTGATCCCTATGATGTCGAGGGTTTGGTCGCCCTCATTCGGCGCACCATCGACAACCGCCAGCAGGTGCTGGATGTGCAAGTGGAAATACTGGAGCGCTTGTTGAAGCGGAGTTGGGCTGACGTCGCCAAGGAATATGCCGCTGTTATCTCTGGAAAAGGATGTTCCCACAGCCAAACAGCACCGTTCGCCAGCATCTCGTGAGACGTTCGTCTCTGGAGGCTTGGAACGAGTCGAAGCACAGCTTGTCTAGGTACGCCGATATCGCCTGGCGATGGCGCCTAGTTTCAACGTTGGGAAGCACCGACCCGTTACCTGATCACGCCCAGAGGACGCGTTGGCCAGTCTCCCGAGAGCGCGGCAGATCTTGCAGAAGGGGGCACGAAGCCGCACCATACCGCCATATCACACGTGACGGCTTGCTAGCCGAACTACTTGGATAGAGACCGTGGAGAATCTGCTGTGCAGCAACCTCGTTCCGAACAGCTTCGCGCCACCGAGCGGCCACATCCTTTGATTCCCGTCTATCGTCCGGAGCTGGGGGGCAATGAACGACGCTACGTGCTCGAATGTCTCGACACGGGCTGGATCTCATCACTCGGAGCCTTCGTAGAACGATTCGAGCAGGCGGTTTGCGCTGCGACGGGTGAGCGCCATGCGATCGGCCTGTGCAATGGCACCGTCGCGCTCCATTTGGCGCTGCACTGTCTTGGAATCGGTAGAGGCGATGAGGTGATCGTCCCAAGCTTCACGTATATCGCTTCGGTTAATACGATCGTGCAAACGGGTGCGGTTCCGGTGTTTGCGGATTGCCGACCGGACGATTGGTTGATTGATCCAGCCGACGTTGAGGCTCGCATCACACCGCGGACTAAGGCGATCCTGCCCGTGCATTTGTATGGGGCAGCCTGCAATATGGAGGCGCTGTGTACACTTGCTCGCGAGCGGGGCCTTGGGATCGTCGAGGACTGCGCGGAGGCGTTCGGTACCACTATCGACGAAAGGCATGTTGGGACGTTCGGTGATGTCGGCACGTTCAGCTTTTTCGGAAACAAGACGATCACGACCGGCGAGGGCGGCATGGTGATCACCCATGACGATCGGCTGGCTGCGCGCATGCGGCTCGTTCGGGGCCAGGGTCAATCGCCCACGCGACGCTACTGGCATGAGGAATTGGGCTTCAACTATAGAATGACAAACATAGTGGCGGCGATCGGTCTCGCACAAACCGAACGTCTTGATGCCATTCTCTCGCGTAAGCGAGAAATCGCGGCGCATTACAGAGAGCTGCTTTCGGGACTGCCCATCGTGTTCCAGCGCCCAGGTCCAGGGGTGTCCAGTTCCCAATGGCTGGTCACTGTACTACTACCGAAGGGGGCTGACCGAGAGCGGCTTATGGCTGACATGTCGGCGCGTGCCGTCGACACCCGGCCCACCTTCTACTGTGCTCACCAGATGCCTATGTACGACAGCGGCGAGCACCTGTCCGTATCTGAGGATGTCTCGGCCAGAGGCATATCACTTCCCAGCTATCCGTCATTAACTGGTCACGACATACAGCGTGTGGCTGAGGCGTTGAGCCACGCCCTGAAAGCCCAAGGTTTCGCATGAACCCTGGAGACGGCCTATGGCGCACATAAGTTGGGGCGAGCGTTGCCGCCGTCAGGTTGAAACAATGTGGTCATTCAACGCGGCAGCGCTCGTAACGCCGACAAACGTAATTTTCGTGGCGTCTGATAGAGTGATTGTCGTCGAGTTGCCAGTTGTCGTCGCTCCCGCTATTGCTGCCGCTGCTGCCTGGGGACCGTAATTTTGCAGAACGACAACGTCTATGGCGCTGAAATTGCTAATAAAATCGTTGGAACTGGGGCCTCCGCTTGCGGTATTGAAATAAAAGGTATTTATGCCGTTACCACCAACCAGCGTATCAGAGCCGCTTCCACTGAATAGATACTGTTGCCCCTGACCGGCAATAAGAAGATTGTGTCCAGCCGAGTCCGCACCGCCGATAATCACACTGCTTACGCCCTGCCCCTTCGAAAGGCTGGCATCGATAGTTTCGCTGCCGCTGCCTGCTACGTAGTACAGACCACCGGCCACCGAGTTGACGTATGTGAAAGCGCTTCCCGCGCCGCCGAAGATCGATGTTGGTCCAGTGCCGCCAAATACAGTTGCATCGCCTGAACCTCCGACAATTGTCGACGGCCCTGAGCCGCCGACGAAATTCAATGGTCCAGAACTGCCGACGACATGTGCACCACCGGTCGCCGTCACAGACGTAAGGCTCACTCCAGCGTAGACTGTATCGCCCACGCCGCTATCCAGTACAGACAATTCAGCCGTGCTGCCTTTGACCGACGCGTTGCTGCCCGAGAGAGTAACATCAGCAGCCGCGCGACCTGCGGAAACTGAATCGTAGGCGCCTGTTACCGAAACAGTCAGCCCACCGCGGCCGCCGACCACGAGCGAGCCTGTCGTCGACGACGTCCCGCCGGATACCGAGGCCGTCAGCGAGCCCCCGCCGCCCACAATTGAGGCGAGCGGTCCGCTGGAATTGACTGTTGTTCCACCATCGGCAGCGCGGATGGTATCGCCAAAGCCGTTCGAGTTGATGAGGTAGGATGCGCCTCCCTTCTCGATAAACGTATCATTGCCGGTGCCACCGGACAGCGTCCCGGATCCCGTGCCGGTGATAACGTTGGTGCCATTGCCGACTGCGACATTGTCGCCTACGCCAGTAACAGTGACAGTGTTGCTGTCGCCAAGCGCGATCACAGCCGGATCGATGATCGTGTGGCTGCCGAGGCCACCCATGATCGACAGCCCCGGGTTGCCGTAGATCGTGTCCGGACCAGGGCTGTTGTCTATAAGGTAAGCATAGCCTGCAGGAACAGTGACGATGCTGTTTGCCGGCAGGTCGAGGACCAGCTCATTCGTCTTGCCCGACACAGGCGTTGGGATCGCGCCCGTTCCGTCGTACGACCTGACGCGAAGTTCGCCCGTGTTGGCCGCATTCGCCAGGGCGTCGGCGATGCTCTTGGCAAGCGCGTTGTTGAACGCATTGCTGAATGTCTGCGTGATCGTCGAGCCGCCTGGACCAGGAACGCTTACCGAACCCGACATGTTATTCTCCTTATCGGCAGACTTGAAGCATCTGACGTTGACGTGACCCCAGTCACGATATCAGGGGTGGTCGGCGATCCCCCGCAGCGAGTTGCTATCTCGTAGACGGGCTCCAGATTCATCCCCGTGACCTTGGCTCCACCGACGGCCGTTTACCGCAATCAAGGATTGTATGGCAAACATTTCATACGCGTCTTGCGCGACGGAAAAGTGCCAACCCCTTGTTACCGAGAGGTTAATTGACGTTGTGATGGCGTTAGAATCCCTGACGCGCCGCATCCTTGCTTGTTGACGCAGCGCACAACAATGTCGATGAATATCCGCAACAGAATAGAACGCTCCGCCGTTGATGAATCCAGCCGAGTTTCTGAATCGATTCGGCCGCGACGTCGGCTACTGCGCCTTGAAGTCCGGCAGCCGTCGTTCGGCCATCGCCTTGACGCCTTCGCGGAAGTCATCGGTATTGCGCAGCCAGTCCTGCTCCTCATATTCGCGCTCGGTCGCCTTTGCGACGGCCTCGGCAAGACCCCGCCTCAGGGTTTCCCGAGTCGCGACGATCGCTAGCGGCGCGGACTGCGCTATCTCCGTTGCCAGTTCGGCAGCGCGATGGCGGACCTCGGATAGCGGCACGCAATAATCCGCCAGCCCGATCGCCAATGCCTGCTCACCGGTGATGCGCCGTCCGGTATACATCAGCAACGATGCCTGCTGCGCCCCGATCAGCCGCGGCAGCGATGCCGTGAGACCGAACCCGGGATGAAAACCAAGGCGCGTGAAGTTCACCGAGAACCGCGCTTCCGGGCAGGTCACGCGAAAATCCGCCATCACCGCGAGACCAACGCCTGCGCCGACCGCGGCACCATGTACCGCCGCGACGATCGGCTTGCCGGTGCGCCACAGCCGCTGTGCTTCCTTGTATAGATGCCGCCCTCGCTTGGTGCCACGCGCGACACCATCCGGACCACGGCTGCCGAAATCCGCACCGGCGCAGAAATGCTTGCCTTCGGCGCATAGCACGATCGCGCGCACCTCCGGCATGCGGTCCCACATTTCCAGCACATCGGCAATCTCTCCGACCATGTCGGTGTCGACGAAATTGTTCGGGCCGCGCCGGATCTCGATC
>JBKPSV010000181.1:0-6910 GCA_046735215.1 Pseudomonadota bacterium | reverse complement strand
GGTGCCGATGCCAGCCCTGCCGCCGTATTGGCGAACACCGGAAAGAACGCGACGATGGTGGCGCACACCACAAGCGACGCGAACGGGTTGCCGACCCAAACGATGATCAGCGGCGCGATCGCGACGATCGGTGTGACTTGCAGCACCACAGCCCAGGGCTGGATGGCGGCCGCAAGCAGTCGGCTCGATGCTATTCCAACGGCGAGCGTAACGCCCGATACGGCCGCCATAAGCAAGGCCGCAAACGTGACGAGAAGCGTGGATGCAAGCGAGAACATCAGTCCTGAAGGATCGGCCAGGAACGCCGCGAGGATGGCAACCGGCCCAGGCACCAGATAGGACGGCACACCACTGATCCGCACTGCGGCTTCCCAAACCAGCAATGCCAGCAGACCGAACAGGACCGGTGCGTACTTCATATTGCCATTGAACGCCGCATCTCGCGCGTGACCTGCGCGACCAGGGTTGCGTAGGCCGGCATCAACCGTGCCTCTGGACCAGGCTTTAGCGGGGAGGCGATCTCGTGGTCGATCCGCCCTGGCCGCGGCGTCATCAGCACGATGCGCCGCGCGAGAAACGACGCCTCATAAATCGAGTGTGTGACGAACACGACGGTGCAGCGCAAATCCCGCCACAGCGACAGAAGATCTTCCTGCAACCTGTGGCGGGTGAACTCATCCAATGCAGCGAATGGTTCGTCCATCAGCAAAAGACGAGGCCGCGTCACCAGGGCGCGAGCGATGGACACGCGCATGCGCATTCCGCCGGAGAGTTGGTGGGGCCGCGCATCCGCGAACCCATCCAGGCCGACACGATGCAACGTTGCGTGTACCTCGGGCATTGCCCGATCGCGCGGTGCGCCGCGCAGGCGCAGCGGCAGAAACACGTTGTCCGCTGCGCTCGCCCATGGGAGCAAGGTCGCATCCTGGAAAACGAAGCCGATGTCACCCGGCCTCGGCGCGTGCCCCGGATCCCAGGTCAAGCCGCCGCTGTCAGGCTTGTCCAGCCCAGCGATCAGCCGCAACAGGGTCGACTTGCCGCAACCTGAAGGCCCAAGCAGTGCAACGAAGTCGCGGGCGCCGATGTCGAGAGACACATCATGCAATGCCTCCACGGCACCGAAGCGCCGGCCAACTCCCGACAGCCGCAGCACCTCTCATTGCGAGGGAAGCGAGGCAATTCTCACCGGCCTTGCCTCGCCGCCGCTCTCCCCGTTGGTCGGCAGGCGCATGCTACTTCTTCATCTCCATGCCGACGCGCTGATCAACAAACCGAAGCGTGTATGCCTTCGTCACCTCCAGCCCCTGCGGATAAACTCCGGCATCTGCCATTGATCGGTAAAATTCCTGCCATCGTGCATCAGTCATCGCGCCGATGCCGAGTTTCAACGCATCGCCAGAGTCGACGATACCATGTGCCTTCATCACCTCGCGCCCATATGCCAGCAACGCATCCGTCATCTCCGGATTGTCCTGTTTGATCAGCTTGTTTGCGGGCGCGGGATCGCCATACAGATAGGAATACCATCCCTCGATCGACGCGTTGATAAAGCGCTGCGTCAGGTCGGGCTTCTCGCTGACCAGCTTCATACTTGTGGTGATGATATTTGCGTATCCGGCATAGCCCGCATCCGCAAGCAGCAGCACGATCGGCTTCTCGTGCGTCGAGTGCTCGATAGCGAACGGCTCTGATCCGAGATACCCCTGCTGCACAAGCGCCTTGTCAGCCAGAAATGGCTGCAGATTGAAGGTATAGGGACGGATCTGTGCGTCGATATAGCCGTACTTGCCGGCAAGAAAACGCCACCAGCCGGCACGCGTATCCGCCCCGATCAGAATTGGCTTGCCCTGCAAAGCGGCGAAACTGTCGTTGCCTTGCCCGGGATGTGCGATCAGCACCGACGGGTCTTTCTGGAAAATCGCAGCGATGGCGACGAACGGCAGGTTCTGCTGCACGAACTCGATGGCACGGCCACCGCCCAGATTGAAATCCAGGCGCCCCGCCATCATCAGCTGCATCTGGTTCACCTGCGGGCCCCCCTGACGAATGGTCACCTTCAGGCCGTGCCGCGCATAGATACCTTTGGCGAGCGCCTGGTAGTAGCCGCCGTATTCGGCCTCGGCTAGCCAGTCGAGGCCGAAACTGATCGCATCCTCTGCCCGTGCCGCGGTGCTGCCGAGCAACAGGACCAGAAGAGCGGCAAGCCGTCGCATGCAGACCTCGATTCGCGCTGTGGCCTCCCCATCCTGCACAATGGTGGCGCGATCGGGGAGAGGCATGGCGGAACCGCGGCTGAAGGCTGGTTTATGGGTGAAGATGGCGTTGCGATTGGCGGATCGCGACGGCCGGCCGGGCGTTGTGCTGCGCAAAGGCGATCCCGATTCCGGCGGCGTGCTGGTGGTGTTGCGCGGCAGGGAGGGCTTATGCGTGCTGTCCCAGGTCCGCGCGGGTGACGGAGCACTGGCTTGGATGCGGGGCACTGGCGAAGCGTCCGTCGACCAGGTCACGGTCGATGCCTACATCGCCCGCCAGGTCAGGTTCGACCCCGACATCTGGGTGCTGGAATTCGATGCGCCGGACTTCGCACCACCGTTTGAGGCACGTGTCTTGTAGCCAGCGATCGACGCCGCCGGGTCAGTAGTCTGGTTCCGGGCGCCGATCAGGCGCTCCCGGCAAACGTTGATTCCCGCGGTCAGTGTGGCAAGCCAAGGTAAGTTGTCATCTTCCATTCCGGCCCTTTTAGATCGCTATCCTATCCCGCGCAGCGCTGGGCGGTCTTTGTCTCGCCTGCTCCGGGGTCATGAAAGCGGGCTTCTGAATGGCGACGCCGGCGCGCAGGCGGCTGAGGCTTGTTTCCTGCATCCATACCGCCACACTGACGCGCCAAGGTAACGAAGGAACAGAGCAATGTCCGGGCTATTTTTCGAGGACTTCCAGGAAGGCCAAACGTTCGATCACGCGCTCAGCCGTACTGTGACCGAGATGGACAATGTGCTGTTCAGCACGCTGACTCTGAACCCGCAGCCGCTGCACTTGGACGAGGAGTTCGCCCGGACCACGGAATTCGGCCAACGTATCGTCAATTCACTGTTCACGCTCGGACTGATGATCGGCATGACGGTCGGCGACACCACGCTCGGCACGACCATCGCAAATCTGGGAATGAACAAGGTGGAATTTCCCAAGCCGGTATTCCACGGCGACACGATCCGCGCTCGCACCATCGTCCGCACGTTGCGTGCGTCGAAGTCACGCCCCAATGCCGGGGTGGTGGAGTTTGAGCATCAGGCGTTCAATCAACGGGGTGAAATGGTCGCAACCTGCCTGCGCGCCGCGTTCATGAAGCGTCGGCCTTCTGCCGCCTGAGATTCCCTCATGCCGACGCTGAGAAGTTCTCTTTTGTTCTTCGCCTCCTGACGACCTATCTGCCGGATGTTCGGTGCAGGAGGCATGAAAGTGAACGCCCGCTTATGGCTGAAAATGCTGCAGCAGTGGTTAGAACGGCCCGAGGCTGTCGAGAACAATGTTAATTCACGGCGGATCCAGCAGGACCGCACTCACTTCGAAGTGCGCAAAGCCCAGGCTACCGCGTGGTACTTATCGCCGCCCTACTGATGGCAGTCGTCAGGGCAAACGATCCAGTGCGAACCGGAGATAGCGTTGTGCGCTGCCTTCGAAAGCGCTCCGCAGACGCGGAGAATGGAAAATATGTTCGCGCCGTTGCAGTGCGCCATAAAACTGCTTCGAACGCTGCTGCCACGCCGCAGCCGATAGGTTGCGGTGTTCGGCACGCAGACGCGATCCATTGGCTTGCACGCGGTGCGGAGACAATCCGATCGGGCTTAGGTCGAGATCGAGTACCCATTGAATCCAGGGCTCGCAAGTCGCTCCCGCATGCGGGTCAGTGTGCTGGCCGGTTGCCTCTATCGCCGTGGCGACTTGTCGAACCACTGCGCGCGGCAGCCTGCGCCGCTGCCCGGCCAGCTGTCGCCACAAGGCGGCCGACGCCGCCTCGTTGTCGGATCGTTCGGTCCGATACACCACGTCATGCATCGCGATCGTGCTGGCAATCAGACGCTCGACGCGCCGGGTCCGTAATGTGCCACGCGCCATTTTCCGATGCTGGCGCCACATGTCGGCGAGGTGCCCAAGATTGTGATAGTGCCGACCTGGCTGGCACATTTTACGCCTGATCCCTCCCAGGACGCCGGCCGGCAATGGTACGTGCTGAAAAAGCTCAGCCAAAGCGCGGTGACAACGGGCATTCATGGACGTCATGCTATCCTTGGCAAGGAATCGACGCTAGTTACCAATTCGGCGAGAAATGTGCCGATCGTGTGGCACTCTCTGGGGCGCGGGCGCTCCCCACGACTTGCCGACCTGTGCATAAAATAGTCCCGGCTCGCGGCGGACCCGCGAGCCGGGATACAAATTCAGCAAGGCAGTTATCTGATGCAGGGCCGCGCGGCTGTTGTCAGCTGTGACCCGACCCCACCGGTCTCCGCCTCCGCTTTGCGCGTACGAAGGTTCTCCGAGCCGACCCCGCCGCCCTCAGCCTCTGCCTTGCGGGTCCGCAGGTTCTCCGATCCAACCCCTCCACCCTCAGCCTCTGCCTTGCGGGTCTGCAGGTTGGTCGAGCCCACACCGCCCCCTTCGGCCTCGGCACGGTGCATGCCGGGTGGACAACCGGTTGTATCCGGCGCGGCGGAAACTGGCACGGCCCCAATCGAGCCGAGCAACAGGGCCGCCACCGCCACCATCGATGATGTACGCATTTGGAACTCCCTTGCATGGTCATGTGTGTCAGATCGTCGAGCAAGCTCGCGAGTACCGGCAGCACGGTTGTTGCTGCCATCCCTGTTTGGGACTGTTAGGCGGAGAATAGATTTCAGCCGCCAGGAGCGATCTGAACCATTTCACACTACTGCGCGGCCACACGGCCGGGGGTGATCCGGGACGTCAATCAGGCACACTGGCGTGGTTTCACCTGGGTGATGAATTGGCCCGCGCGTGCGACCTTCGTGCGTCCACGGGTGGCAGGATGATCGGGAAGAGGGCAAGAGGATGACGGGATATGGTCCGCTGAAGCTGCATGTGCCGGAACCAGCAGTCCGCCCAGGCGGCACCCCCGACTTCGCGAGCGTAAGGGTCCCGCGGGCCGGGTCGGTTGCGCGCCCCGACGTGGACGCCGACCCCGAAACCATACGTGATCTCGCCTATTCCATCATCCGCGTGCTCAACCGCGATGGGGAGGCGGTCGGGCCCTGGGCTGGTCTCCTAAGCGATGAGGCGCTGCTGAGCGGCCTGCGCGACATGATGACGCTGCGCGCCCTGGACGCGCGCATGCTGATGGCACAGCGCCAAGGCAAGACGTCGTTCTATATGCAGCACATGGGCGAAGAGGCGGTGAGCTGCGCCTTCCGCAAGGCGCTGCTGCCGGGGGACATGAATTTCCCGACCTATCGCCAGGCTGGATTGCTGATCGCGGCCGGCCATTCACTGGTCGACATGATGTGCCAGATCTACTCCAATGAGAGGGATCCGCTGAGGGGGCGGCAGCTTCCGGTGCTGTATTCCTCGAAGGAGGACGGGTTCTTCTCCGTCTCCGGCAACCTGGCGACACAGTATATTCAAGCGGTCGGCTGGGCTATGGCATCGGCCATCAAGGGCGATACGAAGATCGCTGTGGCGTGGATCGGCGACGGCTCGACCGCCGAATCGGATTTTCACGCCGCTCTGGTCTTCGCCTCCACCTACAAGGCGCCTGTTGTGCTCAACATTGTCAACAACCAGTGGGCTATTTCGACCTTTCAGGGCATCGCGCGCGGCGGCTCTGGCACGTTCGCCGCGCGCGGCCTGGGCTTCGGCATCCCCGCACTGCGGGTGGACGGCAATGACTATCTTGCCGTCCACGCCGTTGCCTGCTGGGCAGCCGAGCGCGCGCGGCGCAACCTTGGCCCGACGCTTATCGAACATGTTACCTACCGTGTCGGTGCACATTCGACGTCGGATGATCCGGCCGCCTATCGGCCCAAGACCGAATCAGATGCCTGGCCACTCGGTGATCCGGTGATTCGATTACGAAATCACCTGACGCGGCGCGGCGTCTGGTCAGAGGACCGCCACCGCCAGACGGAAGCGGAGATCATGGATACGGTCATGGCGGCGCAACGCGAAGCAGAGAGTCACGGGACGCTGCACGCGGGCGGCCGCCCTTCCATGCGCGACATGTTCGAAGGCGTCTACGCAAGAATGCCACCGCACTTGCGTCGCCAGCGTCAGGCGGCAGGAGTCTGAGTCATGCCGCGCAAGACAATGATTGAGGCAATCCGCGACGCCATGGACGTGATGATGGAGCGCGACGACGATGTTGTCGTGTTCGGCGAGGACGTAGGCTTCTTCGGCGGCGTGTTTCGCGCCACACAGGGTCTTCAAGCGAAGTACGGTTCGCGCCGCTGCTTTGATACGCCGATCAGCGAACTTGGCATTGTCGGTGTTGCGGTGGGCATGGCGGCGTATGGGCTGCGGCCATGTGTCGAGATCCAGTTCGCCGACTATATGTATCCGGCCTATGACCAGATCGTCTCCGAGGCGGCACGGCTACGCTACCGTTCGAATGGGCAGTTCACCTGCCCGCTCGTCGTTCGCATGCCGACCGGCGGCGGCATATTCGGTGGCCAGACGCACAGTCAAAGCCCTGAGGCACTGTTCACCCATGTGTGCGGGCTCAAGACGGTGGTTCCGTCCAATCCAGCCGATGCCAAGGGGCTGCTGATCGCGGCAATCGAAGACCCCGATCCGGTGATCTTCCTGGAGCCGAAGCGATTGTACAATGGGCCGTTCGACGGGCACCACGACAGGCCCGTGACCCCTTGGTCCAACCATGAACTTGGCGAGGTTCCCGACGGCC
>JBKPSV010000180.1:0-5782 GCA_046735215.1 Pseudomonadota bacterium | reverse complement strand
GCATGTTCAGCCAGCCGATCTGATGGACAGCAAGCAGGTGCAGGCGGTTGGCGCGTTCATCCGCAACTCGCTGGGGGGCCGGCTGGATATCCTGGTGAACAATGCGGGTCTGAACATTCTCGATCGTCATTGGGACAAGCTGACGCCCGAAGGCATCGACCAGTTGGTGAACGGCAACCTGACGCAGGCGCTGTATTGCGTAACCGTCGCACTGCCGATGATGCGTGCGCAGAAGGACGGGCTGTTGGTCCACACTGCTTCGATTGCCGGGCGTTTGGTCGGTGGCTTTCCTGGTCCGATCTACACCGCGGCGAAGCATGGCGTGGTGGCGATGAGCCACACGATCAATCAGCAGGAATGCGTCAACGGCATTCGCTCCACGGTGTTCCTGCCGGGCGAAGTGGCGACGCCGATCCTGGACAAGCGGCCCAATCCAGTGGGTCCGGAAGTGCGTGCGCAGATGGTGCAGCCGGAGGATTGCGGCGATCTGATCCGCTACGTCGCCTGTCTGCCCAAGCACCTGGTGATGAGCGAGGTGTGGCTGGCGCCGACACATAACCGCAGCTACATCGCCGCCCTGCAACAGAAACTCTGAGAGAAACGATGGCGTCCAATCGCAAGAAGGTCATGCTGCCGCACACGATGGGCAAGGAGGGCGTCGACAAGGTGCGCGCCCGCGATGACATCGAGGTGGCGATTTATCCCGCGACGATCGGGCAGGCTGATCTGCTGCCGATGCTGTCGGATATCGCCGGCATTGCGCTGTCTGGCACACCGTACCGGAAGGCGGAAATGGATGCGTCGCCCGCAATGGAGGTGGTGGCGCGCATCGGCGTCGGCTACGACGCCGTGGAGGTGCCTGCGCTGACGGCACGCCGCGTGCCGTTGATGGTGGCCGGTACGGCGAACTCCACGTCGGTGGCAGAGCATGCATTTCATCTAATGATGGCGCTGGTCAAGCGCGGCGCAGCGCTGGATGCGATGGTGCGCAAGGGCCGGTGGGGTGATCGTCACGATGGTCTGCCGATGGAGCTTGCGGGCAAAACCGTGCTGATCGTCGGCTTTGGCCGCATCGGTACGCGTTCGGCACGGCGCTGCCTGGGCTTCGATATGAATGTGCTGATCTATGATCCGTATGCGCCGGCGGAGAAGATTTCCGCCGCCGGCTGCGAGCGGGTCACCGATCTCGACGCCGCATTGCCGCGCGCCGACTTTGTTTCCATCCATTGTCCGAAGAATCCAGAGACGATTGGCATGTTCAATTCGGCGCGCTTCTCGCGCATGAAGCGTGGTGCTTTGATCGTCAACACCGCGCGCGGCGGCATTATTGATGAGCCGGCGCTGCATGCGGCGCTGACATCGGGGCATCTGGCGGGGGCGGGACTGGACGTGTTCGACGCGGAGCCGACGCCGGTGAACAATATGCTGCTCGCGCTCGACACGGTTATTGCCTCGCCGCACATGGCGGGTGTCACCACAGAATCCGTCGCTGGGATGGCGGCGGTGACCGCGGAAAACATTCTGAGCGTGCTGGACGGCAAGCCGAACCGGGACAACGTGATCAACCAGGAGGTGCTGGACTGACATGGAAACGCCGGGGTTTCACCATCTGCATCTCAATTCGGTCGATCCTGATGCGGCGATCGACTGGTATGTGCGGCAGTTCCAGACCTGCACCAAGGGCGAATGGGCCGGCATTCCTGCGCTGCTATCGCCCAATAACGTGATGGTGCTGTTCACCAAGGTCGATCGCGCTCCATCATCGCAGCCGCAGAGTGCGATCTGGCACTTCGGCTGGCATGTCACCGATGTGCGTAGGAGTCTCGCGGCATATCAAGATCGTTCGGAGGTGGAGCTGCTGCCGCTCTACACCACGGATGAGGGCGGTTGGGTGTTGGTGAGCAGCGACACTTGGCCGAATGTTGGCGGCGTGCTCGGGCTGACGCGCGCGCAGATCGCCGAGGCGCGCGCGAGCGGTGTGCAGCCACCCGGTGGCGGTGGGTTCGCGTATATGACGGGGCCTGACGATGCGCTGGTGGAGTACGCGGGGAACTACCCGAGCGAGCGATTCAACCATGTGCATCTGTGGCAGGAGGAGCCGCTCTGTGCGTTGCTCTGGTATCAAAAGCATCTGAACGCGCCGCTGCGCGCGGGCTTCAGCGGACCGGTGCCGACCGAAGACGACTGCAAGGTGCCGCGCGGTACTGACCGTACCTGGCCGGCGTTGAAGCGCGAAGGCATGTTCCGGACGCCGCGCGCCGGCGTCGAGTTCGGCGACGTGGTGCTGACCTGGTACGCCAATCAGGGTGAAACGCCGCTGGTCAGTTCACGCGGTCAGCTGCAGGACCATATCGCGTTGAGCGTCGCTGATCTCGACGCGTGGGTGGCTGAGCTGCGCGCCGGAGGCGTGGCATTGCTGGAGGAGCCTTATTCACTCGGTGACACGCGTGCCGTGATGATCGAGGGGCCGAGCAAAGAGGCGATAGAGCTGGTGGAGATGCGGTAGGGGCGTGCGGTTGTGTCAGCCGTTCCAGCCAGCCTTGCGCAGGCCATCAAGCAACTGCTCGAAGTTTTCGGGCCGGAACCAGCCGGGACGGTTCCTGACGTTGGTGTCGAAGGATTGCGGTGAGACCTCTCTTGCCTTCGACAGAGCGACGGACGCTTCATCGGTTCTGCCAGACTGGCCGAGCGCTGCGGCGAGCCAACGATAGGCGCCTGGATGTTCAGGATGGCGCGCAATCGCCTGCTGCGCGGCTTCGACGGCGCGAGGATAATCTCGCTCAAAGTAGAACGATATCGCGACGTGCATTCGTAGATGAGCATCGCGCGAATCACGCGGACTGAGCCGTAACGTCCTCAGCACGGCCTCGCGACCCTCGGCAGGATGGCCGCTGTCCAGCAGCAGTGCACCTCGATACCGTTCGCCTGGAGCGAGTTCGGGTTGACCGAAAGAGCAACCGTTGCTCGTTCCCACGCCTGCTCAAAATCGCCGGCGGTCCACAGCGCGAACGCGAGTATTGCCTGCGCATCGGCGTCGCTTGCGTCGATCTCGACGGCTGCCCGCGCTCGTTCAATGGCAATCCTGGTCGTCTCGTCTATCGGACGGTTACCATAGGCGACACCTTGCATCATGACTGACTGGGCAAACGCGGCATGTGCCGAGGCAAACGAGGCGTCAATCGCGACACCGCGATCGAATAATTCCTGTGCTCGTGCGTTCTCGTCCGCGGTGCACTTGGTCATGTGCCAAAGGCCGCGCTGATAAGCCTCCACGCACCAAGCATCTCGGGCGGCTTGCGGAGCGTACGGCGAAGTTCGCTGTCCGAGACGGCGGGAAGGATCGCCCTGACGATCGCAGTGGTGATTTCGTCCTGAACGGCGAACACTTCGCCGACATCCCGATCGTAGCGTTCGGCCCAGATGTGGTTGCCTGTCTCCGCCTCGATGAGCTGTGCGGTGACACGGACCCGGCCGGCGCTACGGCGGACCCCGCCTTCCAGCACGTAGCGCACGCCGAGCTCTCGGCCCACCTGCTTGATGTCGACGGCATGGCCCTTGTAGGTGAAGCTGGAATTGCGTGCGATCACAAACAGCGAGCGGCTGCGCGACAGTTCGGTGATGATGTCATCGGCGATGCCGTCCGAGAAATACTCCTGCTCCGGATCGCCGCTCATGTTGGTGAAGGCCAGTACGGCGATGGAGGGCTTTCCGGGGAGTGGCAGATGGTCGGATTGCGGCCTGCCCGCTGCATCGGGAGCCGGCTTGAGCACGAATGCCTCGACGGGATCGGGAATATTCTTCAGGCTGAGCGCGCCAAGCGCCTCGAAGGTCAGATCGATCCGTCCGCGCATATGATCGCGCACCGCGCGGCTGACGCAGATGGCGCCGGGCGGGCATTCGGCCTGTAACCTGACCGCGACGTTGACCGCATCGCCATGCAGATCGGTTCCGTCAGCGATCGCGTCGCCGATGTTGATCCCGATGCGGAAACGGGTCGCACGATCGGCGGGCTGATCCGCATGGTGGGCCGACACTTGCTGCTGCACCGCCGCGGCGCAGCGCACCGCGCCGTCGATGCTGTCGAACGTGATCAGCAACGAATCGCCGCCAGTCTGGACGATCCGCCCGCCATATTCGTCCAACGCCGGGTCAATGACGTTGCGCCTCAGCGCGCGCAGCCTTTCGAGCGTGCCGATGTCGTCCAGCGCGATCATGCGGCTGTAGCCGACCATGTCCGCATACAGAACGGCGACCAATTTACGGCCTGCCGGTAACCTCCCGATGGTGTCCGACGTCTTGGCCACCGACATGCAGATAGCTCACGATGCTGCCGACTTTACATGCTACCAGGAATTGCCTCCGGCGGCGACCGGCCGAGAGGCGTTGAAATCGGTTGCGATTGACCGAGGAACTGGGGCGTGTGCAACCTGCGCTTGACCCGGCTCGCAGCGACTTGGCACGCATGTCGTATGTCCGTTTCGCTGTCAGTGCGTTTCGTCCGGCTGCTGCTGTGCGGCATGCTGGTGACGGCGCCGGGGGCGCTAGCGCAGACGCCGAGTCCCCAGCCCACCACGCAGCAGCCGAAACCTAAGCAGACGCCGGTCGTGCGGCCGCATGGGCCAACGCATGCGCAGAAGCCGCCCGGAAAGCCACCTGCGAAGCCACCGGCAAAGGCGCCGGCGCCGGCACCTCCTGCGCCAGTGCCGGTTCCTGCGCCCACACCGGCCGAGGAACCAAAGCCGCCAGAAACCGAAGTTAACAAGGGCTCCGCGACCGGCTTGCCGTTGCCTCGCTTCGCCGCGCTGCGCTCGGATGAGGTGAACCTGCGCGCCGGTCCTGGCACGCGCTATCCGATCGATTGGGTCTACAAGCGGCGCGATCTGCCGGTGCAGATTCTACGCGAATTCGAAGTATGGCGGCTGGTGCAAGACCCTGACGGGATCAAGGGCTGGGTGCACCAGGCGACCCTCACCGGTCGGCGCAGCCTCATCGTCACCGGTAGCGATGCGACGCTGCGTCGTGATCCGAAGGACAATGCTTCAGCGGTGGCGATCCTGAAGCCGGGTGTGATTGGTCGGCTGCGCTCGTGCCCGGCGGCGTCCGACTGGTGCCAGGTGCAGGTGGGCGACTATCGCGGCTACCTCAAGCGCGGACAGTTCTGGGGGACACTGGCGAATGAGGTGGTCGCTGGGTGAGTAGCAGCGAAATTCCTCAATCGAAGTCGGTCGGTAGCTCGGGCCGACTGGCATGTTGGAACATCCGCTCAAGCTGCCAGTGAAGCACGCGGCTGACTGAAAGCTCTGCGGGTAACTCGTCTTCGGCGAAGAATGCGACCTCGCTCGTCTCTGAGCCTACCCGTGCCTCGCCGCCCTCGATTTCGCAGAGGAAGAGCAGCTTCCAGATATGGAACAGGTATTGTGGTTCGTGCGCATGGCGGGCCCGGTCCCAGACTGCGGCCAGCTTATATGGCCTGACGGTAAATCCGGCTTCTTCCCGGACTTCCTTGGCGACGGCCTCTGCCGGACTCTCGTTCACGTCGGCCCATCCGCCCGGCAAGGTCCACCGATCATTGTCTGCCTTCTCCCGCACCAGCAGCAGGCGGCCTTCGCGAAAGACGGCCCCGCGTACATCGGCCTTCGGAGTGGCGTAACCGCTCTGGGCGCCGAACGCGAGTTCGATGGGTTGTGCATCCAGGTTCGTGTGCCGTGCGGTGATCTCGGCGGCCAGCGTCTGGATCCTATGGTAGCGAGCCTGGTCGTATGAATCGCGGGTAAAGGTAAGG
>JBKPSV010000179.1:0-7711 GCA_046735215.1 Pseudomonadota bacterium | reverse complement strand
TTCGTCAACGATATTGCGCATCCTGGCGCGCTGATCATGTCGCCGAAGTCGATACAGGAGTACGGCAAGGAGGTGACGCGGCATCCATCTGGCACCGGACCATACGCGTTCGTCAGCTGGAACGCCGATACCTTGAAGATGAAGAGGAACGAGCACTACTGGAAGCAGGGTCAGCCAAAGATCGACACGATCACCTACCGCACGGTGCCGGAGAACGGCGCGCGCATCGCCATGTTGCAGGCCGGCGAGGCGCAGTTCATTTACCCGGTGCCACCGGAGCTGATCGCATCGCTGCAGAACAGCCCGACGGTCACTGTATTCAACGAACCGTCGATCCTGGGACGCTATGTGTATCTGAACAACATGCGCAAGCCGTTCAATGATCCTCGCGTACGCCTGGCGCTGAACTATGCGATCGACAAGCAGGCGTTCATCAAGGTGGTGTTCAATGGCCATGCCGACCCGATCGACTCGCCGGTGCCGCAATTGCTGCCATTCTATCAGAAGCAGGGGCTCTACGCTTACGACCCAGCGAAGGCGAAAGCTCTGCTGGCCGAGGCGGGCTATCCGAACGGGTTCGAATCAACGTTGACCGGCGGGGCGGACACGCTGATTCAACGTGGCATGCAGTTCATCCAGCAGCAGCTTGCGGCGGTGGGAGTGAAGATCAATGTGGAGCCGCTGGAAGCCGGCGTGCTGACTGCAAAAATGTTCAACGTGAAGGGACCGGAGGAAGCCACCATCGTCATGCTATACGGCGGCTGGTCGTCCTCGACCGGCGATGCGGATTGGGGCACGCGGCCCATCCTGTACACCAAATCGTTCCCTCCGGTACTGTCGAACCTGGCCTGGTACAGCAGTCCCGCAACTGATGCAGGGATCGAGGCGGGGTTGGCAACGGTCGATCCAACAAAGCGCGCGGCGGCCTACGCGAAGGTGCAGGAGCAGGCGTGGAAGGATGCGCCGTGGATCTTCTTGAGCGTGGACCATAGCCTGGCAGCTTATTCGAAGAAGCTGCACGGGGCGTTCATGCGGCCCGATCAACAATTCTATCTTAGGACGGATGCGTCGCTCGATTGACGCGCCTGTCAATCGTGCTCGGAGTTGATCAGGCTTGACCCCTCCAGAGACACCGCGACTGTTGACGGCCTTAGCGGTGGCGCGTGCTTGATTATTTGGTCCGCCGGCTGATTGGCACGCTGCCTGTGTTGCTGGCCGTCAGCCTTTTCGTGTTTCTGTTCGTGCATATGCTGCCTGGCGATCCGGCGCGGCTGGTGGCGGGCCCGGACGCTACGCCACAGGACATCGCTGCGGTGCGCGCCGATATGGGGCTCGATCGGCCGCTGGTGGTGCAATACGTTCGCTATCTCGGACAGACTGTGCAGTTGCAGCTTGGTCGGTCGATCAAGACCCATCAGACTGTGGCGGAGCTGATTGGTGAGCGCTTCATGCCGACGCTGCTGCTGACCGTGTTCGCCATGGTGTGGTCGGTCATCATCGGTGTCGCCATCGGCGTGCTGTCTGGTGTGAAGCGCGGGCGCTGGCAGGATCAGTTGGCGATGGTGCTGGCGATCTCCGGTATTTCGTTTCCTGGATTTTGGCTGGGACTGCTGCTGATCGACCTGTTCTCTGTTCGCCTGGGCTGGTTGCCAACCGGTGGATATGAAAGTTGGCAGAGTTTTGTGCTGCCGGCGTTCACCCTGGGCACCGGTGTGGCGGCGGTGATGGCGCGCTTCACTCGCTCGGCATTCGTCGAGATCACCGCCGAGGATTATGTGCGCACGGCGCGGGCGAAGGGCGTGCCGGAACGGCTGGTGGTATGGAAGCATACGCTGCGCAACGCACTGATCCCGGTGATCACATTGACCGGCCTGCAGTTTGGCTTTCTGCTCGGCGGCGCGATCGTCGTGGAGACGGTATTCGCCTGGCCAGGGTTGGGCAGACTGCTGGTCGACAGCGTAGCCTATCGCGACTATCCGGTGATCCAGGCGGAGATCCTGTTGTTCTCCTTCGAGTTCGTGCTGATCAACCTGATCGTCGATCTGCTGTACGCTGTGGTGAACCCGGAGATCCGGCTTAGATGATGACCGGACCAGGTCGGGCCATGGCCACCAGATCAAGCCCGGTGGCAGGCTCGGAAGGTCGGGCATTTGCCCGCGCTGATGCATGAGCGATGTCGCACTTGCCACGCCGACGATACGTTCGCCCTCGGCGGAGTTCTGGCGACGCTTCCGACGCAAGCACGTGGCGTTGGTTTCTGGTGGCGTGCTGCTGCTGTTGATCGTGGCAGCGGCCGCGGCACCGTGGATCGCGCCATACGGCCCGACGACCCCAGACTATGACAACGTTCTGGCGGGTCCGTCATGGCAGCATCTCTGCGGCACGGATACGTTCGGGCGCGACATCTTCAGCCGCATCCTTTGGGGTGGACGCATCTCGCTGACCGTGGGATTCGTGTCGGTGGCGCTGGGCGGGCTGGTCGGCGTTGTGTTGGGTCTGGTCAGCGGGTTCTTCGGCGGGCTGGTCGACGGCTTCATCATGCGGCTGATGGATGTGCTGCTGGCGTTTCCTGGCATCCTGTTGGCGATCGGCGTCGTGGCGTTGCTTGGGCCCGGGATCGACAACGTCATCTATGCGATCGCGGTGTTCAGCGTTCCGGTGTTCGCCCGCCTGGTGCGCGGCAGCACGCTGGCTTTGAAGCAAACCATGTATGTCCAGGCGGCGCGCAGTATTGGCGTCCGCGCGCCGATGCTGATGCTGCGCCACATCCTGCCGGGGACGCTTCCCAGTGTGATCGTATACTGTTCGCTCCGGGTGGGAACCTCGATCCTGACCGCGGCGGCGCTGAGCTTCATCGGGCTTGGTGCACCGCCACCGAGCCCGGAATGGGGGACGATGCTGGCCGAAGGGCGATCATATCTCGGCGTCGCCGACCAGATCACGCTGTTCCCGGGCATCGCCATTTTCGTCACCGTGCTGGCGTTCAATCTGCTGGGCGACGGGCTGCGCGACGCGCTGGATCAGAAGCTGCGGTAGGCCCCGGTCGAGTCACATCCATGCAGGCAACTGGACCGCACGACGTCTGTCTTGCTTCGCTGCTGTCGAAACAGACAGGACGCGCGTCAGTGAGCGATTTGGACATTATTTTCGGGACGATGCAGCACGTGACCTGGTGGCAGGAGTGTCTCCGGGCCATCGTGGTGTTCGGCTATGGACTGCTGCTGGTCCGCCTTACCGGTCGGCGCACATTCGGCCGCTGGTCGGCGCCGGACATCGTGATATCCATCATCCTGGGTTCGAGCCTCAGCCGGGTCGTGACGGGCAGCGCTCCTTTTGCTGGCACAATGGGTGCTATGGCGATACTCATGGGGCTGCACTGGGTCCTTGGCCGTGCCGTGGCGGCCTCGCCAAAGTTGTCGGCACTTCTTGAAGGCATACCAGTCGTGCTCGCACGCGGAGGAACACGCGACGACAAGGCGATGCTGACCTTTTCCGTCAGTCGCTCCGATCTTGAGGAGTCGTTGCGCAGCGCGGGGGTGCAGAACCTGGCGGACGCAGGTGTCGTGACCCTGGAGCCAAGTGGCAAGATCACCGTGGTGAAACGCTGAGCCTGCAGCTGCGCTCAAATCCGCCCGCACCGGATAGCGAGCCGACTATAGATTACGGTGCTGTGAGCCCTTTTTGAATGAGTTGCTCCCTGATGCGCGATGAGCTCATGATGTTGTCCATCAGATTTCTGCAACGTAAGGAAGCGCCTACGACATCAGGACAGGAGGTCTGCCATGACGGTAACCCGGGCTCCGTTCTTGAAGACGCGCTACAGCGCCTATCATCACCGGCAGGTTCCGCACGAGGACGCTGAGCTGACGCATGTCGGCCCAGACACCCCATGCGGGGAATATATGCGACGGTTCTGGCAGCCGATCTGCTACTCCGACGAACTCAAGGACCTGCCGCTCGCGGTGAAGATCCTCGGCGAGGAACTTGTGGTGTTTCGTGACGGCGCCGGCGATGTTGGCCTGTTGGAACGCCACTGTTGCCACCGCGGCACCTCGCTGGAGTTCGGCCTGATCGGCGCGAAGGGAATACGGTGCTGCTATCACGGCTGGTTGTTCGACGTCGATGGCACCATCCTGGAAACGCCAGGCGAACCTGCCGACAGCACGCTGAAGGATCGTCTCTGCCACGGCGCGTATCCGGTGCACGAGGCGCACGGGCTGGTCTTTGCTTACATGGGACCGCCGGAGCAGATGCCGGCGTTTCCCACCTACGACAGCTTTCCGCGCGCAGGCTACCGGCTCATGCCTGGCCAGAAATACACCTATCCGTGCAACTGGCTGCAGATCCTGGAAAACGCCATGGACCCGGTGCACACGGCTTTTCTGCACACGATCGTCAGTGGCTCGGTGTTCACTGATGAGTTCGGTGTATTGCCGGAGCTGGAGTTCGTCGAAACGCCGGTGGGTATCATCTATGTCGCGACCCGGCGGGTCGGCGACAACATCTGGGCGCGCATGGTCGAGAACGTGCTGCCGAATCTGCAGCAGGTTGCGCCGGTCTGGGAGAATGGCCAGCAGCCGCATCCGTTCAGCGGCCCGATGATGACGCGCTGGATCGTGCCGCTCGACGATACAAGCACGATGCTGATCGAGCTGCGCCATATCAGCGAGACGCAGAGTGTGGTGACGCCGGATTGGTGGGCCGATCGCAGCGTGATGCTGCCGGGACAACTCGCGGCCGGCACCTATGAGGAGAGCCAACGTCGTCCGCAGGATTTCGAGGCGCAGGTGTCGCAACGGCCGATTGCCGTGCACGGCCTGGAGCATCTTGGCTCCACCGATCGCGGCATTACGATCTTCCGCAACCAGATCAGACGCGGGATCCGCGCAGTGAAGGACGGCAACGACCCAGCGGGGCTGTTCCGCGATGGCGGCGTCATTCCGACGTACTGCAACGACACGGTCCTTCATATGGCTCCGGCGGAGACGCCGGAACTGGACAGTCGGTTGCTGCGCGAAACCGGGCGGCGCCTGGCGCAGGGCTACATCACGTCACCTCCGCTCAGGGCAGCGGCAGAATAGCGCGATCGTTCAGGCTTAGGCCGGTTTACTGAAAGAGCAGCTCGAAGGGTGTTGGACCAATGGCGTACAAGACCGTCATGTAGTCCGACACGATCTCACTCAGCTTGCCTATCAAGGGCGCCGAGCTGTTCCAGGAAGTTGAGGCGGTCCCATGTTGCCCACGATTCGACGACCTTTCCGTTCTTAAGTTTGAACATAATCATTTCCGACTCGCTAAACCGTCTGTTCTTCGGTTGAGCCGTGCGGGAAGACACCGTCAGCGGAGCCGACGTATGGGTGCCGCTGAATTGCAGAAGAACCGCAACGGTGTCTCCCTCGGCCACCACATTTTCAATCGAGCATCGATAATCCGGGATGGCATCGCGCCAAGCTTTGATCATACCACGCATTTCATTGGGTCCGAGACGGCCCGTGGTGCTGCCAGAGTGGTGAATGTTGTCCGGCGAGTACAATTCGTCCAAGGCTGCCGAGTTATTGCTGTTCCAAGCGGCCTCAAAGCGTTGCCGTATGAAGGATTTATTGTCTTCGGTTGACATCGCATTCCCCCTTAGGACTTTTGCAACTCAGTCGAGTGATTCAAGCACCTGTGCTTTGCCCGTGCGCATCGCGCCATGGGCTTACGCGTGCCGACGATGCCGATCATGGGACGACCCCGCGCACCGCTCGAATGATAATGGCGAATGATCGTGGACCATCCGTTTCTCCTGCCAAGTATCCTGACCGGACATGTCGTTCAATCAGTGCCCGCCGTTCGGCTGGGATAGCCATCATGCGCTGCGCGCCTCGGCTGGGGCCGTCGGTAAGGCTGGACCAGTAATCAGTGAACGAGGTGTAGTCAAAGCTTACCACGATCGGCACTTCGACAACTTCCGCCATCCCAGCTTCCCGCCAAAGCGCCGCTTGTCCGTTGGCGCGTGTCAGCGGACGCGCTTTGAAGAAGGTGCGCAGCTCGCTCATGCCCTCATCGAGCACGGAGGCGGTATCAACGATAAGATCGGAGGCGGAGAATCCACCCCAGAAATCGAATGTGGCGCAGGCGACTACGCCATCTTTGCGGGTGACGCGGCGCATTTCTGCCACGACCCTATCCGGCTCCGGTATTACATCTATCGCCAGCAGCGACACGCAGGCGTCGAAAGACGCCGTCGCGTATGTCAGAGATCGGGCGTCGCCATGTTCATAGACAGCAGAGCGATGTGACCGGCGGCGGCGAGCACCTTCAAGATACGGCTCCGAGGCATCTACACCAACCGCTTCGCAGCCTCTGTTCGCAAGAGCCAGAGTTACGGTCCCAGTGCCACAGCCCACATCAAGCACGCGTTGACCTGCCTTTACTCCCACGAAGGTGAGGAACGGATCGGCCATGCGCGTGCTCCAACGTGCCATGAAGCGCTCATACACGTCGGCATCAGAAGCGTTGAAAGCAGGAATGGAACTGCTCACTGACGTTGCCTCCACTGTTGTTCTTCCTCGCATATCGTTGGTGTGGCATAAAAGCGTTCACCGGGAATAGTCGCCCGCCGATCGCTGGACGACGCACCACGATATACCGGGCCCGGTCGGCGCCGTTGGCAAGCATCTCGTCGGCCGACTTGACCCAAACCTGCCGACCATCGCTCTATCCAGCCATGACATGGTCCATCGTCACCCATGATCCGACCACTGGCGCTTTTGCGGTCGCTGTGGCCACCAAGTCCTTTGCCGTCGGCGCGTCGTGTCCGTTCGTACGGTCGGGAGTGGGGGCGGTGTCCACCCAGTCGTTCACCAATCGCTATCTCGCTCCTGCGATCCTGGACGCGCTGGCGCGCGGGCTGCCGCCCGATGCCGCGATCGAGAGTGCGCTGGCAGGCGACGTCGGCCGCGGCATCCGTCAGGTGCACGTGGTGGATTGCCATGGGCGCGCTGCGGCCTGGACCGGGCAGAACTGCGTCGCGTGGTGCGGTAGCGTGGCCGCCCCGGGCGTCAGCGTTGCCGGAAACATGCTGTCTGGAGAACCGACGATAGCCGAGACGCTTGCTGCCTTCGAGACACACTCGGAACTGGGCTTGCCGGAACGGCTGATGCTGGCGATGGAGGCAGGAGAAGCGGCAGGCGGTGACCGGCGTGGTCGACAATCGGCGGCCATGCTGATGACCACAACCGAAGATTTTCCCGACCTCAACCTGAGGGTGGATGATCATCCGACACCGCTGGCGGAACTGCGCAGGCTGCTTGAGATCTGGCGCCGCGAGCGCGCGCCTGGTCTTGCCAGCCAGCCGTCACGCGCCAATCCATCGGGTTTCACCGATATCGACGCCATCGAAACCGGTTGGATCGCCGCCGGTCTCGATTTGCGGTTTCGGCGCTAGCGGCTCGCACACCCCTCTGGCAGATTGCGCGCGTAATCGGGCGGTTCGCCAGCGCCGTGACAGGTGACACGGCGGATCGGTGCCATTACACCGGGCGTCGCACCGCAGTCGTAACCAACAGGGAGACTTTTCACATGCTGACCCGACGTCAAGCCTTCTTCACCGCGACCGCCGTGGTGGCACTCAGCGCGACAGGCATCGCCTATGCCGCCGACAAGGTGATCAAGATCGGCGTCGATCTGTCGCTGACCGGGGCCGATTCACAGGGTGCAAACCGCGTCA
>JBKPSV010000178.1:0-30791 GCA_046735215.1 Pseudomonadota bacterium | reverse complement strand
ACCTCGCCGGTGCGGAATACGGTATGGCGCGTTCCGCTCTTGCCTGCGGCACGGCGCACATGGCCTGGCTCGCATAGATCGACGGTGATCGAGCTGGCGATGCAGCCGACTGTCTTACCCCAACCAACCACTCCGGCGATCGTCTCCTCGTTCATGCAGTTCTGCAATGATACGATGAAGCCGCCAGGGGCCAGGTACTGACTGATCAGCGTCGTCGCCCACTCGGTGTCGTACGATTTCATGCACACGAACGCTATGTCGATTGGCTTCTCCTTGGCGAGTTGCTGCGCGTCGGTCAGATGCATCGCGCGCACCTTCACGGTGAACTCGGGAACGTCGCGGATGTGGCTGATCTTCAGGCCGTCGCGTTGCATCTTCTCGACATGCGCGGGCCATGGGTCGATGAATGTCACGTCCTCGCCCGCCTGCGCCATGTGTGCGCCGGCATAAGCGCCGACGGCGCCGACGCCCATGATTGCGATCTTGTTCCCCATGGTTCCCTCCGCGATGTCCGGGGCAGTGTCGCCAGCTTCGCTGGAAACGCAAGCGGGCCGGTGGTTACCTTCGGAGCGTGCTTTCAGGCCACGTTGGCCTTGCGGAAGCCTTCGATCAGGTGGTTGCGGTCTTCGGGGCGCAGTTCGCGCAGATCGGCCGGCAGTTCCATCAGCGCGCGAAAGGCATCGCCGAAGCGTGCCAGTCCATCCGCCATGACCGCCTGGGCGTCATCGACGCGGCCGACCTGTCCCAGCGCGGCGATCAGCGTGTTGTAGGGCTGCCGGAAGTTGGGGAACGATTGTCGCATCTGCGTCGCGACCGCAATCGATGCACTGTAGTTTCCGCTCCAGTAATGCGCGCGTGCCGTGAAGTGCAGCCAGAGCGACGTCAGCGGATCGAACGGGCTCAGACGCATTGCGGACTTCAGCGGTTCGACCGCCTCGGCGGGTCGGCCGCTCCAAAGCCTGGCGCCGCCCACTGCCCCATGCGCGGCCGGCGAGTTCGGCTCCAGGTGGACCGCCGTATCCGCCGTGGCCAGGCTCTCGGCGTGCCGCCCCGACATCCATTGCGCGCGGGCCAGTGCCGCGTGGCCCATCGCGTCCGTCGCGTCGATCGCGACCGCCTGCGATGCGCTTTCCAGTGCCAGCGGAATGTTGACCGCCCGCTGCTGCGGACGGAACAACGTGATCTCGTTCAGATAGGTGAGCGCGAGCGCGGCCACCGCCCGGGCGAACTGCGGGTCCAGTTCGATCGCGCGCTGGAAGAGACCGCGCGCGGTCTCATTGTCACCTGCTTCGATCCGCGAGAAATGCCACATTCCGCGGTGGTAGCTCTCCCAGGCGTCCAAATCATCGGCCGGCTTGCGCACCGAGCGTTCCCGCTCGCTGCGCTCCAGCGCCGGCTGGATGGCGCTGGAGACGCTGGCGGTGATCTCGTCCTGTACGGAAAAAATGTCGGCCAGCTCGCGGTCGTAGCGTTCCGCCCAGACATGACCGCCGGTGGTGGCCTCGATCAGCTGCGCTGTCACCCGCACCCGATTGCTCGCCTTCCGCACGCTGCCTTCCAGCACGTAGCGCACCCCGAGTTCGCGGCCCACGTCGCGAATGGCGGTCGGCCTTCCCTTGTAAACGAAGCTCGAATTGCGCGCGATCACGAACAGCGAGCGCGAGCGTGACAGCTCGGTGATGATGTCCTCGGAGATGCCGTCGGCGAAGAATTCCTGCTCGGCGTCGGTGCTCATGTTGGTGAACGCGAGCACTGCGATGGAAGGTTTGTCGGGCAAGGGGAGGGCAGCTCCGGGTTGGGCCTGCGACGCGGCATGCGGCGGGGCCGCCGCACCTGGCACGACACGATAGACATGCACCGGCCGCAGAATGTTCTTGAGCGTCTGCTCGCCTATGTCCTGGAACGCGACGTCCAGCCGTCCGGCCACTTCCTCCTGGACACGAGCGGAAACGCAGATGCCGCCGCGCTCGGCCAACGCCTCCAGCCGCGCGGCGATGTTAACGCCGTCACCGTAGATGTCGTCGTCATCGATGACGATCTCGCCGAGATTGATGCCGATCCGGTATTCAATCCGCTCGGGTGGCGAGATCTGGTCGTTATATTCGGCCATCAAGCGCTGCAATTCGATTGCGCAGCGCACCGCATCGATGACGCTGGTGAATTCGATGAGCACCCCGTCACCTTTGGTCTTGACCAGCCGTCCGTGGTTGGCAGCGATCGTCGGCTCGATCACGTCCGAGCGTATCGCGGCGAGGCGCCCGAGTGTCAGTTCCTCATAGGCGCCCATGAGACGCGAGTAACCTGCCACGTCGGCTATGAGCACTGCTGCGAGGCGACGGTGGATGGGCATGAATCCGGCTCCTGCCGGCGCGCTGACGCTATTGCCTCATGCGGCTACTTCAATAATTTCGCGCGTGCGCGTCACGCGGCTGCCCCAGCGCGCGTCGAAGTCAGCGACCAGCCGGCCGATCGCCGACGAGGTATTCACCGCCTCCGCCGCCGCGGCGTCGGCGAATTGATAGAACGCATAATGCACCGAGGGATCGGTGCGGCTCCAGGCGCGCCAGGCAGATTGTGCGTTGAACGCCGCGCGTGCGTCCGGCAAGTGTTCAGTGCGATACCATATGTCAAAATCACGCCGATCTGCTTCGCCCACCACGGCGCGCACCACGAAATACGCGGGCATTGTTGCCTCCGATCTACCCGGGTTCGCGCAGTCCAAGCCGTTCTAGCCGCGGCAGCACTTCCTGCACGAAGAAGGGAATTTCCTTCAGGTAGTTAAGAAACGCAACCGACGTGCCGGCGAATCCCTGCCCACTCATCTGCACCATATCGGCGACCACATCATCCGGTGTGCCGACCAGGGGGAACGCGCCAGGGTACGCGCCGTCATATCGCTTGCCGGTCTCGCGCATGAAACGGTTGACCAGAGGACGACGGATCTCATTGCCTGCGGCGTCCTTGACCGCGGGTCCGCGCTGCCGCCGGTAATACGCCTGGCCATCGGCGTCGGCCATCTCCTCGGCGAAGTAGTGATAGAACTCCTCCGCCTCGCGTCGCGTCGGCCGGCACACCACGTGCGACATCGTGTAGATGTCCACCTTCCTGTCTTGGCGCGCAATGTAGCTACGAATATCGCTCAGCAAGGCGGGGGCCTGATCAAGCTCGCTCATCGTGGTGAACAACACATCGGCCGCCTGTGCGGCGAAGTCGCGCCCCTTGGGCGAGAACCCCGCAGACATGACCGCAGGCCACGGCCGCTGTACCGACGTCGGATCGGTGTGCAGTCGTTTCAGGCGAAAGAATTCGCCGTCCCAGTCGAATTCCGGCCCGCCTTGCAACAGGCGTGCCCAGATGCGGAACCACTCCAGCCCGTGCTCATAACGCCGATCCTGATCGATGGTGACGCCGTGCAGGTCGAACTCTTCCTGGTTCCAGCCGCAGACGATGTTGAGCCCGGCGCGGCCATGCGTGATGTGGTCGATGGTGGCGATCGCCTTGGCGCCGAACGCCGGCGTCACCAAAGGCACGTGCACGGTAGAGAAGATCGCGATATGTCGCGTGACCGCGCCGAGTGCTGCGCCATGCGTCAGTGTCTCGAACGACCGGCCATAGATGTTCGCCTTGCCCTGATACCCGCGCCATTTCGCCACCGGCAGAATGAACTCCAGGCCGGCCTCGTCGGCGATCTGCGTCATCGCGACGATGTCGTCCCAGTTCGCTGGCCAGCGTTCGGGTGCAAGCGACATTGTCAGCCCGCCATCGCAGTTGGCGCTGAACACGCCGAGCTTGAAGCGGTTGGGCCCGAACAGCGGGTTGTTGGCACGGGACGCGCTCATGGCCGCATCTTACAGCAACTGGATCAATTGCGTCTTCAGATAGGCGGTCTCGGGCAGGTGCGGATGCACCGGATGATCGGGCCCCGCGCCGCCGGTGAACAGGATGCGGCCTTCGCGTCGCGCGCGATGCAGACCCCAGGCGATCTGTGCGCTCCAGGCCTCCAACGAGGCATGATGGCTACAGGAGGCGACGAACAGATACCCGTTGGGCGCGACCAGCGATGCCGCCAGGCGCGCCATGCGACCATAGGCCCGAAGCCCGGCATCGGCATCCTTTCGGGAGCGGGCGAAGGCAGGCGGATCGCAGATGACGATGTCGAATTTTTCGCCGATAAGCGCGCTCATTGCATCGAACCCGTCGTCGCGTCGGACACGAAGACGGTCGGCAAGACCATTATGCGCTGCAGCCTGCTCAGCCTGCGCCAGCGCCGCCGCGCTGCTGTCCACCAACGTCACCTCGTGTGCGCCCGCCGCCGCGCAGCGCAGACCGAATGCGCCGACATGGCTGAACACGTCGAGCACGCGCGCGCCTCTTGCCAGCATCGAGACCCGGTCGCGGTTCGGCCGCTGGTCGAAGAACCAGCCGGTCTTCTGCCCGCCGAGTGGGTCGACGGCGAATTTGACTCCACCCTCCACGACCGCAGCGTGCGCATCGCTGCCGACCAGCAGCGACACCTCATCGGCCAATCCCTCCTGCCGCCTGGCCGCTGAGTCGTTGCGTGCAACGACGGCCCGCAACGGCAAGAGGTCGGTGAGCGCCTCGACAATCGGTGGTGTGAGACGGTCCATTCCGGCGGTGTTCGCCTGCATCACGGCGACATCGTCGTAGCGATCGATGATCAGTCCGGGCAGCCGATCGGCCTCGGCGTGTACCATCCGGTGGAACGGCGTGTCGCAGAGACGCTGGCGCAATTCGATCGCCAACGTCAGCCGTTGGCGGACCCATGCGGCATCGATCTCCGCCGCCGGGTCGCGATCAAGCTGCCGCGCGGCGATCAGGCTGTGCGGGTTGAACATGAAGGTGCCGAACTGCACGCCGTCGTCACCGTCGATGCGCACCAGGTTTCCCGGCGGTAGCTGTCGGTACTCCGGCTTCATCGCGATTTCGTTGGAGAACACCCAGGGCGATCCGGAACGCAGTCGGCGTCCCTGGCCCGGGTTCAGCCGCAGGATCGGTCGATCCAGCACGGTCTGCATCATCGTCGCTCCGCCGATCCTTGCGGCACCCAATCTGCCGGGCCGCCGACCTCGTGTCACATCAGTCACAACTTGCGCTCTGCCAATATCTGACTAAGGTCAGCGAATGGACAATGGCCAGATCCAGCAGGTGCGCCGGTTCAATCGACTGGTCACGCAGCGGGTGGGTGCGCTCGATGAAAGCTACCTGCAGCGTGGCCGGCCATTGGGCGAGGCGCGCCTCATCTTCGAAACCGGTCGCGAGGGTGCCGACCTGCGCAGACTGCGCGCCAGACTTGGTCTGGACTCCGGCTATCTCAGCCGGCTGCTGCGCTCGCTCGAGGAACAGAACCTTGTCGCCTTGCAGAAGCAGGGGGGCGACGGTCGGATGCGACGGGTGACGTTGACGCGCAAGGGCCGCGCCGAACTCTCGAAGTATGACGGTCTGTCCGATACGCTCGCGGCATCGATGCTGGCGCCGCTCGATGACCGCCAGCGCGAGCGGCTGGTAGATGCGATGGCGGAAGTCGAACGGCTGCTCAGCGCATCATCGATCGAGGTTCGGGTGGAACCGCCGGACACTGCCGATGCACGTTGGTGCCTGAATGAATACTTCCGCGATCTCGCGCAGCGGTTCGATAGCGGGTTCGATCCCGCCAGGAGCAATCCAGCCGCAGACGAGGACCTGACGCCTCCGGCAGGCTACTTCCTGGTGGCGCGCGTCGACGGTACCATCGCAGGGTGTGGGGCCCTCAAGCGTATCGATTCAGGCATCGCCGAGATCAAGCGGATGTGGACTGCGCCTGGAATGCGGGGGCGCGGCGTTGCCCGCCGCGTGCTGCAGACGTTGGAATCAATCGCCCGCGAGTTGGGCGTCGCGACACTCCGTCTGGAGACCAATCGCACGCTCATTGAGGCGCAGGCGCTGTACCGGCAACAAGGCTATGCGGAGGTACCGGCGTTCAACGGGGAACCCTACGCGCACCACTGGTTCGAAAAGCGCCTGTAGGACCCTTCAGGCAGCGGCCCGCCGTTCAGGCGCCAGGATCGTGGTGAGCGCAGCGACCAGCCGGTCCATCATCGCATCGGTGTGCAGCGGAGTTGGCGTCAGACGCAACCGCTCTTCGCCACGCGGCACGGTCGGGTAATTGATCGGGGTCGCGTACATTGCGAACTCATCGAGCAACCGCCGGCTGACTGCGCTGCACAGCGCCGCGTCGCCGATATGGAGCGGCACGATATGGCTGGCCGACGGCAACACCGGCAATCCTGATGCAGTCAGTCGGCGCTTCAACGTCTCCGCGCGCTCGAACAGTTTGGCCCTGCGGGCGGCATCGGCGCGGACATGCCGTACCGATGCGACGGCCGCCGCGGCGATCATTGGCGGAAGTGACGTGGTGAAGATGAAACCCGGCGCGCAGGAGCGGATATAGTCGATGACCGTCGCGTCACCGGCGATATAGCCGCCGTGACAGCCGAACGCCTTGGCCAGCGTGCCCTCGATCACGTCCACACGCGCGGCAACGCCGTCGCGCTCCGCGACACCGGCGCCCGAGGTGCCATACATGCCGACCGCGTGCACCTCGTCTAGATAGGTCATTGCGCCGTAGCGATCCGCGAGATCACAGATCGCGCCGATCGGCGAAATGTCGGCATCCATCGAGTACACCGACTCGAATGCGATCAGCTTTGGCGCTGCCGGCGGCACGCTCCGGAGCAGCTCCTCAAGGTGCCGGAGGTCGTTGTGCCGGAAGATATGGCAGGTCGCCTTGGCGCCCTTGATGCCGGCGATCATCGAGGCGTGGTTGCGGGCGTCGGAGAACACGTGCCAGTCCGGCAGCGAGTTCAGGATTGTCGAGAGTGCGGCCTGGTTGGACACGAAGCCGGATGTGAACAGCAGCGCCGCCGGCTTGCCGTGCAGGTCCGCAAGCTCCGCCTCCAGCGCATCATGCCATGGGCTGGTGCCGCTGATGTTGCGGGTGCCGCCGGCGCCGGCGCCCATCGACCGGGCCGCCTCACAGGCAGCCTCGATGACCACCTTGTGGCCACCCATGCCGAGATAGTCGTTGGAGGACCAAACCAGCACCTCGCTGCCGTCTGCGCGTCGATACAGCGGAAACCGCTCCGCCTGCTTGCGCAGCGGCGTAAAGCGACGATATCGGCCTTGCGCGTCGATGGCGGCCAGCGCGGTCTGACAGTGCTTATGAAACGGGTGCATGCGTATCTTGGCCCCCACCTCAACCCGATCTGAGTCTATCGCCCTAGTCCCTCGCGTCCATGCGTACATTCCCGGATGCGGCGTGAACTATAGCCTACTTCACATAGACCCGGATTTCCTGCGGGCTGCTGGCTGGGGCAGACCTTAGCCCAAGATGGATCCTGCTGTCAGACACCCCCTGATCCATGATGCTGCGCATTACCTCGGCTGCCCGCTGCTGTGCTGCCGCCGCATCGGCGCCGGATGGCAGGATGGCGATGACGTCATACTGCACCCCGGGCGCCCGCGTCTCCGCGGTCCGCACGGCGTAGCGCAGCACATCCCGATAGCTCGGGCTTGGCTCGGTGTAGTTGATGGTCAGCAGCGCCGTTCGTGCATCGACCTTCGCCATCTGCTCAGCAGCCGGCGTTGCCTCGGGCGACGGCGCGAACGTTGTCTGGTCGATCAGCTTGCAGCCCGCCAGCAGCAGCACCGCCGCGAACCCCTGCATTCCTTTCATGGGGCCTCTCTCTTGCAGCTTGCCGGGTGGCGGGCAAGATGTGCGCGTCACCTCACAGCGGATCCCGCGCATGTCGGCCCAGACCAACCAACGTATCGACGGCAAGCGGCTGTGGGACAGCCTCATGTCGATGGCCGAGATTGGCGCGACCCCGAAGGGTGGCGTCCGGCGGCTGACATTGACAGAAGTGGACCAGCGCGGACGCAACAGGTTCCGCGCGGAATGCGAGGCCGCCGGGCTGACCGTCCGTGTGGACGCGATCGGCAACATGTTCGCCCGCCGCCCTGGCCGCGATCCGAACCGCCTGCCGGTGCTGTTCGGCAGCCATCTCGACAGCCAGCCGTCCGGGGGGAAGTACGACGGCGCGCTGGGCGTGCTGGCCGGGCTGGAGGTGATGCACACGCTGAACGACCTGGGCATCGTGACCGACGCACCGCTCGAGTTGGTCAACTGGACCGATGAGGAGGGCAGCCGCTTCGGCCATTCGCTGATGGGATCTGGCGTGTGGTCGGGCGTTTTTTCACTCGACAAGGCCTACGCACTGACCGATGTCGAAGGGGTAACGGTTCGCACGGCGCTGGACGGCATTGGCTATCGTGGCGCCGAGCCCGCCGCGGCGTTTCCGGCGGATGCGTATTTCGAGCTGCACATCGAGCAAGGGCCGATCCTGGAACGCGAGGCGAAGCAGATCGGCATCGTGACCGGCGCCCAGGCGATGGTCTGGTACGACGCGGTGGCCACCGGCCAGGACTCGCACGCCGGCACGACGCCGCCATCGGCACGAAAGGACGCCTTGGTGTGCGCCGCCCGGATCATCGACCTGGTGGACCGGATGATGCGGGCGCGCGGCGAGGATGGTCGCGGCACGGTGGGCCAATTGCTGGTCGCACCCAACAGCCGCAACGTAGTGCCGGGCGAAGTCCGCTTCTCGGTCGAGTTCCGTCACCCCTCGGATGCCGAGGTCGACCGGCTCGACGCGCAGTTCCCGCGCGAGGCTGGCTTCATCGCGCGGGACTGCGGGGTGAAGCTGGAACTGACCCAACTGTTCAAGATCCCGGCCCAGCCGTTCGATCCAAGTTGCGTCCAGCTTGTGCGTGAAGGCGTCACGAAGCTGGGCTACTCTGCGCGCGAGATCGTCTCCGGCGCGGGACACGATGCGGTGTATGTGGCGCGGCACGTGCCCACGGCGATGATCTTCACGCCGTGCAAGGATGGCCTGTCGCACAACGAGGCCGAGAGCATCGAGCCGGAGGAGGCAACGGCCGGGGCCCAGGTGCTGTTTGAAGCCGTGGTAGCGCGCGCGAACCGAGCGACTTGACGCCCGGTGGCCAGGGTTGCCGCTCCCGGGGCATGCTCCTATAGCCGCCGGCAGTTCGAGGAGGTGACATGGCAGCACTCGATGCCCCGGTTATCGACAACCCGGTGCTGGCCCAACAGGCGGAGATCCTGGCCCGGCCGCATGAGCAGGCCTGGCGGATGGCCAACGCCATCCGCGCGCTGGCGATTGACGCGGTGGAGGCGGCGAAGTCCGGCCATCCTGGCATGCCTATGGGGATGGCCGATGCCGCCACCGCGCTGTGGACCCGGTTCCTCAAGTTCGACGCCGCCGATCCACGCTGGCCGGACCGTGACCGCTTCGTGCTGTCGGCCGGTCACGGCTCGATGCTGCTTTACGCGCTGCTTTATCTCACCGGCTATGACGGTATGGGCATCGAGGAGATCAAGCAGTTCCGCCAGCTGGAATCGCCCGCCGCCGGTCATCCCGAATATGGCCTGCACCCGGGCATAGAGACCACGACGGGCCCTCTGGGGCAGGGTATCGGGACTGCGGTCGGCATGGCGATTGCCGAACGCCTGCTGGCATCCCGGTTCGGTCGCTCGCTGGTGGACCACCGAACCTGGGCCCTTTGCTCGGACGGCGACCTGATGGAGGGCATCAGTCACGAGGCAGCGGCGCTTGCCGGCCATCTCTGCCTGTCGAAGCTGACCGTACTCTACGACGACAACCACATCTCGATCGACGGCGATACGGCGCAGGCCTATTCCGACGACGTGCTGAAGCGGTTCTCGGCGTATGGCTGGGCCGCACGGCGGATCGACGGCCACGACCCGCAACAGATCAACGCGGCGCTGTCATTTGCCATGCGATCGAAGAAGCCGACCTTGATCGCTTGCCGCACGATCATCGGCCTCGGCGCCCCGACCAAGGCCGGCACCGCCGCGACCCACGGCTCGCCGCTGGGGTCGCAGGAGGCGGCTGGTGCCAAGGCGGCGCTGGGCTGGCACGAGCCACCGTTCACCGTTCCTGAAGACCTGCTGGAGCGGTGGCGCACGGCGGGGAGCCGTGGGGCGGGCACACGTCGTGCCTGGCTGAAGCGCTTGGCGCACAACAACATGCGTGCTGAGTTCGAGCGCGTCATGGCGAAGCGGCTGCCGGATAACTGGCATGAGGCCGTCGCCGCACTGAAGCAGGAGATCGCAGAGACCCGGCCGAAGATGGCTACCCGCCAATCCAGCCAGAAGGCGCTGGATGCGCTAGTCCCCGCGACGCCGGAGTTGATCGGCGGCTCGGCCGACCTCACGGGGTCCAACCTGACCTTCGTGAAGTCGATGGGAGCGGTGACCGCCGGCAATTTCGCCGGCCGCTACATCCACTATGGCGTGCGGGAGCATGGCATGTGCGCCGCAGCAAATGGCATGGCGTTGCACGGCGGGCTGATCCCCTACACCGGCACCTTCTTTGTTTTCACGGACTACATGCGGCCGTCGATCCGCATCGGAGCGATCGCCAGGGCGCACGTGATCCACGTCCTGACCCATGACTCGATCGGCCTGGGTGAGGATGGGCCGACCCATCAGCCGGTTGAGCATCTGGCCAGCCTTCGGGCGATGCCACATCTGCACGTCTATCGTCCCGGTGATGCGATGGAGGTCGCCGAATGCTGGGAACTGGCGATCCGCCGCAGCGACGGACCCAGCCTGTTGGTGCTGACCCGTCAGGCGCTGCCGACGATGCGCACCGACACCTCGGAGAACCGCTGCGCCCGCGGGGGCTACATCCTCGCCGAGGCGGAAGGGCAGCGCGCCGCAACGCTGATCGCCACCGGATCGGAGGTAGCGATTGCCATGGACGCGCGTTCAGCCTTGGCGGCCGACGGGTTGAACGTCGCTGTGGTTTCGTTGCCCTGCTGGGAGCTGTTCTCGCAGCAGGACGAAGATTATCGTATGCAGGTGCTGGGGTCTGTGCCGAGGATCGGTGTCGAGGCCGCCTCGGGCTTCGGCTGGGAGCGTTGGCTGGGCAATGACGGGGTTTTCATCGGGATGACCGACTTTGGTGCCTCGGCTCCTTATGAAGTTCTTTACAAACACTTCGGTATCACCCCCGAGGCCGTTGTCGCGGCGGTCCGCAAGCGGCTTGGCTGAGGGGCTGAGCGATAGAGAAGGAATGCAACCATGCCTGTGAAGGTCGCCATCAACGGATTTGGACGCATCGGTCGTCTGGTGTTGCGCGCGATGATCGAGAGCGGGCGCGACGATCTGGTGCCGATCGCGATCAATGATCTGGGCAGCACCGAGGCCAACGCGCATCTGTTCCATTATGACAGCGTGCATGGCCGCTTCCCGGGCCAGCTCGAGGTTTCCGGTGACACGATCACCATCCGCTACGGCGGTCGCGTCTGGGGTCCGATCAAGGTTTCGGCCGAGCGCGACCCGACGAAGGTGCCGTACCAGGGCGTCGACGTGGCAATGGAGTGCACCGGCATCTTCACCAGCAAGGAGAAGGCATCCGCGCTGCTGCAGGCGGGGGCGCGCAAGGTGCTGATCTCGGCTCCCGGCGACCACGTGGATGCGACAATCGTCTATGGCGTGAACCACAAGACGCTGACCAAGGACATGACGATCGTCTCGAACGCGTCATGCACCACCAACTGTCTCGCGCCGATGGCCAAGGTGCTGCACGACAGCTTTGGCATCGAGCGCGGCTATATGGTCACCATCCACGCCTATACCGGTGATCAGAACACTGTCGATACGCTGCACAAGGACCTGCACCGGGCACGCGCGGCTGCGGTGTCGGCGATCCCTACCTCGACCGGGGCAGCGCGCGCCGTCGGCCTGGTGCTGCCGGAGTTGAAGGGCAAGCTGGACGGGACCGCGATCCGCATCCCGACGCCGAACGTGTCGCTGGTGTCGCTGGACGTGAACCTGAAAAAGCAGGCCACCAAGGACCAGATCAACGCGGCGATGCTCGATGCGTCGAAGGGCGCACTGCGCGGCGTCCTCGACTACAACACTGAGCCGTTGGTCAGCATCGACTTCAACCACAGCCCGGCGTCGTGCACCTTTGATGCGACTCAGACCACCGTGGTCGATGGCGCGCTGGCCCGGGTGATGGGCTGGTACGACAACGAGTGGGGCTTCTCCAACCGTATGTCCGACACCGCCGCACTGTTCGGCAGCCTGTAGCGTCCAGTATTCCCCCTCCCCTTGCGGGAGGGGGTTGGGGGAGGGGGCCGCGACTGTTCCTTACCCCTCCCCCCCAAACCCCCTCCCACAAGGGGAGGGGAGCTTTAATGCGAGACCGTCATGTCCTTTCGCACGCTCGATAACCTCGATGTCGCCGGCAAGTGCGTGCTGTTGCGCGCCGACCTGAACGTGCCGGTACGCGACGGCAAGATCACTGACCTGACCCGTATCGAGCGGTTGACGCCAACGATCCGTGAACTGGTGAGCAAAGGCGCCAAGGTCATCGTGTGCAGCCACTTCGATCGCCCCAAAGGCAAGCGGGTGCCGGAGATGTCACTGGGCCCGGTTGCCACGGCGCTGGGCGAAGTTCTGGGCCAGCGCGTCCGCTTCGCCGAGGACTGCATCGGCGTGCCGGCGCAGCAGGCAGTGGATCGCATGGCCCGAGGCGAGGTGCTGGTACTGGAGAACACCCGCTACCACACCGAGGAGGAGAAGAACGACCCGAGCTTCGCCGCCGAATTGGCCCACCTCGCAGACATCTACGTCAACGACGCGTTCTCCGCGGCTCACCGCGCACATGCGAGCACCGAGGGGATAGCGCGTCTGCGGCCAGCCTATGCAGGCCGGTTGATGCAGGCCGAGCTGGAGGCGCTGGACGCGGCTCTTGGCAGTCCCGTTCGCCCGGTCGCGGCGATCGTCGGTGGCGCGAAGGTATCCACCAAGCTCGATCTGCTGGGTAATCTGGTCGCCAAGGTCAACGCGCTGGTGATCGGTGGGGCGATGGCCAACACCTTTCTCGCTGCGCAGGGGCTTGCAGTTGGCCGCTCGCTGCAGGAGGCCGAAATGCACGCAACCGCGCGGGACATCCTGGAGCGCGCGAAGTCGGCTGGCTGCGAGGTTATCCTGCCCAGTGATGCGGTCGTCGCGAACGAGCTGAAGCCGGGTGTGGCGACCCAGACAGTGGCAATGGCCAGTGTGCCGGCAGATGCAATGATCCTCGATGTGGGTCCGGCCACGGTGGCGGCGCTGATCAGCCACTTGGCGAGTTGTCGTACTCTGGTTTGGAACGGGCCTCTCGGCGCCTTCGAGACACCGCCATTCGATGCGGCGACCACGGCGTTTGCCAAGGCGGTGGCGGAGGCCACAGGGAAGGGCGCACTGCGGAGCGTTGCCGGTGGCGGTGACACCGTCTCGGCCCTACGCCACGCTGGCGTGCTCGATCGCATGAGCTACGTCTCGACCGCCGGCGGTGCCTTCCTGGAATGGCTGGAAGGAAAGACACTGCCGGGAGTCGCCGCACTCGGCTAAGTGCTTGCGGGCCTACCTCGCCGGCCCTGACATCTTCGTGCCCGATGCCGCCGGCTTGGTTGCTCGCAAGAAGGCAATCTGCGACCGGCACGGCCTGACCGGTGTTTCCCCGCTCGATAGTTGGCCCGATGAGCCGGCTGCCTGGGCAACTCTGCCGGAGTGGCGGCGCATTGCGCTTCGCAACGAGGCGCAGATCCGCTCGGCGGACCTGATGATCGCCAACCTGACGCCGTTCCGTGGACCGAGCGCCGATGTCGGCACTGTGTACGAGGTCGCCATGATGCGGACGCTGGGTCGGCCGGTGTTCGGCTACGCCACCACCACGGTGGGGTTCGCCCGACGCACCGCAACCTTTGCCAGCGGCGTCGTCGCTGGTGTCGATGGCTCGCTGCGAGACGGTGAGGGACTGCTGATCGAACAGTTCGGGCTGTTCGACAACCTGATGATCGAGGCGGGAATTGTTGCGTCCGGGGGCACCCTCATTGCCGAGGAGATAACGCCGGCCTGTCGTTGGGCAGACCTGTCGGTGTTTGAACGTTGCGTTGAGGAAGCGATCAAGGCGCTGTCGCTTGCTGCGCCGCCGGCCCCAGGGCAGCCGTAATGCCGAATTCTCCTGGCAGTGATCCCCGCGGAAACAGCCGGGTGACATGGCCCATCTTGCGCCCCGGCCGCGCGTCGGCCTTGCCGTAGAGGTGGGGGATCAGTCCTGGCTCGGCCAGGATGGCGGGCCACAGCGCCGTCTCCTCCGGCCCCACCAGGTTCTTCATCACTGCATCCGAGTGACGCACGGCCGCCGGCAGCGGCAGGCCAGCAATGGCGCGGATGTGCATCTCGAATTGACTGGCTGGGCAGGCGTCGATGCTCCAGTGGCCGGAATTATGCGGACGGGGAGCGATCTCGTTGACCAGCACACGGCCGTCCCGATCGACGAACATCTCCACCGCGAGCAGCCCGATCAGGTCGAGGGCATCGGCGATCTTGCGCGCGATCGCCTGGGCCCGGCGGTCAACCGGTTCGCCAATGCGCGCAGGCGCAAGTGTGAGGTCAAGGATGTGGTTGCGATGCCGGTTCTCGACTGTGTCGAACGCGGCATAACTACCGTCCTCGCCGCGCGCCGCCACCACGCTGATCTCCTGGCCGAAGTCGATGAAACCTTCAAGGATCAATGGCTTGGGCGCTAGAGCAGAGAACGCCGCGGCAAGATCCTCGCGCCGGCGCAGCGTCATCTGACCCTTGCCGTCATAGCCGAGCCGCGTGGTCTTCAGCACGGCAGGCAAGCCGACATGAGCAACAGCTGCCGCTAGCGCATCTAAATCTTCGACCGCGGACCACGGAGCGGTCGGGACGCCGATCCGGTTGAGGAAGCTCTTTTCTGCCACCCGGTCCTGGCTGATGCGGAGAATTGCTGGCGAGGGGCGCACCGGCTTCAGTGAATCAAGAAGATCAAGACCTTCCGCACTGACATTTTCGAACTCGAAGCTGATGACATCGACGGCCGAGGCGAAACGGCGCAACCCCTCTGGTTCGTGATAGTCGCTGATCGTGGCCGCTGCTGCGACCTGGCTCGCCGGGCTGTCATGCTCGCGGGTGAGGATGTGGCAGCGGTAGCCGAGCCGCGATGCTGCCATGGCCGACATCCGGCCCAGCTGTCCTCCGCCGACAAGGCCGATGGTCGCGTTCGGCGGCAGCAGCAGCGTCATGCAGGCTCGTTGGCCACATCGTTGGTCTGTTGCTCGCGCAGGGTGTCAAGCCGGGCGGCCAATGAGCTATCGCTGGTGGCGAGGATTGCGGCCGCGAGGAGTGCAGCATTGACAGCGCCGGCCCGGCCGATCGCCAGTGTGGCTACCGGAACGCCCGCGGGCATCTGCACGATCGACAGAAGGCTGTCCATGCCCTTGAGACTATGGGATTCCACTGGGACTCCCAAAACCGGCAGAGGTGTCCATGCGGCACACATTCCCGGCAGGTGTGCCGCGCCGCCGGCGCCGGCGATGATCACTTTCAGCCCCCGTTGGCGGGCTGTCCTTGCGTAGTCGCGCAGCCTGTCCGGTGTGCGGTGGGCCGAGACGATTCGAGCCTCATAGGCGACGGTAAGGCGATCCAGCATTTCCGCAGTGTGGCAGAGCGTCGACCAGTCCGACTGGCTGCCCATAATGATGCCGACGACCGGCGGGGTATCGAGATGCCGCGCCTCATCCTCTGCACCATCGTCGGTCCGCGATTGCGCCATCAGGCGATGCTGTCCGGGATCAGCCGGCTTTCCAGCCAGGCGATTTCATCCTTCAGCATGAGCTTTCGCTTCTTAAGCCGTTGAAGATGCAACTGATCCGATGCGCCCTGTTCGGCCAGGCGCGCTATTACGGTGTCGAGGTCACGATGCTCGCTGCGGAGTTCGTGCAGCTTGCGCAGCAGCGAGTCCCGATCTGTCAGCATTTAGCTTCCATAGCATACAGGGGGCGCAAATCCCAGGCTGGCACGATCGTCATGGACTCTCACTATGTCAGTCGGGTTACCATGTGTTCGCAGGCCGTTGTCTAGCGGAGGTTTATCGATGACCTTGCAGAGCCGTCTCGAATCGCTGAAAGAGCGCCATGCGGCGCTCGAAAGCCGCATCGCCGAGGAAGACCAGCGGCCCATGCCGGACAGCGAGACGCTGAACCGGTTGAAGATCGAGAAGCTGCACGTCAAGGAAGAGATCGAACGCCTGCGCACCCAGGTGGGATAGACCGTCAGGCGACCTCGTCAGGCTCGGGGACCGGCGGCGGCGGAACGGCGCGGCCTTCCCGTTCCAGGCGGTCATTCGCCTGCGCGATGGCGCCGTTCAGGTCCGTTTGGCTGCACAGGCCGAGGATCACCGGGTCGCGCGGCTTGATGTTGGCACTGTTCCAGTGCGTGCGTTCGCGGACCTTTTGGATGGTGTCCTTGGTTGTGCCGAGCAGCTTGGACACCTGCGCCTCGCTAAGCTGGGGGTAGCTGCGCAGCAAGAAGGCTATGGCATCAGGTCGATCGTTCCGTTTGGCCACTGGCGTATAGCGAGAGCCTCGCAGGCGCTTTGGCTGTGGCAGCGCCGTAGGCGCCAGTCTCAGCCTTGCCTCGGGGTCTTGTTCAGCGCGACGAATCTCCTGTGCCGTGAGCTGTCCATTGGCGATCGGGTCATAGCCGACGATGCCCTGCGCCACTTCGCCGTCGGCGATCGCTTGCACCTCGAGCGGGTGCATGCCGCAAAAATCTGCGATCTGCGTGAAGGTCAGCGCGGTCTTTTCGATTAGCCACACGGCAGTGGCCTTGGGCATCAATGGCAATGTCATAGTGGCCGGATATGACGCCCGGTCTGGGGTGGGTCAAGTATACGCATCAGATTATGCTGGGTTGCTGCAAGGGAGATCGAACACGCGATGATGGACGAGGAAGAAGGCCCGGTGCGCAAGCGCACACGGCTGGAAAGAATAGTACTGGACACCATGGGCATCGAGGAACTGCGCGATTACATCGCCGAACTGAAGGCGGAAATCGAGCGGGTTGAGGCGGATATTGAGCGGAAGCACGGCCACCGCAGCGCGGCGGACGCGTTCTTTCGGCGGGCCTGACGCCCCCTCCCGCTAGGGGAGGGGAGATCAGTGCGATAGCTCGCGCAGGAAGCCGCGCAGCAATTCGTTGACCTTGTCTGCCTGTTCCTGCTGGACCCAGTGGCCGGCACCCTCGATCAGATAGCAGCCCCGCATCTGGGTGCAGGCGTGATTCTGCATGCCTTCGAAAGCGCCAGGCCGTTGATAGGTGCCCCAGTCGCTCTTGCCGGCAATGAACATCGAGGGGACGTCGATTGTGCGTCCAGCGAACAGCTGTAGCTCTGAGGCGTCGAGTCCCGAGGTACCGCGGCGATACCACTGCAGGCCACCGGCGAAGCCGTTCCGTTGGTACTCGGCGGCGTAGACGGCGAGCTCTTGGTCCGGGAGCCATCGGCAAGCGGCGACCTCCGCCGCCGAAGGCATTACGTGCGCCACGGTCTCCGGCATCGTCTCGTGCAGGTCCATGATGTAGTAGGTCGGCATCTTGGCCAGTTCTTCAGCGGTCCACCCGGCCAGGCGGTAGGGCTCGTTCTGCCGCCAGTCAGCGCTCTTATGGTGGTAATAGGCGCGGAGGAAGGCGTGCACGCCCTGCTCGCAATGCCGCATGTCGGCGTTGGCCGGACGCGTCGAATAGTACCACTGATAATGCTTGCGTGGGCGCGGCAGCTTCGCCATCGCTGCATGCACATCCTCGCGCACGGTTGGCCTACGCGCCGGCAGATCAGGTGGTCCTTCGAACGGCGCGCTCATCAGAACGACCGAACGGAATAGGTCCGGCCGCACCAGAGCACACCAGGCGGCCACCGGAGAGCCGAAGTCGTGGCCGATCACCGCTGCAACGGAGCGGTGATCGAGCGCATGCAGGAGCCCGAGTTGATCTCGCACCGCGTTCAACAGCCGGAACGATTGCAGATCCTCCGCGGAATCGTAGTCTGCACGCCAGCCCGTGGTGCGACCGTATCCGCGCAGGTCGGGTGCGATGACATGATAACCCGCGTCTGCCAGCGCCGGCATGATGTTGCGCCAGGAATACGCCAGTTCCGGGAACCCATGCAGCAACAGCACGCACGGTCGCGTCGGCTCTCCTGCTTCAAGCAGGTGCACACGCAGGCCGTTGATATCGGGCAGGAAGCGCGAGCGGACGTCCGCCGGCAAAGCGGTGCTGTCGAGTGGACCGAGTTCGGCCATCGCGTTTTTCTCCCCTGCTTCGGCCCGATCGAAGGCCGCCTGGATGGACCGGCGGGCCGCGGTCAGCCGGTCGGCCAGCACGAGCTTCATTCCTGCGCCAGTGCCTCTGCGATGCCAAGACCGATGACCCCATCCTATGTGCTGGCGATATGTTTGGAGTGGCGGTATTTCTCCGTAACGAAACGCGGTGGGAGCCTCGGATTGATTGACCGGGACGAGCCGAGCGCGGAACGTTCGGTGTTCCTCTCTTCCTTGCCCGCTTCGGAGCAGGAGTGCCGATTCGCGCGAAGGATTGGCCTGGTCTCGCTTGGCGCATTCCTGCTGTGTGCACCATTCGCCCAGGTGAAGCTGTCCGAGGTGTGGGCGTTTATACCGAGCTATCAAGGTGCGTTTCTGGTGATCGATCTGGTCACCGCGATTCTGCTGTTTGCGCAATTCGCCATTCTTGGCGCGGCACCGTTGCTGGCGCTGGCGACCGGCTACCTGTTCACCGGTCTGATCAGCATTCCGCATGCGCTCAGCTTTCCGCGACTGTTTGGGCCGGTAGGGCTGATCGGCGGGGGAGCACAGACGACAGCCTGGCTGTACATGATCTGGCATGCCGGTTTTCCGCTCGCGGTGATCGGCTATTCGGCGCTGCGCGGCAGTCGACCGATACGCCATGCCGGGATGTCGATTGCCGCAGGCATTGCTGTCGTTATCGCATTGGTCTGGGGTGCGGCCCTGCTCGTCACTGTCGGCCACAACCTCCTGCCCCAGATTATGCGCGGTGACGGCTACACGCCGGTGCTGCCGATTGCGACCGGGACCGTCTGCACGATCACCCTGGTGGCGCTGCTGTTGTTGTGGAAGCGGCGGCCATACTCGGTGCTCGACGTGTGGCTCATGGTGGTCATGTCAGCATGGCTCTTCGACATCGGGTTGAGCGCGATGCTCAATGCTGGCCGTTTCGATTTCGGGTTTTATGCTGGCCGCCTCTATGGGCTGCTCGCGGCGGGGCTCGTCCTGCTGATACTGCTGGTCGAGACGGGGGCAGTCTATGCGCGGCTGGCGAAGTCGTTCGCCGTGGAGACCAATCTGCAGGAGCGGCGGCTGCATGAGCTGCAGGCTGAACTGATCCATGTGTCGCGGCTGACGGAGCTCGGACAGATGGTTTCGGCGCTGGCACATGAAGTGAACCAGCCACTGGCCGCCGTCGGCAGCTATGTGAGCGCGGGCCGTCGACTGCTGCTCGTCGGCGCAACCGAGAAATGCGACGAGGCACTGCTTAAGGCGAGCGACCAGGTCACCCGCGCCAGCCAGGTGATTCAGCGGCTGCGGCAGTTTGTCAAAAAGGCGGATGTACAGCGCGAGGCGGAAGACGTTCGCCAGACAGTCGAAGAAGCAGTCGTGCTCGCGTTGCTCGGGTCAGAGGGGCGCGGGGTGCATCTGGCAGTGGATTACGCACCCGATCTGCCTCGGGTGATCATTGATAAGGTGCAGATACAACAGGTGCTGCTGAACCTGATCCGTAATGCAGTGGAGGCGATGCATGACAGCCACCGCCGCGAACTTACGATCAAAACGATGTTGTCTGCCGACGGGCTGGTCGAGATCAGCGTGGCCGACGGCGGTCCGGGCCTGCCTGAACAGGTGCGAGAAAAGCTGTTTCAGCCATTCGTCACGACCAAGGCATCCGGTATGGGTGTCGGCCTGTCGATCTGCCGCGGCATCATCGAGGCACACGGCGGCCGAATGTGGCTGACGGAAGCATCGGGAGGCGGGGCCGATTTTCATTTCACATTGCCAGTTCTGAGCGCGAGAGGCATCGCATCGGCGCCGTTGCGCAGCGGGGTGCACGCTTGACCCTTCTGGCGCCCGCCCGTACACGCCGCGCATGACGAAAGCGACATCGAGCGACCTGCAGGCGGCCACCGAGCGCGCCCTAGTGCTGGCCCAGGCGTTGCCATATCTGCGTCGCTACGCCGGTGCCACGATCGTGGTGAAGTACGGCGGGCATGCAATGGGCGAGGAGCACCTCGCGGTGCAATTCGGCAGCGACATAGCATTGCTGAAGCAGGTGGGAATCAATCCCGTGGTCGTGCACGGCGGCGGCCCGCAGATCAACGCCATGCTGAAGCGGCTGGCGATCCAGTCCACCTTCGTTGACGGGCTCCGCGTGACCGATGCGGCGATGGTGGAAGTGGTGGAGATGGTGCTGGCCGGCACCGTCAACAAACAGGTTGCCAGCCTGATCACGCGCGCGGGCGCGCTTGCAGTCGGCGTTTCCGGCAAGGACGGGGCGATGATCCGCGCGCGCAAGCTGGCTCGCACCAAGAAGGATCCCGACAGCAACATCGAGCGCGTGCTGGATCTAGGTTTCGTGGGTGAGCCAGAACATGTCGATGTGCGGGTCATCCATGCGCTGACCGGTGGTGGTCTTGTGCCGGTGATTGCTCCGGTGGGTGTGGGGCAGGACGGGCAGACCTATAACATCAACGCGGACACTGTTGCCGGAGCCGTGGCGGCGGCGTTGAAGGCAACGCGGCTGTTGATGTTGACCGATGTTCCCGGCGTGCTCGACCGGGAAGGACAGTTGATCGCCGAACTGACGATCGCCAATGTCGAGGAAGGCGTCCGCAGCGGCATGATCACGGGCGGCATGATTCCAAAGGTGGAGAATTGTGTCGAGGCGGTGCGCAATGGCGCCAAGGGCGCCGTGATTCTTGATGGACGTGTGCCACACGCATGCCTGCTGGAATTGTTCACCGAAGCCGGGCCGGGCACGATCATTCGTCCTTAAGTACCTTCGTCATCTCCGCAACCCGCAGGACTGACTTCAAGTCGTTTGCGCGTCGAGCCAGGAGGTAAGCATGCCCGCACGGAAGGATTTGCGTAGAGAGGGAGAAGCCACTCGTGCCGCTCTGTTCGGTGCGAGTGCAGCAACCGAACCGCGTGGCTTTGGGACGCTGCTGACCGAAGCGGTATTCGGTGCAATCTGGAACCGGCCGGGTCTCGCGCGGTCGGACCGGATGCTGTGTACGCTGGCAGCGCTGGCCGTCTGGCCGCGCCTGCGCCAGCTCCGGCGTCATCTTGGCGCGGCACTGGATCTGGGACTGTCCGCAGAAGCGGTGCGCGAGGTACTGGTGCAGGCCGGACTGTATGCCGGTTTCTCGGCAGCCGAGGAGACGTTGGCGCTGCTGGCGGAGGTGTTGACTGAACGTGGGCTGCCGTTCCCGCCCGATCCTTCGACCGATGCGTCGCTGGAAGAGCTCGCGGCGCGCGGACAGGCGCTGATGCAGGACGTGCATCAGACCAACAGCCGACAAGGCTATGCGGCGCCTGACAATACGGTGACCTATGCGCTGTACGAACTCGCGATTCAGTATGGATATGGCGAGATCTGGTTCCGACCCGGACTGGAGCGTCGGCAACGTGCGTTGATCGCGGTGGCCGCGTTCACTGCGCTTCGGCTGCCCGAACAGGCGCGTCGCTTTGGCCAGGCGGCATTGAACCTAGGTGTGACGCGCATCGAGGTGATCGAGGCGATTGTGCAGACCGCGCCGCACAGTGGGTTTCCGCCGGCACTCAATGTGCTGAACGCGCTGTCGGACGTATTGCACTGAGCCGATCGCGCGTGGCAGCTTCGCGGCCGAAAGCCCAGGGGAGAACGAACATGCCTCAGATCGCCGGCGGGTGTCTTTGCGGCAAGGTGCGTTATTCCGCGAGCGGAGATCCGGCATTTGTTGGTCTGTGTCACTGCACCGATTGCCAGAAGTTTACCGGCAGTGCCTTCGCCGCAGTCATTGGAGTACCGAAGGCTGCTCTGACGGTCCAGGGGGAACTCGCCACGTACAGCAAGGCCGGTGACACCGGAAAGTCGATCTATCGCCGGTTCTGTCCGCAATGCGGGTCGTCGGTGTTGGACGAGGCAGACGCGCTGCCTGACATCGTCATGGTGGCAGCGGGAACGCTGGATGACGCGAGCTGGGTGAAGCCGGGAATGCAGATTTACTGCGACAGTGCGCAGCCATGGGTGCATCTGGGTGGCAACATCCAGAGCTTCCCGAAGATGCCCGGTTGATCATAGCGCGACGTCGAGCGCACCAAGGCCGGTGGCCACGAGTGCGCCGACCACGACCACGATCCATGGCGGCACGGCCCAGAGGGTGAGTGCGAGAAAGGCGGCGAGTGCGAGGCCAAAACCGGCCGAACTGTGCACCCCCGCAGTCCAGACAGGGAAATAGAGAGCAGCGAGCAGCACTCCGACCACGGCGGCGTTCACGCCGCGCAGCATCGCCTGCATGTGTTCGCGTCGGCGCAGCGTGTCCCAGAATGGGATCAGTGCCGTCACCAGCAAGAATGACGGCGCGAAAATCGCCGCCAATGCGATCAGGCCACCGGCCACTCCGTTCGGCGGTGGTGTCATCACAGCGCCGAGATAGGCCGCGAAGGTGAACAGCGGGCCAGGCACCGCCTGCGCCGCGCCATAGCCGGCGAGAAAGGTGTCGTTGCTGACCCAGCCGCCAGGTACGACGGCTGCCTGCAGCAAAGGCAGCACGACGTGGCCGCCGCCGAACACCAGTGAGCCAGCGCGATAGAATGCACCGAACAGTCGCAAGCTCTGGCTGTTCAGCATGGTGGACAGCGTGGGCAGCAAGAGCAGAATGACGAAGAACACGACGATAGCGCAAACCGCTATTCCGCGGTGCGGTGGGACTCCAAGCGGCGCGTGTTCAGTCGCATCACTCGCGGCCGGCTGGGGCAACAGCAAGAGTCCGGCGATGGCTCCCACGATGATCGCGCCTATCTGCCCTAAGGATGACGGTACTGCCAGAGCGATTAGGGCTGCGGCTATGGCAAGCGTCGCGCGCGGTCGATCCGGCGCCAGGCTTCGCGCCATCCCCCACACCGCCTGCGCAACGACCGCGACGGCAACGAGCTTCAAGCCTTTGAGCCATGCGGCGTTCGATACGTCGCCGAGTGCCTGTACACCGTAGGCGAAGGCCAGCATCAACAGTGCCGACGGCAATGTGAAGCCGATCCAGGCGGCGAGCATGCCGACGGGGCCGGCGCGCAGCAGACCGATCGACATGCCGAGTTGGCTCGATGCCGGGCCTGGCATGAACTGGCACAAGGCGACGAGGTCCGCGAAGCCGCGCTCGGGCAGCCAGCGACGGCGCTCGACGAACTCGGCGCGGAAGTAGCCGATATGCGCCACCGGGCCGCCGAACGAGGTGCAGCCGAGGCGGATAAAGATCAGCAGCACTTCCAGGGCGCGGGAATTGCCTGTCATGATTTCGCGACGGCGAAGGAGACAAGGGAATGACCGCGCAAGAGATCCGCTCCACCGTGAAGGTCTGCATGTTCGACCAGTACGGCACGGTGGTCGATATGCAGGGCGGCTTGGTGGAAGCGGCGACGCCGTATCTGCGGGTGAAAGGCTGGCATGGGAATCCAAACTCCTTCGTGACCTGGTGGCGGCGGACGCATTTCGAGAACTCGATGATCGACGCGCTGCTGCACCGGGAACACACGCCGTATCGCGAGATCGGCGAGCGGTCCGTGGCTTATGTGTTGGACCGCGCAGGTATCAGCCACACGATGGACGAGGTGCGGGGTCTGGTGGATCACATCGTGCAGCTACGTCCCTTTCCCGAGGTTCCCGCGGCTTTGGACCGGTTGCGCACACGCTATCGCCTTGTGGTGCTGTCGAACGGCGATCCGGACATGCTGGAGGCAGCGAAGGGGTATCACGGCATTGCATTCGAACAGACGATCTCGGTCGCGGTGGCGAATTCGTTCAAGCCGCACGTCGCGACGTACACCAAGGCGGCGGAAATCGTTGGCGTGCGGATGGAGGAGGTGCTGTTCATCGCCAATCATGCGTTCGACTGCATCGGCGCGAAGGCGGCAGGGATGCGCACCGCGTTCATCGACCGCCGGCGACGCCCGTTTGGCGCTACGCCGCATCAACCCGACCTGTTGGTGCCCAGCATGACGGCGCTGGCGGACATGATGGTGTGAGGCGCCGCATCGCATGTTCAGCCGTCATAGCCGGGCTTGGCGCGGTCATCCACGTCTGCGCTTACTTGGGCGACGAAAGACGTGGATGCCAGGGCCAAGCCCCGGCATGACGGTAATTACCTCAGGCGCGTTCCAACCAATCCGCGTAGCGGTCGCGCAAGCGCGTCTTCAGCACTTTGCCTGTCGCGGTGTGCGGCAGTTCGTCGACGAACACCACGTCGTCGGGCAGCCACCACTTCGCGACCTTGTCCGAGAGGAATCGCAGCAACTCGTCCTTGGTCACGTCAGCACCCGGCTTGCGATGAATCAGCAGCAGCGGCCGTTCCTGCCAGGTTGGATGACGTGCGGCGATCACCGCGGCCTCTAGTACTCCGGGATGGCTGACAGCCAAGTTTTCAAGCTCGATCGAGCTGATCCACTCGCCACCTGACTTGATCACGTCCTTGGCGCGGTCGGTGATGGTGATGAACCCATCTTCGTCCATGTTTGCGACGTCACCGGTGCGGAACCATCCGTCATCGTCGACCACCTTGCCGCCCGCGCCCTTGAAATAGCTGGACAACACCCACGGTCCGCGCACCTGGATCTCGCCGATCGAGCGTCCGTCGCGCGGCAATTCACGGCCATCATCGTCAACGATGCGCACCTCCGCGCCGTAGATCGTGCGACCCTGCTTGAGGTGGACGGGCATACGTTGGTCCAGATCAAGGTCCATTTGGCGCGCCAACAGGCTGCCGCAGGTGCCAAGCGGGCTCATTTCCGTCATGCCCCAGGCGTGCAGCATGGTGGCGCCGAAATAGGCGTGCGCCTTCTCGATCACCACGCGCGGCACGGCGCTGCCACCCGACAGCACGCGCTTAAGCTTCAGGTGACGCTGGTCGGTGGTGTTGAGATTCTGCTCCATCCAGGCGAACAGGTTCAGCCATACCGTGGGGACCGCCCCGCAGAAGGTTATGCCTTCGTCGCGAATCAGCTCGAACAGGCTGGCGCCGTCGAGCTTCATGCCGGGCAGGACGATCTTGGCGCCGGTGCCCGCCGCAGCGAACGGAATGCCCCAGCAGTTGACGTGGAACAGCGGCGCGCACAGCAGCAGTGAATCCCGTGCAGAGATGGCCATGGTATCGGCAGCCATCAGAGAAAAGCTGTGCAGCACGGCAGAGCGATGGCTTTGCAGCACTCCTTTCGGATTGCCGGTCGTGCCGGACGTATAGCACAGCGCCGATGCGGTGTTCTCATCAAAGCCCGGCCAGGCGTAGTCGTCACTCTCGTCGTCCAAGAGCTGCTCATAGCAAAGCAGGTTCGGTACATTGATGGCTGGCATCGCATCGGATTCGCACAACGCGACATAACCCCGCACGCCTGACAGGTGCGGCGCGAGCTGTTCAACCAGCGGCGCGAATGTCACATCGAAGAACACATAGCTGCCCTCGGCATCGTCAATGATGAAGCGGACCTGCTCGGGGAACAGTCGAGGGTTCACCGTGTGCAAGACGGCGCCACTGCATGTGACGCCAAAATAGATCTCCAGATGCCGGTTATGATTCCAGGCCAGCGTGACGATACGCTCACTGCGGGTCACGCCGAGACGCTGCAGCGCGTTGGCGACCTGGCGGGCCCGTCGGGCAATCGTGGCCCAGTTGCTGCGAACGATCGGCCCCTCCACCGATCGAGAGATGATCTCGATCGCGCCATGGTATCTCTCGGCGTAGTCGAGCAGCGACGAGATAAGCAGCGGCCGCTGCTGCATCAGCCCGAACATGGAGGTTGCTCCCTTGCAGCCAATTGTTGCCCGAGATCAAACCGCTGCGCGCCGTCGGGATCAAGCGGGGATGGTTCCGTGCGGAATTCCTAACGCGGCGCAGATAGCGCGATAGAGTTCGTCGTACGGGACGGGCTTGCGCAGGATCGGGAACGCGCCGCTTGCTGGGATCACGGCGTCGTTGTAGCCCGAGGTGAGAAGGATCGGCAGGTTTGGAAAACGGTCACGCACCTGCACGGCAAGGTCGACGCCATTCATCGCATCGGGCATGACCACATCGGTCAGCAGCAGATCGATATCCGCTGTTCCCGAATCGAGGCGTCGCAAAGCCTTGCGCGCACGGTCGACCACCTCGACGCGGAAGCCCATCGTGGTCAAAGTCTGCGCCGTGACGTCGGCTACCTGCGGATTATCCTCGACCAGCAGAATGCTTCCGCTGAGTGCGCCAGATCCGGGTGTCCTGTCCTGCGGCTGCGCCACAGGAAGCTCCTTGTCGGACCGCGGAAGCCGGATCGTGATCGTGGTGCCACGGCCCGGCGTGCTGTCCAGGCTGACCAGTCCGCCCGACTGCTGAGCGAAACCGTAGACCTGGCTGAGACCTAGGCCAGTACCCTCGCCTGGCTGCTTGGTGGTGAAGAACGGATCGAAGACCTTGGCGATCAGGTCGGCGGGGATGCCAATCCCGCTGTCGCGCAAGGCGATGACAACGTGATCCCGGTTCAATGTGGTGACGTCAGGCGGGCTGTTGTGCACGTCGATGTCGAATATGCCGCCTTGTGGCATGGCGTCGCGCGCATTCACCGCGATGTTGAGCAACGCCATTTCAAGCTCCGCCACATCAACCTCGATGGGCCAGATCTCCTTGGCAACCTTGATGTGCATCTGGATGTTGCCGCGCAATGAGGCCGGCAGCATTTCAGCGATGCGCGGCATGTCCAGCCGCAAATCGATGGTTTGCGGCGTGCCGACATGGCGGCGCGAGAATGACAGCAACTGCCGCGTCAGCGTCACACCACGCTCCGTGGCACGCAGGATATTCTCCATCTGCCTGGCGGTGTTGCCGGGGCGCCGTCGCGCCAGTTCGGCGTTGCCGCCGATCACCGCAAGCAGGTTGTTGAAGTCGTGCGCGACACCACCGGTAAGCTGACCGATCGCTTCCATCTTCTGCGCCTGACGCAACTGCGCTTCGAGCTGCTCGCGCTCGGTGACATCGCGCGCCGAGGTGATGACGAACCGGTCTTCGCCATCGGTCATTTCCGGCACCAGCACGAACAGCACGTCGATCGTGGTGGTCCGGCCGTTGAGAGTTCGACGCGCCAAGTAGTGTTGCGGCTGACCGGTGTGCAGGCATTCACGCAGCAGGCGCGTCGGCAGTTCGGCTGCTTCCGGGCCGAGTATCTCTGCTGCGGTTCGGCCTATCACCTGATCACGCGGTAACCCATAGGCGACCTCGCAAGCTGGATTGATATCGGCGAACACGCTGCTTCCGTCGGGCGAGACGCGCTGCAGGGTCAACCAATCCACCGAGTTGACGAAAAACGCCTGTAGCTGCGCCCGACTGGATGCAAGCTCGGCGCTGCTTTCTTCCGCCAGTTGTGCGAGGCGTCTGTTCAGCAATCGTAGGCGGGCTTCGCTTTCCCGCAACGCCTCGGTCATCCGCCGGCGCTCTTCGATGTTCTCGATGACACCGAGCGTGTAGAGGATGTTGCCATCGGAATCACGGATCGGCACGACGTTGAGGTTGACCCACAGCGGGTCACCGGACTTACGAAGAAAGCGTTCCTCGACCTGGATTTGCGGCGCCAATCCATCGATCAGCGATGCGGCCAGCCGGCTGCATAACTCGCGATCATCCGGATGCACGACATCGAGGAAGCGGCGTCCGATCAGTTCCCGTTCGGTATAGCCGAGCATGGCACAGAGCGCCGGGTTGACGGAGCGGAAGCGAAAGTCGAGGTCCGCCATCGCCTTGCCAAGCGGACTTTGCTCGAAGACGCGGCGGAACCGCTGCTCGTTTTCTCGCAGTGCGGCCTCGGCCAACTTGCGGTCGGAGATGTCGACGTCGACGCCGCTGCTGCGAACCACGGCGCCGTCTGCGTCGCGGATAAGTCGGCCACGACCGAGGATCCAGCGGACCTCGCCGTCCGGCCGAATGATGCGATACTCGACCTGGTAACTGTCCTTGCCGCCGGCTGCCGCGTCCTGCATAGCCTGCAGCACGCGGGCACGATCCTGCGGATGGCGCAGCCGGCGGGTGGTTTCGATCGAAACCGGGCGGTCAGTTGGTTCCAGTCCCATGATGCGGAAGAACTGCGGTCTGGCGCGAAGCAGGCCGGGCCTGATTTCGATATCCCAGAGACCGACTCCCGCCGCCTCTTCCGCGAGGCCGAGCAGCTCTTCCCGATCATGGAATGGGCGTACGTCCTCAGAGCCGATGCCGATAATGCCGGCGGTGCGTGGGTCACGAATCTGCGATGGCACGTCCACCATGGCGCCACTGTTACAAGCAGGAGCCGCGTCCCGATATGGCTCAAGCCGATATCACAACGAATTGACCCTTAACTATGCGCCAGCGCGGAGGACCTATGGCGAGGGCAACATTGGGGTCTGCTGGGAGTCGGCCCCGCCAGGTTTGGCCTTGCAGGCGGGTCTGCTCGGGAACAGGCCTTGACCAGCACTCTGCTTGAAGCACCGAAGCAAGGCCCTCGCTGTCCGGCTGTTGTCAGCTGCGCACGAGCGCGCAGTTGCCCTGATCGAGCGGTCGGAACGCCTCATCGGCCGGAATCGTTCGGCGCAGCGTGTAATAGTCCCATGGCTCCTTTGACTGCGCCGGCGACTTCACCTCGAACAGATACATATCGTGGATGACCCGGCCATCAAGCCGCACCTTGCCCTTGCCGAACAACGGATCGTCGGTCGGCGTCGCCTTCATTTGCTGTATCGCGGCCCGGCCACTGGCCGTTGCCTTGTCGACGCCCATCGCTGTAGCGCATTTCAGGTAGTGCATCACCCCGGAGTATTGGCCGGCATGCACCGAACCAGGCACGACGCCGTTGAACCGTGCAGCGAAGCGCTTGCCGAATTCGCGCGTGCCGTCATTCAAATTCCAATAGAACGGTTCTGTGAGCAACACACCCTGCGCGGAAGCAAGACCCACGCCGTGCACATCGTGAACAAGGAAGATCAGTCCAGCCACCTTCTGGCCACCCTTCATGATGCCGAACTCGGCGGCCTGCTTGATGCAATTCACGGTATCGTTGCCGCCGTTTGCCAGGCCGACCGCCTTTGCGCCGCTGGCCTTTGCCTGCACCAGGAACGAAGAGAAGTCCGTGGTACCAGGGAAGGGTGCCAATGCCTGGCCGAGCACCTTGCCACCGGCGGCGGCGACGAAGCTGGCCGCGTCCTTCTGCAGCGAATGCCCGAAGGCATAGTCCGCGGTGATGAAGAACCAGCTGTCAGCGCCTTCCTTCACCGAGGCATCGACCACGCCGTGCGGCATCGACCAGGTATCATAGACCCAGTGCAGATGGTTGGGCCCGCAGCGCGTGCCAGTGATATCGGCGGACGCGCCGCCGGTGAAGATGGCGACCTTGTCCTTCTGCTTCGCGAGGTCGCTGATTGCGAAGGCCGCGGATGACAGGGGTACATCGGTGACCACGTCGACGCCCTTGTTGTCATACCAGTCGGCTGCGATGGCCAGGGCGACATCTGGCTTGAGCTGCAGATCGGCCTGCACAACCTCTGCTTTCACTCCGGGATGCGCCCGCATGAAGTCCTCGACCGCCATCTGCGCGCCAAGCACCGACCCGGGCCCCGTGTTGGCGGCATAGGCACCGGTCATATCGGTCAGGACGCCGATCCGGATTGGTTTGTCCGCCGCGGCGCGCACGCGGCGTGGCAGCGCCCCGGCAGCAAGCCCAGCGCCAAGCAGTGCGCGTCGTCTGATCGATACCTGCATCGCGTCCTCCCTGTTGTTAACGCAGTGTAAACGACTGCGGCGGTCGGCGGCTAGCCAGTGCAAGAGGCGCTGGCCATCGGCGTCTCATGTTCGCTCCAGGTCCGACTCTCTTCCGACGACAGCACATGAGGGATACCGGTGCGCGAGATATGAACGGCTTGTTAGGTCCGAACTGCTAGTCTGCATCAGACACCGAACGTGTGCGCACGCCTTGCGTGTTGAACCGCCAAAATGGCCAGCGACTTGGTCGTGTCGTGGTTGCATCTGGATCTCGTCCGCCGTTATCAGACTTGACCGCTGAGCAGCTGCGTCAGCGGGCGCGCGAATATCGATCGATGGCGGAAGGTGCTTCGACCGCTCAGATCAGGGATGCACTGAAGCGATTGGCTAATCGTTTTGACCAATTGGCGGCGAGGCGGGTGCGGGACGATACCGGTCCCGAGAAGATATGAATCGGTTCGCGACTCGTGTGCTTTGGCGAAGGATAGCTTGCCAAACCAAGTGACGTTCCTCTGGTAGGAGATCGTCAACCGCGGAAGTGTATCTTCCCGCATGGTGACTGACCCTTCCATGCGATGGAACTCTCAAGAGCACTGCGTAAGAAAGTGAAACGTCGAGTTCAGGCGCAGACGACGCATGTGCACATCGCAGCCATCAACCTGATTCGCCAGCCGCACCTATGCCTCGGTGACCAAGCAGGTCGAGCATGTCATCGTCCCGGAGCAGGTGCCGGCAGCGATGCGCCGTGCGTTCAGCCAGCTCAAGAATGGGCGGCCTGGGCCGGTCATGGTGGAGCTGCCGCGCGAC
>JBKPSV010000177.1:0-16213 GCA_046735215.1 Pseudomonadota bacterium | reverse complement strand
ATCCCGCAACGACGCAACGGCCGGCAGCTCCTGGTAGTCGATCTCGATCAGCTCGGCAGCATCCTTCGCCGCCTGTTTGGTCTCAGCGACCACCACGGCAACCGGATCACCGACATGGCGCACCTTGTCTACCGCGATCACCGGATGGGGCGGCTCCTTCATCGGCGAGCCGTCCTTGCAGTGGATCTGCCAGCCACACGGCAGACCGCCCACATTGTCGGCCGCCATATCGGCGCCGGTGAACACGGCCACCACCCCCGGCGCTTTCGCTGCCGCGGCGGTGTCGATGCGGCCGATCGTGGCGTGCGGCCGGTCGGCGCGGCGAACAAAGGCATGAAGCTGCCCGGGACGGTTGATGTCGTCCGTATAGTTGCCGCGACCACTGAGGAAGCGCGCGTCCTCCTTGCGGCGAACGGCGGCTCCAATTCCCTCGAAAGGCATCGACGTCTCCCTGTGGCTCGGCGTTATTCCGCGGCGGCCGCCTTCTGGTGCATCAGCGGCCATGCGGCGGCGATCGCCTGGACGATGTTATGGTAGCCGGTGCAACGGCAGAGATTGCCCTCAAGGCCCTCGCGAATTTGCTTTTCGGTCAGGCCTTCGGGATGCGAGTTCACCAGATCGACTGCGCTCATCACCATGCCGGGCGTGCAGAAGCCGCACTGCAAAGCGTGATGCTCACGAAACATCTCCTGCATCGGATGCAGCGTGCCGTCAGCTGCCGCAAGACCCTCAATCGTCAGCACGTTCGTGCCCTCCGCCTGCAGCGCCAGCATGGTGCAGGACTTCGCCGACACACCATCGACGTGGACAACACAGGCGCCGCACTGGCTGGTATCGCAACCGACATGGGTGCCCGTCAGTCCGAGCTTCTCGCGCAACAACTCCACCAGGAGCGTGGGGCCCTCGACCTCGACCGTGTGCTGCTTGCCGTTCACCGTCAGGGTCACCTGAGGCATTGCGCAATCCTCCCTGGTCGTCGCATGGGCCGGAGTGTGGTCACCGCACAGTGGGTGGTCAAGCGGGCGCGACGTATGCCGGAACGATATCCGTTTTTGCGAAGTCAGCGCCCTTGAAGAGCAGCGGAATCCTCAGCGACTTGGCCAGAGCGTACGAAGCACAGTCGCCGAAGTTCAGTCTGGCAGGATGGCGCCCCTTGCCGAAGCGCAGGAAAGCCTCGCTCGCGACCCGGGCGAGCGCTTCAGTGTGGGCCACGACCTCGAGTTCCATGTCTCGGATAATCTGTATGACCGGTTCCCAAGCCGGCGCGTCTCGGCTGCCTCCAGCAACAACGATCAGTATTTCCTGTAGGCTGACAGCCGAAATGCAGACCGAACTCGCCTGCTCCATGCAGCGAGTGAATGCTGCGGCCTCTGACTCAAGCTGAACGACAGCGATGATGGCCGAAGTATCGACGGCAATCACGCCGGCAGTCCGTCCTCGCCATATAGGTCGTCTTCGGTGAACGGAGGCGCATCCTTTAGCAACTCTGCGCTGCGCTTCGCGATCTCAAGGACCGCCTGGACCCGCGCCTCAATTTCCTCTTGAGTCCGCTGGCGGTGCCTGACTCCACGCTCAATGAATTCAGCACCAGCGTTCTCCAGCGCCCGTTTGACCTCTCCTACAGTGCCCAGGGACACACTCCCCAAGCCCCCAGGAGCCTCCAGGCGGCGCACCGTCACCACCGAGACCTGGGCTCGCCGTGCCAGCTCCTCCTGATCCATTCGAAGGAGGGCGCGAGCAGCGCGAATCTGATCGGGCGTGATCAGCATGATCAATTCATATCATGCTGGAACGCCATGCTTCAAGCCGCCATCGGCACAACCTGCCCGCCCGGAACATGGTCCAGATGGCACGCCGACACGTGGCCCTCGCCCACTGGCCGCAACAGCGGCTCTTCCACCCGGCACCGGTCGAATACGAATGGGCAACGGGTGTGAAACCGGCAGCCCGAGGGCGGGTTGATCGGGCTGGGTACATCACCGGTCAGGATGATGCGTTGCCGCTTCGCCGTTGGGTCAGGCACCGGCACCGCTGACAACAGCGCCCGGGTGTAAGGATGGTGCGACTTCGCGAACAGCGTGCGCCGGTCGGCCAACTCCACGATCTTCCCCAGATACATCACCGCAACGCGGTGAGTCAGGTGTTCAACCACGGCAAGGTCATGGCTGATAAAAAGCAACGCCATGCCGAACTCGTCCTGCAGATCGACCAACAGGTTGATGATCTGCGCCTTCACCGACACGTCCAGCGCCGATACCGCCTCGTCGCAGATGATCAGATCGGCACCCGGCGCCAGCGCGCGCGCAATCCCGATGCGCTGCCGCTGACCGCCGGAGAACTCGTGCGGATAGCGGTTGATGGCGTCCCGCGGCAGCTGCACCTTGGCCATCAGCTCTTCAACGCGCTTGGTCAGCGCGCGACCGCCGCGCACGATGCCGAAGTTGATCAACGGCTCCGCGAGAATGTCGCGCACCTTCATCCGTGGGTTCAGCGACGAGAACGGATCCTGGAACACCACCTGGACGCGCCGTCGCAGCGGCCTGAGTTGTCCGGCCGACAGAGTGTCGATACGGTCGCCGGCGAGATACACCTCGCCATCGGTGATCGGATACAGTCGCAGGATCGCCTTCCCGACGGTCGACTTGCCGCAGCCTGACTCGCCCACCAACGACAGCGTCTCGCCGCGCTTGATCGAGAACGACACGCCGTCCACCGCATAGACCTTCGCGGTCTCCAACCCCAGCACGCCGCCGTGGATCGGAAAGTGCTTCTTCAGCCCATTGACCTCGAGCAGTGGCGCCTCGGCCCTCATGCCGGCACCCGCTCCTCGGCATAGTGGCAGGCTGCCAGATGATTGGGCGCCTTGCTCTCGATGGCCGGCGCGACACGCGAGCAGAGTTCGGTCGCCATCGGACAACGACCGGCAAATGCACAACCCTCGATCCTCTGCCTCAGGCTGGGGACCAGGCCGGGAATCTCCGCCAGCTTGTCCCGTCCGCCATCCACCAGCGACGAGCCCAGTTTGGGCACCGAACCCAGCAAACCCCGTGTATACGGATGCATAGGATGCGCGAAGATCTCCTCGACCGGACCTTCCTCGACCTTGCGGCCCGCGTACATCACGACCACGCGTTGGCACATCTCGGCCACCACACCGAGGTCGTGCGTGATCAGCATGATCGCTGACCCCATGCGCCGCTTCAGGTCCCGCATCAGATCAAGGATCTGTGCCTGGATTGTCACGTCCAGTGCCGTCGTCGGTTCATCGGCAATCAGCAGCTTCGGATTGCAGGCCAGCGCCATCGCGATCATCACGCGCTGGCGCATGCCCCCGGAGAGCTGGTGTGGATATTCACGTACCCGACGCTGGGGCGCCGGAATACCAACCAGCGTCAGCATCTCGATCGCGCGCCTCTCCGCGTCGCGCGCCGACAGACCCTGGTGCAATTGCAGGGTCTCGCCGATCTGCCGCCCGACGGTCAGCACCGGGTTGAGGCTGGTCATCGGCTCCTGAAAGATCATAGAGATCGCGTTGCCGCGGATATCGCGCATCTCCGGCTCGGGAACCTCAAGCAGATTGCGCCCCTGAAAGCGGATCGCGCCGGCGATCTTGCCGGGCGGTTCCTGGATCAACCGCAGGATCGACATGGCGGTGACCGACTTGCCGCAGCCGGACTCACCGACGATGCCAAGGGTTTCACCCGCCTCGACGTTGAACGAAACACCTTCCACAGCGCGCACCACGCCATCGGGCGTGCCAAAATGCGTCTGCAGATTGTCGACTTCGAGCAGCGCCATTCGGTCAGAGCCGCTTGGCCAGCCGCGGATCGAGTGCGTCGCGAAGTCCATCGCCCAGAAGGTTCACCGACAGAACGGTGACGCTCAGGAACACTGCCGGGAAGAAAACGATATAGGGCTTCACCTGCCACAGTGCGCGGCCCTCCGCCATGATGTTGCCCCAGCTTGGAATGATCGGCGGAGTTCCGGCACCAATGAAGGACAGTGACGCCTCGATGATCATCGCCGATGCGCAGATGAAAGTGGCATTCACCATCAATGGCGCCAGCGTATTCGGTAAGATGTGCTTGAGGATGATCATTGGCGTTCGTGTTCCGGACGCCACCGCCGCCTCCACGAACGGCTGCTCACGCAGGCTCAGCACCACACCGCGGATCAGACGCGATACACGGGGAAATTCGGCGATGGCGATGGCAACGATGACGTTCTGCACCGATGCCCGCGTCAATGCCATCAACGCAATGGCCAACAGGATCGAAGGGATCGACATCAATCCATCCATCACGCGCATCAGGACGGTATCCAGTCCGCGTATGAACCCCGAGAGCAGACCGATGAACGTGCCGATGGCGGAGGCCAGTGCCGCGACCGCGAAGCCGACGAGCAGCGAAATACGCGAGCCGTAGATTACGCGCGAATAGACGTCACGACCCAGCATGTCGGTGCCGAACCAGTACTGCGCCGATGGCTCACGGGTACGCTTCGCTGGTGCCAGTGCCGTCGGATCGACAGTAGCGAGAAAGGGCGCGAGGATTGCGATGAGGATCATGACCAGCAACAATGCACCGCCGGCAACGATGGTCGGGTTTCGGCGCACAAAGGTCATCACCTTGCCGCGCTGCCTCACCGGCGGCAGCACATCTGCCAGCTCGGGCGCGGCCACGTAGCCTGATCGCGTTGTTGCCGAACTCATGACATGCTGACCATCAATAACGGATCCTTGGATCGAATACGGTGTACAGCAGATCGACCGCCAGGTTCACCAGGACATAAACGAAGCTGAACAGCAGCACGACCCCCTGGATCACCGGATAATCCCGCCGCAGGATCGCATCCACCGTCAGGCGGCCCAGGCCGGGGATGGCGAACACGCTTTCAGTGATAACCGCGCCGCCGATCAGCAGTGCAACGCCGATGCCGACGATAGTGACGATCGGCACAGCGGCGTTCTTCAACGCGTGTACGAACAGCACCGCACGCTGGCCGACACCTTTCGCCTTCGCGGTGCGGACGTAGTCCTGGCTTAGGACCTCCAGCATGGTTGCCCTCGTGATCCGGGCGAGCAGTGCAATGTAGATCAGCCCGAGCGCAATGGTCGGCAATGCCAGGCTGCGCAGGAAGGGTACCAAGCCCTGGCTGATTGAGGTGAAACCCTGGACTGGCAACCAGTCCAGCCGCAGCGCGAACAGATATGCAAGCAGGTAACCCAGCACGAACACCGGTGTGGAAAAGCCGAACACCGCCAGCACCATCACGCAGCGGTCGATCCAGGTGCCGTGCTTCCACGCCGCCACGACGCCAAGCGGAATAGCAACCACGATCGAGAACAGGATGGTCAGCACCATCAGCGACGTCGTCGGCTCGATGCGCTGCGCGATCATGTGGCTGACCGGCAGATTGGTGAAGATCGACGTCCCGAGGTTGCCGTGAATGATCTGCCACAGCCATTCGCCGAAGCGCACCAGAAACGGCCGATCGAGCCCAAGCGAGGCTCGAATCCGCTCCACGTCAGCCGGCGTGGCCTGATCGCCCGCGATGATCGCGGCGGGATCCCCGGGCGCGAGATACAGCAGGCTGAAGACGAACAGCGCGACGAACAGCATGACCGGGATCGTGGCAAGGACCCTGCGCACCACGTAGGCAAGCATTTGGCCGTGCCCCGCTCAGCGCCAGGTCGGGCTGGTATCCCAGCCTATCGGTCCACGCCAATCCATCGCCCGTCTCAGCCTCCTCTCCCTTTTTTCTCGCTATCCGCGGTCCCAGTCGCGACGCCAGATAGCCTGCCTCAGCCGTGTGGGAAACACCAGCGGCGTGCCTGGCACCCAGTTCCGGTAAGCGAGAAACAGCAGATACCTGCCGCAGGCAATCGAGCCTCGCGAGAACGCACCTTGGTCAGTTCAGGCAGTTCCGTTAGGCAGCCGTCGATGCGCGCCCTCCTACTCCGGCTGGCCACCTGGCTTCCGGCCCCCGCCCGGCAATACATCACGCCCGCGCGCATCACGACGCTGACCCAATTTCTGATGTTCGGCGCGGTGGGGGTGGTCGGGTTCCTGTTCGATACCGCCACGGTTTATGCCCTGCGGCACACTCTTGGGCTGTACGGTGCAGGCATCGTCGCCTACGTCGTAGCAGCAACCGTGAATTGGCTGCTCAACCGACTATGGACATTCCGGGACGGCGGCCATGATCCGGCCCACCAGCAATGGGCGCGGTTCTTGGCGGTCAACCTGGTCGGTTTCGTGCTCAATCGCGGAACGTACGCGCTGCTCGTCACTTTCGTTCCACTATGCGCTACGCAACCGGTCTACGCGGTTGGCTCCGGTGCGATCGCTGGAATGTTCCTGAACTTTAACCTCTCGCGTGCAATAGTGTTCCGCTGAACTGTTCACGCCTTCGCAAATCAGCTGCTTCCGCGGTTGTTAATCGTCGGTCAGCCAATTGCGCGTCTAATTACCACCGCAAGTAGAACCTCCAGCCATCACGCAACCAAAATTGAGTGCAATGGCCTGCACCACCGCGCGTGGGGACGGCGATGTATCAGCCTGTTGGTAGTTTGGTCGACACCGCATTCCTGCCCTCCCAAGGCATTGGTCTCGTCCCTCTCTCTTATCGTCAGCCACCCCACTGGCCGATCCACGGCTGGCGTGCGGCGGTCAAGCGGATGATGGACGTATCCATCGCACTGATCGTGTTGGCCGCACTGTCCCTCCTGTTGCTGGTGATCATGCTCTGGATCCGCCTGGAAACACCCGGGCCGGCACTGTTTTGTCAGCGGCGGGTCGGTTTCGCCAACACCGGCTTCGAAATTTGGAAGTTCCGGACGATGCACCAGCAGACGGCCGGACAGAGCAGGCTGGTACAGGCGACGCGTGACGACCCCCGCGTCACCCCGTTGGGCCGATGGTTGCGCCGCACATCATTCGACGAGATGCCTCAGCTGATCAATGTGCTGCGCGGCGACATGTCACTGGTCGGCCCTCGCCCGCACGCGCCGGGCACGTGCGTCGGGGACAAGCCGTTTGAAATGGTCACGCCACACTATTTCGCACGCCACCGCGTGCGCCCAGGGATGACAGGTCTGGCGCAGGTTCGTGGTTTACGGGGCGAAACCGAAACTGAGCAGAAGCTGCTGCAGCGTATTGCCGCAGATCTGGAATACATCGAGCACTGGTCGCTCTGGCTGGACCTGAAGATCCTGCTGCGCACAGTCGCCACACTCTTCCACGCGCAGAACGCTTACTGACTCAGAATTGCGATCATGCTGACAACCCTACCGGTTCGCAACGCAACGCAGCTGAGCTCTGCTACCGGCTTCGCCGTCGCCGTCTTGATCCCGTGCTATAACGAGGAAGCTGCCATTGGGAAAGTTGTTGAAGACTTCCGAACGCGACTTCCCGATGCCACCATACTGGTCTACGACAACAACTCGGCGGATCGTACCCGACAGGTCGCCCGCGCCGCCGGCGCGCAAGTCCGCAGCGAAAGGCTGCAAGGGAAGGGCCACGTCGTACGACGGATGTTTGCTGACGTAGAGGCAGACATCTATGTGCTGGTGGACGGCGACGACACCTACGACGCATCGGTCGCACCCCTCATGATCCGGCAACTGATCGAAAACCAGCTTGACATGGTTACTGCCGTGCGTGAGCCAACTCAGCAGCAGGCGTATCGGCTGGGCCACAGGTTCGGCAATCGGCTGCTGACGGCTTTGGTCTGCGGCGCTTTCGGCAATCGTGTCGGCGATGTGCTGTCGGGTTACCGGGTATTCAGCCGGCGCTTTGTGAAGTCGTTTCCAGCGCTTGCCTGCGGGTTCGAGACAGAAACCGAGTTCACCATCCATGCACTCGAACTGAACATGCCCGTCGGAGAGGTGCCAACCGCGTACTACGGCCGGATCGCCGGATCTAGCTCGAAGCTGAACACGATTTCAGACGGGCTGCGCATCTTGCGCACGATCATGATGCTGGTGAAGCAGGAGCGCCCGTTGCAGACCTTCGGCATCTCTGGCATCGCGCTGCTCAGCACTTGTCTTATTCTCGCTTTGCCCGTCGTGCTGGAGTTTCATCGGACCTGCCTTGTGCCGCGACTGCCGACTGCTCTGCTGGCGACCGCTTTGGGACTGGCTTCGTCATTGTCGTTCGTCTGCGGTCTGGTGCTGGAGCAGGTGGCGCGTGGGCGTAAGGAATTTAAGCGCCTCGCCTACCTCGCAATTCCGGCGACCGGTAATGGTAGATGACTGCGCGGCACATCTCCGGCGCCGCTGGACCTCCAGACGGCCCATATGATGCTGACGTGGTTATTCTGGCTCTCGACCGCGCCGAGGAGACCGCGGCGGCGATCTATTCTGCCCTTGCACAGACCGGCGTCGTCCGCCACGTCTTCATCGTCGACCAGGGCTCCCGGCCAGAGAACCTGACCTACCTTGCGAGCGTGGTGCTGGACCGGACCGACGCGACACTTGTCGCACTGGACCGCAACCATGGTGTCGCTGGTGGGCGTAATCGAGGCAGCGCGCTGGGACACGGCCGCGTCATCTTCGGCCTCGATAACGATGCGGAGTTCGCCGATCCGACAACACTTGCGCATGCAGTCGCCGCGCTGGATCAGGACGGCAGCCTCGCCGCGATCGGCTGTCGCATCAAGCAGTATGCGCGGGACGCTGATGATCTTTCATCATGGGGCTATCCGGCCAGGCTCCAGGCCTGTGCAGGCGATGCGTTCGATACAGTGACCTTCGTTGGTGCCGGACATGCAATTCGTCGTGCGGCATGGGACGGGTACGACGAGAGACTCTTCTTCTGCTGGGAAGAACTGGACTTCTGCCTGCGGGCCATCGAACGTGGATGGCGCGTGCGTTATCGCGGTGACATCGTGGTTCGCCACAAGGTCAGCCCAGAGCGGCGTGTGACCTGGTCGGATAAGCGCTGGTTCCACTTCGTGCGCAACAGGCTCTTCATTGCGCGCAAGTGGAGCACACCTTGGCCGGCGTTATTGGCCCGGGTGGGGTTCTATCTGATCAAGGGCACGCGAAATCGTTTGCTGGTGCCAACGCTACGGGCGACTGCGGCAGGGCTCGGAATGGCAGTGACACCTCGCCAGCTCTCGCTGGCAGCGCAGTGCTATGTTCGTGCAAACGATTCACGCACCGTTCATGCTGGATCGCGACGCTATGGCATGTGTGCCATGATCACCTGGACGTCGCCGACGCGAAGCGCTCGTGCAGCAGCAACGGCAGGATTGCGGGGCTTTCAATCAAATAGCGACGGGCAAGGCGGCGCGGGTCGCGGGTAAGGCGATACAACCACTCAAGATCGGCGTGCTGCATCCAGGCCGGCGCACGCTTTTGCGCACCTGCAAGAAACTCAAGGCTCGCACCGATGCACAATCCGATGCCTCGAGCGCGCCCCGTTGCCTGAATTGCAGCCGCCAGGATTTCCTGCCGCGGCGATCCCACAGCAAGGAACACGAAGCGTGCCGGATGCGCCAGCACAAAGTCGACCGCTGCACCCAGCGTGGCTGGATCGCGCTCGAACCCGCGCGGTGGATCATAGTGCGCCGGTGGCGCGAGGCTACAACGTGAGACCAGCGCAGGCAGCCAACGTGGCGATAGGCCGACGATAGTGATCCGCTCCGCTGGCCGCAGATATCGGGTGAGAAGCAGCGATGTCAGGTCACTTCCGGTTGCCACACGAGAGACCTTCAGTCCCATGAGCCGTGCCGCTGACGCAACCACACGCGAGTCAAGCAACCGCAGCATCGCTCCCTGATAGAGCGGCAGCAACTCTGGATGCCGGTGCAGTCGCACGAGGTGGTCCGCATTCGGCGTCGTCACATAGCCGAACGGTTGGTATTCCGAGGACTGCGCAATCAATGCGGCCGCGCCAGCGGCATCAAGATCGGCGAACTCCAGATCGAGCAGACGCACAGCACCGTTCCAGCATTAGGCCGATACCATGCCAGAACGATATTAACCGACCGAAAATGCGGAACGCGGCGCGATTGTCAGTCGCTGCTGATGGCCCTCGCCAGCACCTCCGCCGCGTGACGGCACTGGGTCGCATCGACATTCAGATGCGTTACCGCGCGCACGGTGCGCGCAGCGAACGCAGACACCAGCACGCCCTTTTCCTGCGCGCGTCGCACGACGGTCGCCGCATCCGGCAACGGCTCAGGGATGCGAAAGATCACGATGTTGCTCTGAACCGTCGCAAGATCGATCTGCACGCGAGTGTCGCCCAGGCGTTCGGCCAATGCACGTGCATTCGCATGATCCTCTGCGAGTCTGGCAACGTTATGATCCAAAGCATACAGTCCGGCAGCGGCCAGAATGCCGGACTGCCGCATCGCCCCACCGAACATGCGGCGTGCCCTGACAGCGCGCACCATATCATCGGCCCGGCCGGCGATCAGACTGCCCACCGGGCAGCCAAGCCCCTTCGAAAGCGCGACCGACACGACATCGAACGACGCCGCAAGCTCCGCCAGCGACCGGCCTGTCGTCACCGCAGTGTTGAACAGCCGCGCGCCATCCAGATAACTCGCGATCCCCAACTCGCGTGCCGTGGCGCAGATCGCCTCAACCTCATTCTGCGGGAACACGACACCGCCGCCACGATTGTGCGTGTTCTCCACCGCCACCAGCGTCGTGGGCGGAAAGATGATGTGTCCCGGCGGCTTGTAGGCGGCGCGCAAATCTGCGGCGGTAAACACGCCGCCACGCCCCACAACCGTGAACTGCACGCCGGAGTTTGCCGCCGCCGCGCCCGACTCATGCCAGACAACGTGCGCCTCGTCGCCGACCACGACATCGTCGCCTGGGCGGGTCAATAGCTTGAGGCCGATCTGGTTGGCCATAGTCCCGCTTGGCACGAAGATCGCCGCCTGCTTGCCGAGCAGGCCAGCAATACGCTCCTGCAGGGCGCGGACCGTCGGGTCCTCTCCATACTGATCATCGCCCACCGGCGCACTCGCCATTGCTGCGCGCATCGCATCCGATGGCAGCGTCACCGTATCCGAGCGCAGATCGATCCGTTGCATGCCAGTCCCCTCACCTCACCCGTTTTGCGGACATTCAGCGACCAGCGGCGCCCGCTAGACAGCCACCTGCATCTCGCCCAGATACGCTTCTCGGATCAGCGGGTTCTGTCGCAGTTCCGCCGCGGTGCCCGACAGCACCACCTGGCCGGTCTGCAGCACATAGGCACGGTGCGCGATCGACAGCGCCATGTTGGCGTTCTGCTCCACCATGAAGATCGTGGTGCCCTGCCGGTTGATCTCCTGGATGATATCGAACACCTGTTCGACATAGATCGGCGATAGGCCCATCGAGGGCTCGTCCATGCACAGCAGCTTCGGCCGTGCCATCAGCGCGCGGCCAATCGCAACCATCTGCTGTTCGCCACCCGACAGCGTGCCGGCAATCTGATTGCGCCGCTCCTTGACCCGCGGGAACAAGGCATAGACGCGCTCCAGGTCCTGGTCGAATTCTGACCCACGCTTGCGCAGGTAGGCACCCATCTCCAGGTTTTCGAACACCGTCATGCGTGGAAACAGCCGCCGCGCCTCCAGCACCGGCGCGATGCCGCGTCGTACACGCTCCGCCGTCGGCATACGTTCGATCGCCTGCCCCTGATACACCACGCTGCCGCGCGTCGGACGCACCACGCCCATGATGGTCTTCATCGTGGTCGACTTCCCCGATGCATTGCCGCCGAGCAGGGACACGATCTCGCCATCACCGATCGTATAGTTGACCTGCTTCAGCACATGCAGATCACCGTAGTGGGTGTCGATGTTCTTGAATTCCAGAAGCATCGCAGTCTTATCAGTCATGGCAAGCCCTGAATCAGCCATCAAGCAACATTCACCGACGCTCCCGCCAGCGACGCCTGCGCGTTTCGACCCAGATACGCCCGCAGCACCTCCTCGTTGCGCCGCACCTCGTCTGGCCTGCCATGCGCGATCACCTCGCCATGGTCCAGAACATACACCGTATCGGCAAGTGTGGTGACAACATCGAGCTTGTGCTCGATCAGCAGCACGGTGAGACCCAGAGCGTTGAGACTCTTGATCTGCTCCGCCAGCTCAAGAGTTTCCGCCGGGTTCATGCCGGCGGTCGGCTCATCGAGCAGCAGAATCCGCGGCCGTGACGCCAGTGCGCGCGCGATCTCGATCCGGCGGCGATTGGCGTACGACAGCCCCGCCACCACCTGCATCGTGCGCGGCGCCAGGCGATTGCCGAAGATGGAGAAGATTTCCATCGCCCACTCGCGCGCCTGCTTCTCCTCTGCCACTGTGCCCGGCGGTTGCAGGATCGCCGCCACAACGCCCGTCTTCAGCCTCGCATGCTGGCCGATCAGCGCGTTCTCCAGCACCGTCAGATTGGGAAACAGCCGCAGGTTCTGAAAGGTGCGAGCAATCCCCTTCTCCAGGATCTGGTAATCCGCCAGCCCCATGATCTCGTCGCCGTAGAAGCGGATGGATCCCTCCTCCGCCTCGACCAGTCCGGTGATCACGTTGAACAGGGTGGACTTGCCGGAGCCATTCGGCCCGATCACTGCGACCACACCACCTCTCGGCACTTTCAGCTCGACGCGGTTGAGCGCCGTCAGACCGCCAAAGCGCACCGTCACATCCTGGATGTCAAGCGCAGCTTCAGCAGACCGCGTCTCGCCGCCAAGCCCATGCAGCTTCAGATCGGTGAAGCCACCGCGCCTGACCTCAGCGTGCTGCTGATCGATCGTCAGCGCCGCCTGCTGTCGCGTCGCTGGAATCAGCCCCTGTCGGCGAAACAGCATCATGCCGACCAGAATGAAACCGAATATAAGCTCGATCGACGGCACCAGGTCGATGCGCTGCAACCACATATTGTCCATCAGCCTACCAAGCGCGTGCAGCCACTCGGTAAGGTCCTGCAACCACCACGATTGCAGCAACTGCAGGATGAACGCGCCCAGCACCACGCCCCAAACGCTGCCGATGCCGCCGAAAACGACCATTACCAGGATCATCACCGAGACGGGAAAGCCGAACATCTCCGGCGTCGCCGTCTGCAGTTTGGCAACATAGAACACCCCGGTCATGCCGCCGAACGCGGCGCCGATCGCAAAAGCCAGCAGCTTGTACTTCGTGCGGTTGATACCCATCGCGCCGGCGGCGATCTCGTCTTCGCGAATCGCCATCCACGCCCGACCAATTCGCGAATCGCGCAATCGAACACTGACAAAGATCAGCAGCGCCACCAGCGCGATGGCGACGTAGTAGTACGGCGTCGCGTCCACGCCGAAGCTCCAGCCGAACAGCCGCGGCGCAGCAACGCCGTTCAAGCCGGCGGCGCCATTGGTCAGATCCGACCAGTTGCGCACCACGATCGGCACGATCTCGCCGAACCCCAGGGTGACGATGGCCAGGTAGTCACCCTTCAGGCGAAGCGTCGGCGCACCGAACAGCACACCAAAGAATGCCGCGAGGCATGCGGCAAACGGCAGAGCGAGCCAGAACGACAGTGTAAAGTGTACCAAGCTGCCGTCGCCGGTCTCCGCCGGCATCTTCGCGACCAAGCCCAGGAAGTGGAACGGCTCCCAGAACGCACTCCATTCCGGGTGCAACTGATATGCTGTCAGAATGCCGTATGTATAGGCACCGATGGCGAAGAACGCCGCATACCCGAGGTCCAGCAGACCGGCGAAGCCAACGACGATGTTCAATCCCAGCGCCAGCGTGGCGTAGGCCGCGGCGTTGGCCATGCTGTCGATATCCGCGTCGTTGCTGTGGACCAGCGGGAACGCGACCGCCGCCGCGGTCAGCAACACCATCCAGATGCGCCGACGCTGAACCTCCGGGATGCGCGCGAATGGGCGTGTGAGGACCGATACGGCAGCGGATGCGGTGGCGTTCATGAGCCCTCCTACGACTTGCTGGGCGCGATGCGCCCGAACAGGCCGGTCGGCTTGAATACCAGCACCAGCACCAGGATCGAGAAGATGATGACGTCGGTCCAGGCAGTGGCGATGAACTGCCCGCCCATCGCTTCGATCAGCCCGATGATCACGCCGCCCACCATGGCCCCTGGTACATTGCCGATGCCACCGAGCACGGCTGCGGTAAACGCACGCAGCCCAGCAGTAAAGCCGATGATAAAACTGGTGAAGTTGTAGTAAAGGCCGAAGATCAGGCCGCCGGCGCCAGCCAGCGCCGAACCGAGGAAGAAGGCCATGATGATGACCTTGTCGACCTCGACCCCCATCATCCGTGCCGCCTCGGCATCCTGTGCAGTGGCACGCATCGCCTTGCCGATGCGCGACCGCTGCACGAAGACGTACAGTGTCGCCATCAACAGCAGCGCAATCGCCCAGATCAGCACAACGCGGAAGTCCAGCGTGGCGCCGGCGAGCTTCCAGCGGATCACCGGCAGCGGATTGGGAAAATTCTTCGAATCCGCACCAATTGTCAGCAGGATCACGTTGAACAGGATGTACGACACGCCGATCGTCGTGATCATCGCCGCTGGCCCCTTCACATTGCGCAAGGGCCGCAGGCAAAGCCGCTCGATCGCCACGCCGAGCGCGCCGGAGAACAGCATGGTGGCAATGAATGCCGCCAATAGAACGCCAACCAGCGGCAGGCCAGTGAGGATCACCTCCTGCCCGGACAGACCGAACGCCTGCAGCACGAACAAGGCGACGAAAGAGCCGACCATGAACACGTTGAAATGCGAGAAATTGATGAGCTCTAGAATGCCGTAGACCAGGGTGAACCCCAGCGCGAGCAACGCATACATCGCTCCCAGACTTAGGCCGTTGATCGTCTGCTGCAGCAGCAGATCAAACGTCGTCATCGCGCCATGCTCGCGGCTTGGCGGCGCTGCTCCATGCAAAGTCTCCCTGTGCCTTGGCCAGCCTGCTGGCTGGCAAACGCCGTGCCTTTAGCACGGATTGAGGCCGAGAACAGTGGTTCCCGGCCTCCCACCGCTGTCACGACTGCGGTGCGACGTCGATGTACTTGTACTGTGCTGAAATGTCCGTCAGCGGTTTGCTGGTGTCCTTCTTGATTTGGAACACGCTGACTGTCCGGTCCGCCAGGTCGCCGTTCTCGTCGAACGACACCATCCCCTGAATGGTCGGCACCTTCGCCGTCTGGATCGCTTCGCGCACGGCTTCGCGCGTCACCGGCTTGCCGCTTGCCGCGACACGCTTGACGCTGTCGATCACCACCAGCGCGGCGTCATACGCGGTGATCGTGTAGTTGTCAGGCGATTCGTTGAAGCGACCCTTGAACGCCTGGACGAACTGAGCTGCCTTGGGGTCAGCAACCAGGTACGGCGCCGCCTGTGTGGCGTACCAGCCCTCGACAGCCGGGAATCCAGCCCCGCCTAGCAATTCTGAACTGTACATCCCATCGGGCCCTGCCTTGATGACACTCGGGATGATATCATAGGCTTGCTTGGCCAGCTTCACCCCTGCCTGCGACACGCCACCGTAATAGACCGCCTCCGGCGCCAGCGACTTGATCTTGGTGAGAATGGCCGTGTAGTCGGCGGCCTTCGGATCCAGCCGATCGCGGCCCAACACCTTGACGCCCTTCGCCTCGGCCTGCTTCTGGAACGAGTCGGCCACCCCCACGCCGAACGCACCACTGTCATCCAGCACATAGACAGACTTCACCTTCAACTTTTCGGCGAAGAAGTTCGCCATGTTCGGACCCTGGTAAGCGTCTGTCGTCACGGTGCGGAAATAGATCGGCTTCCCGGCCGGCCGGTACTGCTCCGCAAATTTCGGGCTGCTGATGTCGGGATTGGTCGAGGACGGCGTGATGGTCGCCAGACCCCCCTGGCTCAGAATCGGCGACATCGCCTTGCCGGCGCCGCTCATCTGCGGCCCGATTGCAGCCACAACCTCTCTGTCGGCCACCATTTTGCGCGCATTGGTTGCAGCCTGGGCAGGATCATACTGACCGGACGTCGCTGTCCCATCGTCGGTCACCAGCAGGTCGAAGCGATGACCAGGCACAGCCTGCGCCTGATTCGCCTCGTCAAACGCCATGACGATGCCGTTCTTGACGCGGTTTGCACCCTGTGAATCGGCCCCGGTCAGCGACAGATCGACGCCGATCTTGATCACCTTGTCGGCGGCATAGGCGATGCCTGTCGCGCTGAGTGCCACCACGGCGGTCGCGGTGAAGAAGGCTTGACGTCGGG
>JBKPSV010000176.1:0-7391 GCA_046735215.1 Pseudomonadota bacterium | reverse complement strand
GGTTGCAGACAGCGCGCCACCGTTTCGAAGAACTCGCGGTAGTGGCCCACCCCCACATGCTCAAACATGCCGACCGAGACGATACGATCGAACTTGCGATCGACGGCGCGGTAGTCGAGCAACTCGAATGTGACACGGTCGGCCAGCCCTTCATTCGTGGCGCGTGCGCGCGCTTCGCTGAGCTGTTCCGCTGATAGCGTCACGCCTGTCACCCTGGCACCGTAGTCGCGCGCCAGAGTGAGCGCCAGGCCGCCCCAACCCGAACCGACGTCGAGCACCGTGAGGTCGGGGCGGTCGAGATACAACTTCGCCGCTATATGCCGCTTCTTTGCAATCTGCGCCTCGTCCAGTGTCTCGTTGCCGCGCCGGAAATAGGCGCAGGAGTATTGCCGGTCGCGATCAAGAAACAGACTGTAGAGGCGACCGTTCAGGTCGTAGTGATGCGCCACATTGCGCTGGGCGCGGCCCGCCGGATTGCACTGGTCGAACCGACGCCGCAGATGCCCGAGCGCTGCCAGCAAGCGGGCGATGGGATGGCCGCTGCCATTGGCCATCTGGTTCATCACCAGTAGTTCGAGCGTCTGGTAAATACCGCCCTCACCAGGAACCAGGCCGCCGTCCATGTAGCCTTCGCCGACGTACAACGCCGGATTGACCATGAGGCGGCGGACCGCGGCCGGATCGCGCAAGGCGATGGATGCTTCCGGGCCCGAACCCGGCGGACCCGCATACTCTGTGGTGCGTCCGTCGGGCCAGCGAACGGTCAAACGGCCAAGGGTGATGAAGCGCCTTAGGACGGCGTCAAGGGCTGCCTGCATGGAGGGGAACCATGACTTGAAGATGCCTGGGTGTTCGAAGCGGCGGACATCTTAGACGCGACGGAAAATGATCGAAGCGTTGGTGCCGCCGAATCCGAAGCTGTTGGACAGAGCGCAGTCGATCTTTCTCTCCTGTGCTGTATTGGCAACACGGTCGATCACGCTATCCCGGCTGGGCTCTTCAAGGTTCAGCGTCGGCGGGGCCACCCCATCGCGGATGGCGAGAATGGAGAAAACTGCCTCGACTGCGCCCGCGGCGCCGAGAAGGTGCCCGATGGCGGACTTTGTGGACGACATCGCCAGCCCTTTGGAGGCGCCACCGAACACATTCTCGACCGCCTCGAGCTCAAGATCGTCACCCAGCGGCGTGGAGGTCCCGTGCGCGTTCACGTACTGGATCTGTTCCGGCGCAACCCTGCCGTTGCGCAGCGCTGCCCGCATCGATCGCACAGCCCCATCGTGGCCTTCGGCCGGTGCCGTAATGTGATACGCGTCCCCGGACATGCCGTATCCCGCCACCTCGGCATAGATCTTCGCCCCGCGTTCTCGGGCGTGTTCGTACTCCTCCAGAACCAGTACGCCCGCCCCTTCCCCCATGACGAAGCCGTCGCGGTCCTTGTCCCAGGGGCGTGACGCCATGGACGGTCGATCATTGAACCCCGTGGAGAGAGCACGTGACGCGCAAAACCCGGCGATACCCAGTTCGCACACCGCAGCCTCCGCGCCGCCCGCGACCATGACATCGGCGTCGCCCCACATGATCAGCCGGGCAGCATCGCCAACGGCATGAACGCCGGTGGCGCAGGCCGTAACCGCCGAATGGTTGGGGCCCTTGAAGCCGTACTTTATCGAAACATGCCCTGAGGCGAGGTTGATCAGGGCCGACGGGATGAAAAACGGCGACAGTCGTCGCGCACGACCCTCATGCACCAAGATGGACGCATCATAGATGGTCTGCAGTCCGCCAATGCCAGAACCGATCATGACGCCGGTCGCGCATTTTTCCTCGTCGCTCTCCGGCGCCCAACCACTGTCCTCGACAGCCTCCGCTGCCGCCACCAGAGCGAGATGGATGAACCGATCCATCTTCTTGATGTCCTTGACCGGAATCCACTCAGCCAGGTCCAGTCGGTGCTCCAACTTCTCGCCCGCAGGCACCTGACCGGCCACTTTGCAGGGCAGATCCTTCGTGTCGAATGCCTGTATTGCCCCAATGCCCGATTGGGCATTGATCAGGCGTTGCCACACATGCTCGACCCCGAGCCCCAGGGGACAGGCCATGCCCATGCCTGTCACCACCACACGCCGCATGTTCCACAGTCCTCCCGGTCGGGACCGCTCAGGCGGCCTTCTGCTTTTCGATGTATTCGATGGCGTCCTTGACGGTGCTGATCTTCTCAGCAGCGTCCTCGGGAATTTCGACCCCAAACGCCTCTTCGAAGGCCATCACGAGTTCGACGGTATCCAGACTATCGGCGCCAAGGTCATCGATGAACGAGGCTTCGGGAGTGACCTTGGCTTCCTCCACTCCGAGGTGCTCGACCACAATTTTTTTCACCTTATCTGCGATCTCGCTCATCGGTCCTGCACTCCTCATGATGGGCGTCCGGGGGCTTTGTTACCGCGGCTGCCCGCGCCGGACGAAGCTTTTGGGCGCTTAGCATGGTTTCCGCGGGCGCGCCAACCAACCCCGGCCACCTCAAATCATGGCCATTCCGCCATTGACGTGCAGTGTTGCGCCGGTGACCCAGCCGGCCTCGTCGGAGGCCAGATAGACGACGGCAGCAGCAACATCTTCTGGACTGCCAACTCTGCCGAGCGGGATCGATTCGACCAATTTTGTCCGCTGTTGCTCCGACAGCCGGTCGGTCATCGACGTTGCTATCAGCCCAGGCGCCACAGCGTTCACTGTCACTCCGCGCGAGGCGACTTCCTGGGCCAGCGCCTTGGTCATGCCGATCAGCCCGGCCTTTGCCGCTGAATAATTCGCCTGGCCTGCATTTCCCGTTACGCCCACAATCGACGAGATGTTGATGATTCGTCCGGCGCGGCGCCGCAGCATTCCGCGCAAGGCCGCCCGCGCCAGACGGAACGGTGCCGAAAGGTCCACATCCATTACAGCCTGCCAGTCTTCGTCCCGCATGCGGAGCGCGAGCACATCACGCGTCATACCCGCGTTGTTGACCAGAATGGCCAACGGCCCAGCCGCCTGCTCGGCCGCTTCGACCAGCGCATCCGGTTCAGCCGCGTCGCGCAAGTCCCCAGGACAGACGAAGCAGCGGTCGCCAAGCTGAGCAGCCACCGATTCGAGCGCGTCTCGGCGAGTGCCAGAGACCGCCACGATCGCTCCCTGCGCGTGCAGTGTCAGTGCGATCGCTGCACCGATTCCACCGGACGCACCGGTGACCAGCGCAACCTTTCCGTCCAGTTGAAACATCGTCAAAGCACCTTGAGCAGGGCTTCCACCTCTGCAGGGGTCGCAGCAGAGGCCGCAGCAGCATCAGGTGCAATCCGGCGCACCAGCCCTGACAGCACCTTGCCGGTGCCGACTTCAACGAAGCTGTCGATGCCCAGTTCCACCATCGCGTTGACGCATTCGCGCCAGCGCACCAAGGCGGTGACCTGTCGGACGAGCAAGTCGCGGATTACTTCGGGATCGGTCGCCTTGCCCGCGGACACGTTGGCGATCAGCGGCACCACCGGGGCGCCGGGGGGCGTTTGCTCCAACGCATCCGCCATGACGTCGGCGGCAGGCGCCATCAGCGCACAATGGAACGGGGCGGAGACCGGCAACAGCATCGCCCGCCGGACACCTTTGGTGGATGCAAGGGCAACCGCGCGTTCCACCGCACCACGATGGCCGGAAACAACAATTTGCCCCGCGCCATTGTCATTGGCAGGCTGGATGACCTCGGCCTCAGGCGGCTCGGCATCGGGCACCGGCGCGGCCTCCTCGCAGATTGCCTGTGCCTGCGCCATCTCTGCGCCGAGCAATGCTGCCATCGCGCCTTCGCCCGCGGGTACGGCCTTCTGCATCGACTGGCCGCGCAGCTTCAGGAGCCGCACAGCATCGGCAATCGAGAAACTGCCGGCGGCCGCCAGGGCGGAATATTCGCCGAGCGAGTGCCCCGCGACGACCGCGGCTTTCTGCCGCAGTGTGAACCCGCCCTCTTTTTCCAACACCCGGAGCACAGCGAGTGAGTGAGCCATCAAAGCAGGTTGGGTATTCTCCGTCAGCACTAGCTCTTCGCCTGGTCCTTCGAACATCAGGCGCGACAGATTCTGCTTCAGGGTCTCGTCAATTTCCTCGAAAACTTCGCGCGCGGCGGAAAAGGCGGCAGCGAGGTCGCGCCCCATGCCAACGGCCTGGCTGCCCTGGCCTGGGAAGATGAAGGCGTGAACCGCCATATGACTGCTACCTCCGGGAGTTGGCGCCTAGCGGCGGGTCACACACCTGTCAATGCAAGGCGGCCTGTTCCATATCCGCCACGATGCGCCGCGCAGCCACGGCTGGATCCGCAGCCTGCGTAATCGGCCTGCCCACGATCAGGTAGTCTGCGCCACGCGCGATCGCCTGCCTCGGGGTTGCCACACGCTGCTGATCGTGGGTCTCCGCACCAGGCTCACGGATGCCGGGCGTGGCAATCAGCAGGTGCTCGGCTGCGATCGATGCACGGATGGCGTTTGGATCGTCGTGCGCCGAGGCAATGATGCCATCGCAGCCGCAGGCCACCGCCTGACGCGCCCGCAACTGAACCAATTCAGCGACCGAGAGTGCATAGCCCATTTCGCTGACCGCAGCGTCATTCTGGCTGGTCAGGACACTGATCGCGAACACCTTGGTGCGCGCCGATCCGGCCTTGCCGGCCACCGCGGCGCGCATGATGTCGGGATCGCCGTGCACCGTAACGAGGCTGACGCTGCGCTCGACCGCTCGCGCCACTCCCTGACGCACCGTTTCGCCGATGTCATACATCTTTGCGTCGAGGAATACCCGCTTCCCATCGGCGATCAGCCCGTCGACGAATCGTTCCGCGCCAGGTGCGAACAACAGCCAAAGGCCGACCTTGAAGAAGGACACAATGCCGTGGAGCTGGCCGGCAAGTTGCGCCGCGCGCTCAATCGTTGGCACGTCCAGCGCAACGATCAGCCGATCGGCCATCGCCTGTGGAATATCACGCGACGCCATCAGTGGGACCGCCATCGGATGACAGATTTCAGGATCCCATTCCGCATGATCTCTCCGTCCTGGTTGTTTGCCAGAGCGCTCAAAGCAACTGTGCCCCAATCCACGGTCGCGCCGGAAGGGGTGGTCGCCAAGCATGGCGGCGGGCAAGCGGCTGACCTACGCTGGCCGGTGGAAGGAGTCGCACCATGCCCGACAGCGCCGTTCTCAACGCCATCCGCGCCGTGGTCGGCGAGCGCGGTCTGCTGACTGGAGCGAGCACCGCCGGATACGTAGAGGACTGGCGCCGTCTGTACCATGGCCGGACCCCGGCGGTGGTTCGGCCGGCGAACACGGATGAGCTGGCGCGCGTGGTGCGGCTGTGCGCCGAGGCGCACATGCCAATCGTGCCGCAGGGCGGCAACACCTCAATGGTCGGTGGCGCGACGCCATCCGAAGACGGTGACCAGCTGATACTCAGCACAGCCCGGATGCTGCGTATCCGCGACCTCGACGCGCTCGACCTGACCATGACCCTGGAGGCGGGTGTGACATTGCAGGTAGCTCAGCAAGCCGCCGCTGAGGCAGGGTGCCTGCTGCCATTGTCGATCGCGTCCGAGGGCAGTGCGCAGGTTGGGGGCGTACTCGCGACCAATGCCGGGGGCAACAACACGGTCCGCTATGGCAATGCGCGCGACATGGTGCTTGGGCTGGAAGTGGTGCTCGCGGACGGCTCGGTCTGGAATGGACTGCGCCGGCTGCGCAAGGACAACACCGGTTATTGCCTGCGACAGTTGTTCGTCGGGTCCGAGGGGACAATCGGCATTATCACCGCCGCCGTATTGAAGCTGGTGCCGCAGCCGCGCGAAGTCTGCGTAGCGCTGTGCGCCGTCCCTTCGCCAGAGGCGGCGCTTGCTCTATTCGCGCGCTTTCAATCATACGACCCAGCCGCGATGAGCGCCTTCGAACTGATGTCGGGTCTCGGCATTGGGTTTGTCCTGCGGCACATTGACGCGGCTGTGTTGCCGCTTGCGGCGCACACGCCCTTCTACGCGCTGGTCGAACTCGCCACGCCACGACCGGATGCAGGACTGCGGACTGCGCTGGAAACCGTGTTGGAAACAGCCATGGCCGAGGGGCTCGTATCCGATGCGGCAATTGCTGAATCAGTGGCGCAGCGAGCCGCTATATGGCGGCTGCGCGAGGAACATTCGGAGGCGCAGAAGCGAGAAGGGGCCAGCGTAAAGAATGACGTATCGGTCCCGGTATCGCAGGTACCGGCATTCATCCGCCGCGCGAGCGAGGCGTGCGAGGCGCTGATGCCGGGCATCCGACCCGTGCCGTTCGGGCACGTCGGCGATGGCAATATCCACTTCAATCTGCAACAGCCCGCCGATTCCGACCCTGAATGGTTCCTGGCCCAGGACCACGTAATTATGAACACGGTCAATGATGTCGTGCGGGAATTCGAGGGCAGCTTTTCCGCCGAACACGGCATAGGAAGGCTGAAGCCCTACATGATGGCCGACTGGCGGGGCGGGACAGAGCTGAGGCTGATGCAACAGATAAAGGCGGCCCTGGATCCCGAGGGGATCTTGAACCCCGGGAAGTTGCTGCCGTAGGGCGGGAATCGGAGCCGGGCGCGCCGCGTCCAAGTGACGGACGGTGCGTCCTGCCAGACGCGACGCTTTCAGGAGTGCGATGTGACGCAGGCGTGGCTGAATCGGATCGGCACTGCTGTTCCGCCGCACGATATCCACACGGAGTTTGTGGAGTTCGCGCAGACGGCGCTGTCGGACGTGCGTAGCCGCAGCCTTTTTCAGCGAATGAGCGACCTCGCAGACATCGAGCATCGGTTCTCCTGCTTTGCCCCGGGACCCAAGCCGCGCGATCGAGTGCTGGACAGCGGCGGTTTCTACCGGCGACGCGCCTTTCCATCGACTGGGGCGCGTATGGCGCTGTATCGCGACGCTGCACTCGGCCTGGCGAGGCAAGCGATCGCGAGCCTGGATATATCAGGCGAGCGAGACGGCATCAGTCACCTGGTCGTCGCCAGTTGCACCGGCTTCACTGCGCCTGGGCTCGATTTCGATATTATGCAGGACGCCGGCCTTGCGTCCTCGACTGAACGCACCGTCGTCGGGTTCATGGGTTGTTTTGCCGCTGTGAACGCATTGAAGCTTGCGCGCCACATCGTGCGCTCGGAACCTAGCGCGAAGGTGCTGGTGGTCAATCTCGAAATTTCGAGTCTGCATCTGCAGGAACAGTGGGAGCTTGAGAAGATGCTGAGCTTCCTGTTGTTCGGTGACGGCTGCGGCGCGTGCCTGGTATCGGCCGAGCCGACGGGGCTGGCGCTTGGCCAATTTCGTGCGGAGGTGCTGCCGCGCAGCGCCGATCTGATTACCTGG
>JBKPSV010000175.1:0-13388 GCA_046735215.1 Pseudomonadota bacterium | reverse complement strand
CTCAAGCTTGAAGGAAACAACCTGGCCCGCCGGCGTCATGCGGAACCGCAACAGCGCGACACCCTGCTCGCGGCGCATCTGCGCGGTGGGCGGGTAGCGCTTGAACCTGGTCAGATGTGCCAGCAGCCGGCTCTGCCACGTTGCAACCGCGGCTGCCGACGGGGCGGCTTGAGCAGGCGAGGCCGGTGACGCCTGAACAGGAGGTGCCGGCTCGACCGGGGCTGTTCGCGGCGCAGCCGGCCGGATGGGCGGAAGCCGTTTGGGCGGCGGAGGCTTGGGCGGAAGCGGCACTTCCGGTGTGACCGGGGCCAACGGAGGCGATTCGAGCACCGGTTCCGGTAAGGGCTCGGGTGGCGGCACATCCGGTGGCGGCTGCGCGACTGGCGGTTCCGGCGGTGGAACGTCGGGCGGTGCCGCAGCCAGCGGTTCCGGCGTCGGTTGTTCCGGTTCCACCGGCGGCTGTTTCTGCGGCGGGGTCTCGGCCGGTGGCGGCGCGGTGAGCGGCGCCAGATCCAGCATCACTGTAGGTGCCTCGCCGACGGCAGGCGGGCGAGCCCTGAGCGACACGAGCAGCAACCCCCCGCCGACATGCGCCAGGGCGACAATCAGCAGGCAGACTGACCACCGCACGACCTCGTCACGGTCCTGCCATGCCGGGTTGATCATGGCGCGGCGGCGTGCTCCAGCCCGACCAATGCCACCTTTAGGTAACCGGCGCCGCGCAGGTTATCCATCGCCTGCATCAGATCGCCGTAGCTCACCGACTTGTCGGCACGCAGGAAGACGCGCTGCTCGCGGTCGCCGGCGCTTGCCTGATCCAGCGCTGCGCCGAGTGCATCCGCCTGTACAACGGCGTCCCCTAGCCGCAGGGTGAGATCGGCCTGCACGGTCAGGAAGATCGGCTTGGCCGGACGTGGCTCGGGGGTCGCCGCGGAGGCGGGAAGGTCAACCTTCACGTCGACGGTCGCCAGTGGTGCGGCCACCATGAAGATGATCAGCAGCACCAACATCACGTCGATGAAGGGTGTGACGTTGATGTCGTGGGCTTCTTCCAGTTCGTCGGAACCCATTTCCAGGCTCATGCGACTACTCCGCCGCGCTGCGCAGCAGGATCGGCCGCGGCGCCGCGCGGTCCAGGTCACGCGATGCCAGCGCAAGCACCGCCGTGGCGAGGTCGCCGAGCAGCAGCCGGTAGCCTGCAACGACGCGGGCAAAGACGTTGTAAATGACCACGGCAGGGATGGCCGCGATCAGACCGCATGCCGTGGCGAGCAATGCCTCGGCAATGCCCGGCGCCACCACCGCCAGGTTGGTTGTCTGCATGCGCGAGATGCCGACAAAGCTGTCCATAATGCCCCAGACGGTCCCGAACAGGCCGATGAAGGGCGCACACGAGCCTATGGAGGCCAACACGCCCGTACCACGTGCCATGCGCCGTGCCAGCAGCGCCTCGACCCGCTGCAGCCGCAGTGCAATGCGTGCCTTGATCCCGTCCGCCGGCAGATCGTCCGACAGTTCGAGTTCGGTGCGTGCGGATGCCAGCAGCAGACCGACCGGACCCGTATCGGCGCCTTGTCGCGCGCCGAACGCGTCCAGGCTCGTCTCGGCATTGGCCACGCCGCGCAGCGCGCGCAAATGCCGGTTGGCCAACGACAGCTCGAGCCACTTGGCGAGCAGAACAGTCCAGGTGACGACCGATGCGAGCAGCAACGCGACGATGACCGCCTTCACGACGATGTCGGCGGATTGAAACATGTGCCAGGGGGTAAGATCTGGCGACGGCAGTTGGACATTGGTCGGCATCGCGTCTGATCCTTCTTATTCGCCTGGCTGAAGCACTGGCGCCTGGCGTCGCCGCCGGTACAGCCACATCGCGGCCCCGGTCACGCCGAAGACCGGCAGGAGCAGGCCTGCAAGCACGGTCAGCATCCGCCAGACGGCCCCCTGGCCTGCTCCGAAGTGCAGGTCGTGCGCCCAGCGCAGCGCCTGTTCGCTGGTTGGCATAGAACCGGCGTCCAGCAGCGAGGTGAGGCGCCCCTCGGCATCAACGGCGGCAGTGACCGTAGCGGATACGCCTTCCGCCCCGTGTGGCATCAGCAGAATGCGGATTGGAACGGTGCGCCTGGGCGGCAGCACCACCAGGCGCAGCAACAGTCCGGGCGCTGCCGCCGTGGCGACGACCACCGCATGGTCGATCTCGGCGGGCGATGGCGGCACGCCGACCGGTTGCGGGGCGCGTGCTGGGGGTTGGGGCAACCCAAGCGTGGCACGGGCTGTCTGCGGAAATGCCGTCACCACGCCGGTCGCCGCCATCACCAGCAGAAGCAGAACGCTCCAGGCTCCGGCCGCGGCATGCAGGCGGCGATGCAACACCCTCCCGCGTGTCGCCGGAACGACGAATGCTTCGCGCCAATGCCCGCGGGCTGGCCACCACAGTGGAATGCCAACGACAGCCAGCAGGATCAGACCGACACCGGCGTACCCGACGATGGAACGCCCGGTGCGCCCTTCGAGCAGCAGGTTGGTGTGCAGCGAGCGCAGCCACTCGAAGGCTGTGGCCATCGGCGGCGCCTGCAGCACCCCGAGCGACACAGGGTCTACCCACACATCCAGCGGCGGCCCGCGCAGCCCGGAAGCCGCGACGAAACCGACCTGCGCCGGCTGGCCCAGTGCGGCGGGCGGAACATAGCGCGCTGGACGCAGGCCGGGGGGCACGTGCGCCTGCGCTGCGGCGACGATGGTGCCGGGACTGGATGGTTGGCCGGCCGCGATGGACGTACCCGGATTAGGCAGCCATGGCCTGACCACCAGCAGCGCACCGCTCAACCCTTGGATCAGCATCGGCAGCGCGAGGCAAAGGCCCAGCCAGCGATGTACGCGGCGGAGGAAGGCACGGGACACGTTCACGTCTCCGCCCAACCGCGCAGCAGATTGTGGTAGACACCGGTCAGTTGCACGACCGCAGGATGCTCCGGCAGGCCGGCGGCGACATGCCTGATCGCTGTGTCGAGATCGTAGAGCAGCGTGCGATGGCCGTCGTCGCGCACCATGCTCTGGATCCAGAAGAATGCCGCCAATCGCTCGCCGCGCGTGACTGGCGTCACACGATGCAGACTGCTTGCCGGATACAGCACCATGTGGCCCGCGGGGAGTTTCACGGCATGCGCGCCGTAAGTGTCCTCCACCACAAGTTCGCCGCCGTCGTAATCGGCAGGATCACAGAGAAACAGTGTGGCCGAGAGGTCGCTGCGCAGCCGGTGCGGCGTCCCCGGAAGCTGCATGACGGCGTTGTCGAAATGGGTGCCGAACGCCTCGCCGTTGGCGTAGCGGTTGAACAACGGTGGGAACACCTTGAGTGGCAGCGCCGCGGAGACGAAGCCGGCTGACCGCTCCAGCGCATGCAGAACGATCGCTTGCGATTCGCGCGCAGCGGGATCGGCATCGTTGACCTGCTGATTGCGCTTCACCCTGCTCGACTGGTGCCCTGCGGTCCGTCGGCCATCGACCCACGCTGCTGCTGCGAGCGCTTCGCGGCACTTCGTCACCTGCTCGGGCGACAGCACGTCGGCGATCGTCACCAGCAAGGCTACAGCCTGAAGTTCGCGGTGAGCAGCACCGACGGCCCTGCGCCGGGCACAACGTGCGCCGGATGCAGCAGATCGTAGTAGCGTGTATTGGTCAGGTTATAGGCGTTGAGCTGCAGATCGAGGCCGGGCCTGACCGGCAGCTTCGCCATCGCCTGCACGGTGACGTAACCGGGCGCGACCTCGATCAAGCCGGTGGTCGTGTTCGGCGTCGAACTGGCGATGCGGCTGCCGACATACTGAATGCCGCCGCCAACCTCGAGTCCGTGCCAGGGCAGATAGTAAGTGCTCCAAATGCTCAAGGTGTTCTGCGGAGTGTTGCCGAGCGGCTTGCCTACCGTCGCGGGAAGCGTGGACGACACAACCTTGTTGGCGAGGAAGGCATAGCCGCCAAATATCTCCCAGTTCTCTGTCAGGTTGCCGCTGAGGCCGATTTCGAAGCCGCGTACGCGCTGAGTACCGCCCAGGATGTTGAACGCGGAGTTGAACGGATCAGGCACGCGGGCATTCAGTTTGGTGATCTGGAAGCCTGATGCATTCAACGTCAGACGCCCGTCGTTCAACAGCCACTTGGTGCCGAGTTCGAAGGACTGATTCTCTTCCGGCGCCAACCCAGCGGTACTTGCCGCAAGCGACAGCGATTCGGCGGATGGATTGAATGAAGTGCCCGCGGCGAAATAGATGCTGCCGTTTGGTCGCGGCTTGTACACGATGGCGGCGCGCCAGCTTGGCATGCTGTCGTTGCGGCTGAGATGTACCGCCGCCGGAGCGATGAACTGGTCATAGGTGGTGTCGAAGACATCCCAGCGCAGACCCGCCAACAGCGACCAATGCTCATCGAAGTCGATGGTATCGACGGCGTAGGCGGAATAGGTGTTCGACGCATTGTTGATCTGCGTGCTGATGCGCGAAGTTCCGGCGAACGCCTGGTCCATGTTCGGTGCGATCAGGCTGGTTCCCGGCACGCCGGTATACGTGGTGCGCGTCGGAATGGACGTTTCGCGGCCGACCTCCACGCCCGCGACCACGGTGTGTGCCAATGGTCCGGTCCTGAACCGCACGGTGACGTCCGACTGATTGACCACATATGATTCGGTGCTGGCTACCGAGATCATGTTGCGGTTGACCCGGATCTGGCTCACTGGCGTGAACGGCGTGATGCCGGTGTAGATCACCAGCGGTTCGGTGATCCGGCCAGCGCGCTGGTAGTTGGCGTAGCGGAACTGGTTGCGGAAGGTCACGTTCTCGTTGAAGTCATGCTCGAAGCGAACTGTGCCGATGTCTACGCCGGTGCGAAAGAAGTCGTTGTTGGGAAAGCCATAGAAGTTCTGCCGTTCGACCGGCGCAGGGGCAGAGAACAGCCAGGGCAATCCGTAGTCCGGCGTGTTGTATTCCTGCAGGTGGAAGTAATTGAGGTAAAGCCGCGTGTCGGTGCCCAGGCCGAAAGCCAGCGAAGGGGCGATGCCAAGCCGGCGATACTCGGCGGCGTTTCGTTCGGAAATGCCGTTGAGGTGGCCCATCAGGTTCAGACGGAACGCGGCGCCGTTCATGCCCTCGATCGGCGCATTTAGATCGCTGGTGAAGCGATAGGTGCCGGCAGTTCCGATCGAGGTGCTCAGGTCCTGGATCGGTTTGAGCTGCGGCTGCTTGCTGACCTGGTTGATCACGCCGCCGGTGGAGCCACGGCCGAACAGGATCGAGGCCGGCCCTTTCAGCACCTCGATGTCCTGCAGGTTGAACGGATCGCGATAGTAGCTGCCGAAGTCGCGGATGCCATCGAGATAGAAATCGTTGCGCGCAGCAAAGCCGCGCAGCGTCAGGTTATCTCCCTGCGATCCGGCTTCACCGGCAGCCAGGCTGATGCCAGGCACGTTGCGCAGCGCGTCGCGCACCGCGATGGTGCCCTGATCCTCCATCAGCTGTTCCGGGATCACGGTGATCGACTGCGGGGTGTCGAGCAGCGGCTGGGTGAGTTTCGGCAAGGACGGGATGGCGCTTTGATAGCCACTGCGGCCGTCCTCGGCCTGCACCGCGATCGGCGGCAATTCCACCGCTGCGTCCGATGACACCGGCGATGGGGGTGGCTGGGCGGCGGCGCCTTGTGCAAGTGCGATGCCCATCGCGCTGCCGACCAGGATGCGAAGGGGCGGGAGCTCTGTCCCGGTCTGTTGTTCGGTGTGTGGCTGCATCGGACCCGATGTTAAGATTGATTCTCAGTTGCATTCGCATTAACCCATCGTGACCGGCTTGCCAAGGGTGGGTTATGCAGCGATCGCGTCTTGCCTTCGCGGAGGTTCGCGGCCTTTCGAGGCCACAGCTGAAGGCGATATTGCATGGCAAGCCGGATCAGGCGTTGCCGGTTATCGCAGCAGCAGCACGCTACGGGCTGGTCGAGGCCCAGCTCTTGCTGGGCCAGTGCCTGCTCGACGGCCGTGGAACACCGGCGGATCCGGCTGGGGCAGCTCGCTGGTTCAGTGCGGCAGCCGAGGCCGACTGCGCCGAGGCGATGAACATGCTGGGACGATGCCACGAATTGGGTCGCGGCGTCGCGCAAGGTGATTCACTGGCAGCGCGATGGTACGAGCGCGCCGCGGAAAAGGGCCTCGATTGGGCCCAGTTCAACCTGGCCAACCTTGTGCTGCGTGGTCGGGGCATTGCGGCGAATCGCACAAAGGCGATGTCGCTGTACCGGGCCGCGGCCGATCAGGGGCATGCCAAGTCGATGAACATGATCGGACGCTTTTACGAGGAAGGCTGGGAGGTTCCTCGCGACGTGCCGGCGGCCTTCCAATGGTACCATCGTGCAGCTGCGGGCGGCGACTTTCGTGGCCAGTACAATCTGGCCAGCTTATTGCTCGCTCTGGGTCGCGTGGCAGAGGCCATAATCTGGCTCGAGCGCGCTGTGCGCAACGGCACGCAGGATTTCCTCTCGGCGGTCACCGCGACAATGCTGGCGAGCGAACACCACGGCATTCGGGCATTGGGTGCCCTTGCGACCGCGCGTCAAGCTTCTGGTCAACCGCACCGGCTACAGATGGCTGATTGCAGATTGCGTCCCGCCATTGCGCCCATCGTGCGTTCAGATTGACGTAGCGCCGGACACAGATTGGTCTTTCTCGAAGTGACAACGCTCTGATCCGAGCTGAACCGTGCACCAACTCGGCAAACGCGGCGCTCATCTGGATCAGGCGGGTGACAAGTCAGCCGCGCCGATCACCCTGAGGTCTGCTGACTGCACCAGCACGGACAAGCCTTGGCCCGGCGCCGGCAGCGCGGCTGCAAGAGTTCGGCTGGCGCCATCCCACTCGGCCAGGGTCTCGACCGAGCGCACGATACGATACTCGGTCAGGCGAGCGCCTTGGTTTTCGCCCGCGCTCACCCGCGTGGCGTGTTCAGGATCGTAGACGATGCGCAGCGCCCGCACCCGACCCGGTGCTGGTGCAATGCTGATTTCCGCAGCGTCCGCGCCTCGGTCTATGGTCGTGGCAACCGGAAGGCCGCCCTGCGCGGCCATCGCGGATTCGATTGCCTTACGCTCCGAGCCGACCAGGACCGTGCCGCCGTTCACCACCAGAGCAGGTGTGAACACCTCGGCGCCGAGCTGCGCGGCATAGGCGCGCTGGCGTTCGGTCGCCCACCGGCCGGCGAATGGGTCGCGCCAGCCCAGGCTGTTCCAGTAGTCCACATGCCAGGCAAGTGCGATTACGCCGGAACGCCGCGCCAACTGGCCAAGCAGCGCATCGGCCGGCGGGCAGGAGGAGCAGCCTTGCGACGTGAAGAGCTCCAGCACGACCCGGGTAGGATTGGCCGCTGCGGCTCCTGCCGCGAGTGACAGTGAACCGCCAATCAGCAGTGAACGTCGATGCATCACCCGATCCTTTGATCCAATGACCCGGACTCCTCAGCGCGCATCGCGTTACATCACAAGCTGCCGCCTCGCCGACCGGCCGCTGCGCCCAGACGGAGCCTGAGCGCATTCAACTTGATGAATCCCTGTGCGTCGAACTGATCGTAGGCGCCGGCATCCTCCTCAAAGGTGACAACGTCCTGCGCGTAAAGAGTGTTCGGTGACTCGCGACCTATCACCGCGACGTTCCCCTTGTACAGTTTCAGGCGCACGCGACCGGACACGCTCTTCTGACTCTCGTCGATCAGCGCCTGCAGCATTCGTCGTTCGGGGCTGAACCAGAAGCCGTTGTATATCAACTCCGCATAGCGCGGCATCAGGCTGTCCTTGAGATGCGCCGCTTCGCGATCGAGCGTGATGCTCTCGATACCGCGATGCGCCGCCAGCAGAATAGTACCGCCTGGTGTTTCATATACGCCGCGTGACTTCATGCCGACGAAACGGTTCTCCACCAGGTCGAGCCGTCCGATGCCGTTGGCGTGTCCAAGTTCGTTCAGCCTGGTCAGCAAGGCAGCCGGCGACAGGCGTACGCCGTCGATGCCGACAGCATCACCGCATTCGAAATCGACCGATATGACTGTCGGCCGGTCCGGTGCGTCCTCTGGGCGAATTGTGCGCTGATAGACAATTTCGTCCGCCTCGATTGCGGGGTCCTCCAAGATCTTTCCTTCGGAGGAAGAGTGCAGCAGGTTTGCGTCGACGCTGAACGGTGCCTCGCCGCGTTTGTCCTTGGCGATCGGGATCTGATTCTGTTCGGCGAATTCCAGCAGGCGCGTACGGCTGGTCAGATCCCATTCCCGCCAAGGTGCGATGATCTTGATATCCGGCTTGAGCGCGTAATAGCTGAGCTCGAAGCGGACCTGGTCGTTGCCCTTGCCGGTCGCACCATGCGCCACCGCATCGGCGCCGACCTGTTCGGCGATCTCGATCTGCCGCTGCGCGATCAGCGGGCGGGCGATCGAGGTGCCAAGGAGATACTGGCCCTCATACAGCGTGTTGGCGCGGAACATCGGGAAGACGAAGTCGCGGACGAAGGTTTCGCGCAGGTCGTCCATGAAGATCTCCTTCACGCCGAACATCTGCGCCTTCTGCCGTGCCGGCCCCAGCTCCTCGCCCTGGCCGAGATCGGCGGTGAAGGTAACGACCTCGCAGCGATAGGTCACCTGGAGCCAGCGGAGGATGACGCTCGTGTCCAACCCGCCCGAGTAGGCCAGCACCACCTTCTTCACGTCCTTCACACGCATCGGTTCACCTTCAAGATCAGCTTTTCGCGGGAGTAACGCTGGGCAACGGGTCAGCGCAAGACGAGCGCTGATGTCCGAGATCGTCGTGGCTGGACTCGTCTCGGCCATCGGTCGCCGCACGGGGCCGACCATGACGGTGAAAGTGCTACAGGGCTTGTGCCATTCGCCGGCAGCTGGCACCGGATAGATAGCCAGCGACGACAGCGGCTTCCGTCGCGCCGGCGCGCAATCCAAGCTTGCTGCGCCGCCACAGCACATCGTCGGCAGTCTGCGCCCATTCATGCCGCGTCATCCAGTCGACCTCGCGCTCTGTCAGGTCGGCGCAAAGGAAGCGTCCGAGATCCTCTGGGCGACGCGCGTCACCCAGCAGTTCCGCAGCCAGCGTGCCGTAGGCACGGGCAAGGCGGTCGCACGTCCTTTCCGCCAGGAACGGAAAGCGCGCGACGAGTTCGGAACGAAGATCGTTCAGGCCATCCCAGGGGAAACTGCCGCCGGGTAACGAGGCGGACGATGTCCAAGGGCCGGGCATACCGGGAAACAGTGAAGCCAGCTTTGCCATCGCGGCTTCGGCCAGGCGACGATAGGTCGTGATCTTACCGCCAAACACGGACAGCAGCGCCGGTTGCTGGAAATCCAACAGGTAATCGCGGGTCGCTTCCTGCGCCTTCGACGCACCGTCATCCAGCAGTGGTCGCACGCCGGCGTAGCGCCAGACGATTTGCCGCGGTGTGACCGGCACGCGGAGATAGCTGCTTACCACGTCACACAAATATGCTTCCTCTTCGGCCGAGCACGTCACGCTTGACGGATCGCCTGCGAAGTCCTCGTCCGTCGTGCCGATAAGGGTGAAGTCCCGTTCGTACGGAATCGCGAAACAGACCCGACCGTCCACGTTCTGCAAGATGTAGCAGCGGTCATGCTGCCAGAGACGCGGCACAACGATGTGGCTGCCCTTGACCAGCCTGACCCGGCGATGTGCGTTCTGACCAACCACCTCGAGCAAGACCTGCGTTACCTGCGGCCCACCGGCATTCACCAGCACCCTGGCCACCGCCGTTGCGTCATTCGAGAGCGTCAGGTGCCAGAGGCCGTCCTGATGAGTTGCTTGCGCACAGCGGGTTCGGGGGCGGATGTCCGCGCCTCGCGCGGCGGCATCAAGCGCGTTGGCCACTACAAGCCGCGCATCATCGGCCCAGCAGTCGGAGTATTCAAAGCCGCGCCGGAATTCGCTCCGCAACGGCGCGCCAGCCGGATCGGAGGCCAGGTCCACCGTGCGCGTATCGGGCAGGATCTCGCGCCCACCCAGGTGATCGTACAAGAACAAGCCGAGCCGGATCAGCCAGCGAGGCCGCATTCCCGCATGGTGCGGCAGAACGAAGCGCATCGGGCGGATCAGGTGAGGCGCGGCACGCAGCAGCAGTTCACGTTCTGCGAGCGACTCCCGCACCAGGCGGAACGCGTAATGCTCCAGATAGCGCAGGCCACCGTGGATCAGCTTGGTGGAAGCCGACGAGGTGCCACTGGCCAGATCGCCCTGCTCGAGCAGGAGCACGGAAAGGCCACGGCCTGCCGCGTCGCGGGCAATCCCGCAGCCGTTGATGCCGCCGCCGATGATTGCGAGGTCGAACAGGGTTTGGTTCGTTGCGTGATTCAGACTGGTGGCGGTTCCGCCTCCGGTCATCACGCTTCATTCCTGGGTGAACTCACCCGACTTGCCGCCTGCCTTGTGCGTCAATCGCAGTGCCTCGATCCGCATGCCGCGGTCCACCGACTTGCACATGTCGTAGACTGTGAGCGCGGCCACCGAGGCTGCCGTCAGTGCCTCCATTTCCACTCCGGTCTGGCCCGTCGTGCGCACCGTGGCGGCGATATCGACGGCATCATCGGCTGCCGTCAGTTCCAGCGAGACGGCGCTGATCGGCAGCGGGTGGCAGAGCGGGATCAGCTCTGACGTCCGCTTCGCGGCCATGATGCCAGCGATGCGAGCCACGCCCAGCACGTCGCCCTTCTTGGCGCCGCCGCTGCGGATCAGTGCGGCGGTGGCAGGTTGCATAACCACGCGTGCCCGAGCGGTGGCGGTGCGCCCGGTGACCGGCTTACTGCCGACATCGACCATTGCCGCCTGACCGCGGGCGTCGAAATGGGTGAACTCGCCGGTCATGATCCGATTAGCAGCGCGCGGGTTGCCGCGGCCACATCCTGCTGGCGCAGCAGGCCCTCGCCTACCAAGAAACACTGAGTGCCGACAGATGACAGACGTTGCAGGTCGGCGTTGCTGCGGATGCCGCTCTCGGCGATGAGAAATCGGTCCGCCGGGACCAGCGGAGCAAGCTGCTCGGTAACCGCAAGGTCAGTGACCAGGGTCTTGAGGTTGCGATTGTTGATGCCGATCAGTTGGGTCTCCAGCCCGAGCGCCCGGTCCAGTTCGCGCTCATCATGCACCTCTGCCAACACGTCCATGTCCAGCGCACGGGCGAGCGCTTCCAGTTCACGCGCCTGGGCATCGGTCAATGCTGCGAGGATCAGCAGTATGCAGTCAGCGCCCATGGCACGGCTTTCGTAGACCTGCCACGGCTCCAGAACGAAATCCTTGCGCAGTATCGGCAGGTCCACGGCATCGCGCGCAGCCTGCAGATGTCCGGAGCTGCCCTGGAAATGTGGTCCATTGGTCAATACCGACAGGCAGGCGGCGCCGCCGTCAACGTAAGCACGGGCCAGCGCAGGAGGGTCAAAGTCGGGCCGGATCAGACCCCCGGAAGGGGACGCTTTCTTGATCTCCGCGATCAGGCCATAGCGGCCTTCCGCGACTGCCTGCTTCAGTGCCGAGCCGAACCCGCGCGGGGCCTCGCCTCGAACGGCAATCTGCAGGCGCAGCGCCTCCAGACTGACCTTGCTTTTCGCTTCCGCCACCGCCGCACGCGTGTCGGAGCAGATTTTCGCCAGCACGTCGGAAGCCGGAAGATTGGCGGTATCTGGCATCTTGTCCTTCAGTGCACGGTGGTCTCGCGCCGCAGCGTCTCCAACGCGGCAAGGGCGGCACCTGATGCAATCGAGCGGCCCGCCAAAGCAACACCCTCTCGAAGATCTGTGGCGCGGGCCGCCACGACCAGCGCCGCGGCGGCATTCAGCAGCACCGTATCGCGATATGGGCCGGTTGCACCTTGAAGCAACGCCTGCAGCGTTGCGGCGTTCAGCGCTGCGTCACCGCCACGGATCGCCTCAACTGGCGCACGCGGCAGGCCCGCGTCTTCCGGGCAGACCGCAAAGCGACGCAATTCGCCATCCTGCCAGGCGACGATCTGATTCTCGCCGGCGACGGTGAGCTCATCGAGTCCCTGACCATGCACGATCCAGACACACTCGCTGCCCAGACGCCCCAGCGTTTCGGCCATGGGGGCGGCCCAATCGGGGGCGAATACCCCGGTCAACTGGCGACGCACGCGCGCGGGGTTCGCCAGGGGGCCAAGCAGGTTGAAGATCGTGCGGGTGCCCAATTCCACCCGCGGGCCCGCCGCATGGCGCATCGACGGATGATGGCGGGGAGCGAACAGGAAAGCACAGTTGGCGGCTCGCAGAATGTCCGGCAGCCGCTCCAGCGGCGCGTCCACATTCACGCCGAGTGCGGTCAGTACATCGGCTCCTCCGGTCCGTGACGACAGCGCGCGATTGCCGTGTTTCGCGACCGGCACTTCGCATCCGGCAACCACGAAGGTCACGGCAGTCGATACGTTCAACGTGCCGGCCCCATCACCTCCGGTGCCGCAGACATCAATAGCATCCGTGGGTGCCGCGACCACCGTCATCCGCGCCCGCATGGCGCGGACCGCGCCGGTGATCTCGGCGACCGTTTCCCTGCGCAGGCGCATCGCCATCAGCAGGGCGCCGATCTGCGCCGGCGTTGCCTCACCCGACATGATGATGTCGAACGCCGCCTCCGATTCCGTATCGGTCAGCGTCTCCCCGATGGCAAGGCGCGCCAGGAAAGGCTTGAGATTGTTGGACACGCTGCCGGTCAGGCCGCCCGAGCTGGGGCGTTGGTGCCGCGCGCGAGACGGAGGAAGTTGGCCAGTAGCTCATGGCCCTGCTGACTGGCGATGCTCTCCGGATGGAACTGCACGCCAAATATGGGCAAAGAGCGATGGCGCATCGCCATCAACAGTCCATCTTCGGTCCAGGCAGTTGGCACCAGCACACTGGGCAGGCTGGCGCGATCGACGATCAGGCTGTGGTAGCGGGTGGCGGTGAACGGCGATGGTATATCTTCCAGGATGTCGCTCCCGGCATGGAAGATGCGGCTGACTTTGCCGTGCATCGGTACCGGCGCGCGCACCACTTGGCCGCCAAGTGCCTGGCCGATCGCCTGGTGGCCTAGACACACGCCGAGAATTGGAATCTTGCCCGCCGCTGCGGTGATCAGGTCAACACAGATGCCGGCCTCGTTCGGCGTGCACGGGCCCGGAGACAGCACGATGGCCTCCGGTGCGCGTGCCAGCGCATCCTCCACGCTGATCTTGTCGTTGCGCCACACCTCACACATTGCGCCGACATCACCCAGGAAGTGGTACAGGTTGAAGGTGAATGAGTCGTAGTTGTCGATCAGCAGCAGCATGGTGGAGCATCCTGATCAACGGCACGGCCTGGGTCAACGGCAGT